>NC_008209.1:0-351250 GCF_000014045.1 Roseobacter denitrificans OCh 114
ACCATGGCGACTTCCCATCCCTGGAAGGGATAGATCGGACCAACATCGGCCATATCCACGGCCCAGCTTTCATATCCAATAGTAGACATTCTTGATCTCCTTATTCAGCGGGTCTGATTTTGGATGCGAGAAAGGCTTTGTCGGCCTGAATGATCTCTTGTTTTGCATCCTCATAGGCATGGTGCTCGGCATAATCGAGACCTTCGAGTTCCACCTCTTCGGGAATACGCAATACCCCTGCCGCGGCCTGCATCTTGGCCACGATGAAAGCCGGCAGGAAGCCAAGTCCGAAGAACATGATGACCGCGCCAAGGAACTGACCGACCGGATTGATCGAAGCATAGCCTTCAAACGGCGAAGCAGGAGCACCCCAGAGTACGAAACCCGAAATCACGAGACCCACGAAACCCGCGTAGCCATGCACCGCAACCGCGCCCACGGCATCGTCCAGCTTGAAACGACGTTCGACCCAGAAGTGCAAACGATAAACGATCACCACACCAACTGCAGCGATCAGCATCGCCTGAACCGGATGATAGAGGTCGTTCCCCGCAGAGGCAGTGATCACCCCGGCAAGCCCACCTGAGAAGGTCCAGAACGCATCGCCCTTGGACACAACATAGGCCGCCATCAATCCACCGGACAGGGACATCAGGAAATTGAACGTGATCGCCGACAGAGTTGTGGGCGCGAGGTAGATGTTCGTGGCCGTCCATGTGATGCCGGTGATCTCCCCGCCGATGACTTCAGGCGCGATAAGAGGCACGTTGCAGGCCGCGTAAAAGCCCCAGAAACCGGTGTAGATCAGGAAAATCCCGATGGTCAGCATCCACGGGTTATGCGGAGGAATGTCGCGTGGCGTGCCGTCCGCTGCAAATTTGCCGATGCGCGGCCCAAGCACGGTGATCACACCCAGCGCATAGCCCCCGGCAATGGCGTGGATCACACCGGAGGCATAGGCGTCATGATAGCCGAGGTATTTGACCATCCATCCGCCATAGTGCCAGCCCCAGGCAGCATCAATGATCCACCACACGGACCCGATGAGCACCGCGTGAACCCACAGGGCCGAAGAGCGGATACGCTCGATCACGGAACCAGAGACGATGGAGGCCGCGGTCCAGGAGAAAAGCAGGAAGGCCGCCCAGAACACGCCGGTGATTCTATCGCCTGCGTTCGGGCCCATTGTTTCAGCCCAGGGCAGGTTCGCCGCACCGGCTTCCAGATCAAGCCCGCCAAAGAACGGGAACATCGGAAACGCCCAGTAGATCCACCAGCCAAAGAAAAAGAAGGTGACCGTGACCAAGGGAATGACCATCACGTTTTTCATCAGGGTATGCATGTGGTTGCGCCGTCGACTCGCGCCGACTTCATACATGCAGAACCCCACGTGAATCAGGAACATGAACACGACCGTCACCCAGTAATAAAACTCGGTGAACACCGTGGTCAGTGCGTTTAGATTACCATCCATATCTGTCTCCTCAGTCGGAATAGTCTTTATTATTGTGAAATATTTTTTACTGCAGGGGAGCGTCTTTTTTCATATCTGTCAATTTTTTTTACTGGTTTGACGGATTCAGTCTGATCTGCCGACCGCAAAAACACGCCGATAGCGGGGCTATAAAGTTTCCCATCAGGAAAAAATTCTGATCACAGGTATTGCTTTTTCAACGCACTTGGGTCTCAATATCGCGGAACAGAAGATCAGGGAGACAGGAAATGGCGATCATTTACAGAACGTCGGCACTGGCGCAGCGCCATGCTGAAATCGGCGGTGAACTGGAAGACTGGAATGGCATGGGAACCGCATGGTTCTACGACCATTCCGATGAGCGTGCGAAAGCGGACTACGAGGCTGTGCGCACCAAGGCCGGCCTTATGGATGTGTCGGGCCTCAAGAAGATTCACCTGAGCGGTCCGCACGCAGCAGCGGTAATCGACCGGGCCACCACGCGCAACGTGGACAAGCTGATGCCGGGTCGCGCGGTCTATGCCGCGATGCTGGACGATCGCGGTCTCTTTATCGACGACTGCGTGATCTACCGTTTGTCGGTGAACAACTGGCTTTTGGTCCACGGCACGGGAACAGGCCACGAAAGCCTTGCGATGGCCGCCTATGGCAAGAATGTGTCGATGATCTTTGACGACGATCTACACGATATGTCGCTGCAGGGTCCCGTTGCGGTGGATTTCCTCGCCAAACATGTGCCGGGCATTCGTGATCTCGCGTATTTCGGCATCATCCAGACCAAACTGTTCGGCATGCCCGTCATGATTTCGCGCACCGGCTATACCGGCGAGCGCGGCTACGAGATTTTCTGCGAAGGCCGTCACGCCATCGCCCTGTGGGACGCGATCCTCGAAGATGGCAAGGACATGGGCATTCGCCCGGTGCAGTTCTCCACCCTCGACCTGCTGCGGACCGAAAGCTACCTGCTGTTCTATCCCGGCGACAATTCCGAGACCTACCCCTTCGAGAATGGCGCCGCCTGTGGCGACTCGCTGTGGGAGCTGGGGCTGGAATTCACCGTCTCACCGGGCAAGACCGGTTTCCGCGGTGCGGAAAACCACTATGCGCTTGAGGGCAAGGAACGCTTCAAGATCTACGGCGTGCGGCTTGAAGGTACAACCGCCGCGGATGAGGGGGCAGATTTGCTCAAGGATGGCGAAAAGGTCGGTGTCGTGACGTATGGCATGCGCTCTGATCTGTTTGATCACACCGTAGGCATTGCCCGGATGCCCGTCGAATGTGCAACCCCGGGAACCAAGATGACGGTGCGCAATGGCGATGGCACGGAAATCCCATGTGTCGCCGAGGAAATGCCATTCTATGACAAGGACAAGGCCATCCGCACAGCCAAGGGCTGATCTGGATGTACATTGAAAGGCGCCTTCCAAGCGGGCGCCTTTTTCGCCACCGTAGATCGAAAGGAGAGACGGCAGCATGTCGAAATTTCAGTTTCCGAAAAGCATCAGAAGCCGCCCTGTCTATGGGACACTGACGCCGCGTCGGGGCAAATCACACCTTATGATAGCGGATGCGGAAGGGGCAGAGGCCTTGCTGGATCTGGCCCAGCAAGACGCGGAAGTCTTTCGCACCGCCCATCTGATCTATATTCCCAAAGCCACCGGCGAAACCTATGTGGAAAAACTCAAGGCGCTGAAGCCTGCGCAATTCTATGTCGGGCCAAGCTATGAGGCCTCGGTGTCGCGCATCCGCCGCGTTCTGTCGGATGCCCACATGGGTCTGCAGGTTTACCTGACCGGCACCGAGGGCCTGATGGGTCAGGCGATGAACGAAGCCATGACCGCAGGCATTCCGCATCAGGCAATCCAGACCGAGCATCGTGGCTCTGTCGCGCGGCGCATGCAGTGCGTGCACTGCAAGGGCATCACCGAGGATGTGATGACCGACCCGTTCCAATGTACCCATTGTGGATTGCACCTTTTCGTTCGGGATCATTATTCACGCAGACTTGCCGCCTTTCAGGGCGTGTGCATTGATGCCGAAGATCCCGGAAACATCCCCGAACCCGTGGAGCTGTACAAATGAGCGCCGCCCCCCAGAAAGCCAAAGCCGGTGCCGAAAAGATCGAGGTCGAAGTCAGCGCCATTGTCCCCGTCAACGAACTGGTCTCACGGTTCGAATTCAAACGCCGCGACGGGCAGCCGTTCCCACCTTTTTCTGCGGGCGCACATACCGTCGTTGAAATGAATGACAATGGCCGGATGCGTCTCAACCCCTATTCGCTCATGTCTGACCCGGCGGATACGTCGATCTATGCGATCTCCGTGCGCCGCGACGATGAGGGACGGGGCGGGTCACTTTTCATGCACCGGCACGTCAAGGTCGGCGATCCGATGACGATCACCTATCCGGTCAACCTCTTTCCGCTTGATCTGCGCGGGCACAAACATGTGTTTCTTGCAGGCGGGATCGGCATCACGCCCTTCCTGTCGATGATTGCCACGCTCGAACGCATGGGCGGGCGTTGGGAAATGCACTACGCCTGCCGGAGCAAAGCACTGGGGTCTTACGTGGACGAACTGACAGGACGCCACCCGGACAAGGTGCATGTCTATTGCGATGATCAGGACGAGGCGATCCCCCTGGAAAGCCTGCTCGATGGTCAGCCCCTGGGCACACATGTCTATGTCTGCGGCCCGGCGGGAATGATCAACTGGGTGCACAGCACCGCCGAAGCGCATGGATGGCCCAAGGAACACGTACACTCCGAAGAATTCCTTGCGCCGCAACCGGGCAAACCTTTTGAGGTACGCTTGTGCAAATCCGACATCGTGATTCAGGTGGGTGAGCACGAAAGCCTGCTGGAAGCGATCGAGCGTTGCGGCGTTCAGGCGCCGTTCCTCTGCCGCGGCGGAGCTTGCGGGCAGTGCGAAACCGATGTGGTCGAGGCCGATGGCGAATTCATCCACCGCGACCACTGGCTGGAAGAAGAAGAACACGCCAGCGGCAAGAAAATCATGCCATGCGTCAGCCGCTTTGTCGGCAAAACGCTGGTTCTGGATCGATAGGGAGGTCCTTTATGACGATACAATTCAACACCGAAACGTTCCGCGACGACTATTCCTTCCGCAACTCGGACTGGGCGATCAAACGCTTCCCGTTTCCGTTCCACGAAGACAGCTATATGTATTCGGTCAACATGGAGCAGCATCGCGGCGGACCGAAGGGGTCGGTCTACGAAATGCGGTTCGATGTCGATGAGCACTATGTCTCGGAGATGGCAGACCGCGCCATTGTGCTGGCGGAGGATCCGCTGCGGTGCCAGTCGCTGCCGCATATGACGCTGGCGGGCTGGGACACGCTGGAGCTGATCATGGTCAGTAAATCAGAGGATTACCCCGACCTGTTCGAGTTGCACCGCGACGGTAATCGCTGGCGCTGGATCAACAAGCCAATGGACATTGATCACACCTTTACATTCCTGGATGAGACCACGCTTCCCTGCGGGCCGCTGGAATACATCACCCGTCAGGCACAGGGCGATTACGCCGTGCTCGATCAGCGCGATGACATGCTTTACATGGACGCCGGCATGGTAACGACGCAGGCGGACTGGAGCCTCGATTTCGACATCGGCATGGATTTTTTCGAATGGCACGCGCCGGTGCCGCTGGCGCATGAAATGGGTATTTTCAAGCGCGCGTTGAAATTCCTGCTCAACATCCAGCAGGGCGCGCCCGCCCGGCGGCTGAACTGGACGATGACGGTAAACCCCCTGCTCGATACAAGCCCAGAGAACTATCACAAATGGGGTGTGCAAAAGACGACGCTGACGCCGGAAAACATCGGTTCCAAACAGCATTTGCGGGTGGAGTTGCAAACCTTCTACCGTTTGCCGCGGTCCAATGCGCTGCTGTTCCCGATCCGCTGTTACCTGATCTCGTTTCAGGATCTGGTGACGATCCCGAAATGGGGCCGCCGTCTGCACCGCGTCATCCGCGACCTGCCCGAGGAACTGGCGACCTACAAGGGCTTCATCGACAACCGTCCGTTGATGCTGGACTATCTCAGCCGGTATGACGACGGTTTGCCGACATCGCCCGGCGTCTGGCCGGACCTCGACACCGAGCCGTCCTTGCAAAAGTAGGATCGGATAATGCCGGGTGCGGATCGCCCGCCCGGCCTGCTCAGCTTCTCTGCGGGTAGCAGATCACCGACAGGTAACGCGCGGGCAATTCGATCAGGTCTTCGGGACCGTGGGGGGCATCCGCGTCGAAAAAGAGCGTATCCCCCGCTTCGAGCGTATAATGCGCGTTCCCATGCATGTAACCCACCTTGCCTTCCAGCATGTAGATCATTTCGATCCCCTCATGCTGGAATGTCTGGAACGTATCCGCTTCGGTATTGAGCGTGATGAGATAGGGTTCCACGATCACACCGGAATTATTCGACCCGATATGGCCCAAAAGGTCATAGTGATGCCCCGCACGGGTGCCCGCACGTTCAATCTCAAGACCCTCCCCGGCCTTGGTATGCACAGCCTCGCGATGTTCCTCGAACCCTTTGAAAAAGGCGGTGAGCGGCACCGACAGGGCATTGGCCAACGCCTGCAACGTGGTCAGCGACGGGGACGTATTGCCGTTTTCGATTTTTGACAACATGCCGATAGACAGATCCGTCAGACGGGACAATTCGGCCACGGTCATGCCCTTTTGCTTGCGATACGCCCGAACCTCACGCCCGATTGCAACCTCAAGCACTTTCTCGCGTTCTTCGCGAACGCCATGTGGGTCCTGGATCAGTTTTGTCATGGTCTTGGTACTGTCTACGTTCATGATGACCGGCCTTTACACTACATAAAACGAGGATGTGCAACACACCCGCCTCGCGACAAAGGGTAAGCGATTTTCCACTTATTGCAAAAAAATTTTACTCAGATTAAAAAATGTTTTGCACATGACACGTTCCACCACTTCGCCCCGATCCATTGGTTTTCTGCTTTTTCCAGGTTTTCCGATGGCCTGCCTAACCTCGGTAATCGAGCCTTTGCGCGCGGCGAACGAGATATCTGGAGCGACCGCCTTCACCTGGGAACTGATTGCGGAACAACCGGGCCCGGTGGCGTCCAGCGCGGGTATCCCTTTCGGGCCACAGAGTCTTTTGGCGGACGTGGATGCCCCGGACTACCTGCTCCTGCTTTCTGCGCCCTCTGTGCGTTTTGCCGACCAGCGCACACCTGCGCATCTGCGGCGACTGGCACGCCATGGCTGTACCCTCGGCGCCATCAGCGGCGGTGTGTTTCCACTGGTGCGCAGCGGCGCGGTCGAGGGCGCGCGCCTGTCCGTCCATTGGTGCTATGAGGCTGCATTCGCGGCGGAATTTCCCGACATGTTGCAAAGTGACGAGGTGATCGAGACATCGGATCGCTGCGTAACGGCGTCGGGCGCCGCCGCCGCCTTCGATCTTGCCCTTGGCTTTATCGACACGGCCCTTGGGCCGAATGTTGCAACTGAGGTCGCATGCTGGTTCCAGCACCCGATGATGCGCAAGATCGGCGTCAAACAATCGGTGCCGGCGCATTTGACCGACAGCATTCAGAACGACCTGTCCCCCCTTGTGTCGGACGCCATCCGCATCTTTGCCGAAGACCTGTCAAACCCGGTATCGGTCGCAGGCGTGGCCAAAGCCCTGAATGTGTCGCCCCGGCATCTGGAACGCAGTTTCAAGAAAGCGGCGGGACAGAACCCGACGACCTATTTCCGATGGTTGCGGATGCAGGCGGCGCGACAGATCGTGCTTTATACCAATGACGCCATCTCCGATGTGGCGGCTGCGGTCGGATATGCGAGCACCAAACACTTCATCCGTCACTACCGTGCTGAATATGGCCTGAGCCCGCAGGAAGACCGCAAGCGGATCAACCTCTATCGCACAGAAGGCAATCGCCCTGTGCCGTCGGTCTGACCTGGAGCGTCCGGAGAGATACCCGCAGCATCATGTATCACGTAACGTGTTGAAAGCCTTGATTCCAGGCCGCGTTACGTGATCGAGGTTTTTCGCATGACGCTTCAAAGGGCGGCGCGACAGGCGGTCAAAAGCGCATGATGCAGCGACCCGGCCGAACTGCGCGGCCCGATGACAGAGAACGTCTGCGGATCGCGGCAGAGCAGGAAACAGCCCAGATGGTCGATGCTGGTGCGCGTCGCCTCCCCCCCGCGCCAGATATGCGTATCAACGGGGCACAGGATTTCCATGACCTGCGGCAAGTGCGGCCCACTCAGGTCGAAACGGCACCATGCATCGGTCTGTTCGGTGGCGCTGGCTGTGCTGCCGAATGCCGCAACCAGCTGTTTTGCAAGGTCTTCATGCGTGTCGATGGGGGCCTCGATCATCCACTGGTCGGGACCGGTCCAGAAGGCGGACAGGGTATCGCCCGCAAGCCGTGACGGCGCGGGGGCTTGTGCCCCGATGGTCTTGGACAGGGTTTCGCCTGCTGCCTTTTCCGCGCCCATCCGGGCCGCAACCGACGCAAGCGCGCGATCCGTCACTTCCGTGACCGTGACAGCGCCAACGGTATCGACGCGCGGTGCCTGTCCGCCCAAAGGCGTAATGGGTATCAGATCATGCACGGAGACGCTCCCCTTCTGGATCAACGAAATGGGCACTGACGACTTCGACCTCGTGATCGACGCCCGTCAGCGGGCTGACCAGCCGCACCTTTTCGCCCATCCGCGAGTCACCGGATTTCAGATAACCGATGGCGATATGGCAGCCAAGGTTCGGTGAATAGCAGGCCGAGGTGATATAGCCCTGATCATGGGCGGCATCCACCGGGTCGCCCACCGTTATCAGATGCGCACCGGCGGGTACTTTGTCCGTGCCGTTCAGCGCCTTGAAACCCACGAGCTTGAGCGCGTCTTCCTCGGTCAGGCCGGGGCGTTCCGAGAGGGTGTTGCCGATGCAGTCTTTCTTTTTCGACACCATGCGCCCCATGCCAAGGTTATGCGCGGAGGTCGTGCCGTTCAGCTCGTTGCCCGCCGCATGGCCCTTTTCGATGCGCATGACGCTCAGTGCTTCGGTGCCGTAGGGGGTGACGCCGAATTCCTCACCTTCCGCCATGAGCCTGCGCATCAGCGCGTCGCCATAGCGGGTCGGCACGGCGATCTCAAAGGCCAGTTCGCCCGAGAAGGAAATCCGGAACAGGCGCGCGCGCAGGCCACCGCACACCGTGATCTCCCCACATGCCATGAAGGGGAACCCTTCGTTCGAGATGTCGAACTCCGGGTCCACGATCTTTTGCAACAGCTTGCGCGAATTCGGTCCCGCAACCGCATATTGCGCCCAGGCCTCGGTGGTGGAGATCAGCTGCACATCAAGATCAGGGAACAGGCACTGGCGCACGAATTCCATGTGACGGTAGACGGGGACGGCATTGGCGGTCGTGGTGGTCACGACGAAATGATCCTCCGCCAGACGTGCAGCGGTGCCATCATCCATGGCGATCCCGTCTTCGCGCAGCATCAGGCCATAGCGCGTCTTGCCGACCGCCAGCTTGGCAAAGGCGTTTGCATAGACCTTGTTCAGGAAATCCGCGGCATCCGCGCCCTGAACGTCGATCTTGCCCAAAGTGGTACAATCACAGACACCCACGGACTTGCGGGTTTGCAACACCTCGCGGTCAACGCTTTCACGCCAGTTTGTCTCACCGGGTTTGGGGAACCACTGCGCGCGCAGCCACATGCCGACCTCGACGAATACCGCACCCTGTTCCTCGGCCCAGTAATGGCTTGGGGTCTTGCGCACGGGGCGAAAATCCTCATCCCGCGAGCGGCCCGCAAAAGCGCCAATGGCGGTGGGCGTATAGGGTGGGCGGAACATCGTTGTCCCGACCTGCGGGATCTGCTTGCCCGCAACTTCGGCCATGATGGCAAGCCCGGCGATATTCGAGGTTTTCCCCTGATCGGTGGCCATGCCCAGCGTCGTGTACCGCTTGAGATGCTCCACCGAGACGAAGTTCTCCTGATGCGCCAGTTTCACGTCCTTGGCTGTCACATCGTTCTGCTGATCGACCCAGGCGCGCTTGGCGTCCTTGACGTGCCAGAATGCGCTGATCCGCAGCGGTGCATCCTCGGCGGCTGGCAGATCAGGGCGCGTTGGTGTGTGACCCAGGTCCGTCAGCGCGGTGCAGGCCGCGTCCTGCCCGGATGCCAGTGCCGCGTGCGTTGAAAACGCGCCCGTGGCCGCTCCCGCCGGGATCAGACCCGTGGGCAACGTCCCACCGGGAACAAAGGCCGCCAGATCGTCGTTCCACTCAGGCCGCCCGCGTTGATGGCAGGTCATGTGCACATTGGGGTTCCAACCACCCGACACGCCCAGACCGTCGACATAAAGCGTGCGCAGGCCCCCTGACGCGCGGCGCACATCTACGCATTTCAGGCCAAGACGGCCCTTGGTGTTGACGACCACGCCGCCGGGGATCGTTTCGTAATCGGCTTTGGACACAGCATCCGAGCGCGTGTCGATCACCGTGACCTTGACACCCTTGGCCCGCAGATCGACCGCCGTGCGGTGGCCGTCGTCGTTGTTGGTGAACACCGCGACCGATTTGCCCAAAGTCACCGCCCATCGGTTCGCATAGGCGCGCATGGCCGAGGCCAGCATGATGCCGGGCCGGTCGTTGTTTTCGAACACAATGGGCCGTTCGGTCGCCCCTGCGGCAAGGATGGCGCGCTTTGAATAGACGCGCCACAGGATCTGCCGGGGTTTGCCGGGAGCGGGTTCCGCAAGATGATCGCTGACCCTTTCCAGCATACCGTAGACGCCATGATCGAATGCACCGATTACCGTGCTGCGCGACATCACCCGCACATTTGGCATCGCGTGCAACCGCGCGACCGCTTCCTGCGCCCAGGCGTGTCCATCCTGATCCGAAAGCAACCCGGTCTCTGACGCCAGACGCCCGCCCAGCACATAGTCTTCATCTGCAAGAATCACGCGCGCGCCGGACTCGCCCGCCGTAAGTGCGGCGGCCAAACCGGCCGGACCCGCACCGATAATCAGAAGATCGCAGTGCAGGAAACCCTTGTCATAGGCGTCCGGATCAGGCTCATGGCTCAGGCTGCCCAGACCGGCGGCGCGGCGGATGATCGGCTCATAGAGCTTTTCCCAGAAGGCCGCAGGCCACATGAATGTCTTGTAATAGAACCCCGCTGACAGAAAGGGCGACAGGCTGTCGTTGATCGCCATCGCGTCCCATTTCAGCGAGGGCCAGCGGTTCTGCGAGGTTGCACTGAGCCCGTCAAACAGCTCGGCTGTTGTAGCGCGGGTGTTGGGTTCGCTGCGCGCACCGCTGCGCAACTCGACAATCGCGTTCGGCTCTTCCGAACCGGCGGTCATGGGCCCACGGGGTCGGTGATATTTGAACGACCGGCCCATCAGGCGCACGCCATTGGCCAGAAGCGCGGAGGCCAGCGTATCACCGGCACAGCCGGTGTAGCGCGCGCCGTCAAAGGTAAACGACTTGGTGGCTTTGCGGTCGATAAGACCGCCGTTCAAACGATTGATCTGGTTCATTTCGACCGCCCTTCGGTGCGCGCAACATCGCGTGCCAGTTCGACCTTGGTGATTTCATGGGTGGTGGTGTCGCGCGTCACCACAAGCCACGATCTGTCGCCCTGCTCGTGAAACCACAATTCACGGTGCAGGCCCGCCGGGTTGTCGCGCAGATAGCCGTATTCATGAAACGCAGCGGCTGCGTCGTCGGCCTGCCAGTCAGGGCGGTGGATCAACGACGCGTCGCCCTTGTAAACGAATTCAGCGGCGTCGCGGGGTCCAAGCAGAGGATGGTCAATAATCATATCCGGTGTGCCTCAATGCAGGTTGGGCTGGTTGCCCTGGCCCTTTTCGTCGATCATGTGCCCGGTGGCGAAGCGATCGAAACCATAGGCCGTTGCGGTCGGGTGCGGTGTGTCGGTGGCCAGCAGATGCGCATAGGCAAAACCCGATGCCGGCGTGGCCTTGAACCCGCCATAGCACCACCCCCCATTGAAATAGAGCCCGTTGATATGGGTGCGGTCGATGATCGGGGAGCCATCCATCGACATATCCATGATGCCGCCCCACATGCGCAACAGCCGCGCACGACCCAAGTTGGGGAAAATCGCCATACCGCCTTCGCAGACGTCTTCGACCACGGGCAGGTTGCCGCGCTGCGCATAGGAATTGTAGCCATCAAGGTCGCCCCCGAATACCAGGCCACCCTTGTCAGACTGGCTGCAATAGAAATGCCCCGCGCCAAAGGTTATCACACCCGGCAGCAGCGGTTTCAGTCCCTCCGAAACAAAAGCCTGCAGCACGTGGCTTTCGATCGGCAGGCGCATCTCGGCCTTGGCCATCAGCCGCGAGGATGATCCGGCCACGCAGGCTGCGACCTTTTTCGCGCCGATGAACCCTCGCGAGGTTTCGACCCCGATGCAGGTGCCATTCTCGATGCGGAAACCTGTGACCTCGCAATTCTGGATGATGTCAACGCCCTGCTGATCCGCCGCGCGGGCATACCCCCAGGCAACCGCATCATGGCGCACCGTGCCACCGCGATGTTGCGCCAGCCCCCCCTTGATCGGAAAGCGCGCGTTTTCAGTGTTCAGGAACGGGTAACGCTGCTTGATCTGCTCAGTGCTCAGCAGTTCCGCATCAGCGCCATTCAGGATCATCGCGTTGCCGCGGCGGATGAAAGCATCGCGCTGCGCATCGGTATGGATCAGGTTCAGGATGCCGCGCTGGCTCACCATCGCGTTGTAGTTCAGTTCCTGCTCAAGACCTTCCCAGAGTTTCAAAGAGAACTCATAGAACGGCTGGTTCCCGTCAAGAAGGTAATTCGAGCGGATGATCGTTGTGTTGCGACCCACGTTGCCGCCACCGATCCAACCCTTTTCAAGAACAGCGATTCGGCTCTGCCTGAACTCCTTGGCGAGGTAGTACGCGGTCGCCAGACCGTGCCCGCCGCCACCGATGATGACAAAATCGTAGGCATTTTGCGGGGAGGCGTCCCGCCATGCTGGCCCCCAGCCGCGATGGCCGGTCAACGCCTCTTTTAACACCGCAAATCCGGAATAGCGCATCGAATCAGACTCCTTTGCCTGAGTTTCAAAGGAATTTTAACGTTTGTCGCCCCCGCTTTCAGACAGAAGTGGGCTCAAATCGGACATTTCCCCAACCTTCTGGGGTGAACTTCAAGGGGTGCAATGCAGAGGGGATAAATAACATAGTGAAAAAATGTTGATTTTTAAGAAACATGCCGAGTAGTCTATGGGCACAATCAAGCTGTGTGAGCTTGGACTCTTTTCGCAAAAAGCGAAAGATCAGACAGGGAGAAATAAATGAATAAATTTACAACTGCACTGGCAACGGGCGTGCTCGCATTCGCACCTGCATTTGCAATGGCCGACAGCGACGACCCAATCATCATTCCGATTCACAACTGGTCATCGCAAATCGTCATGTCCAACGTCGTAGGTCAGATGTTCGAGGAAATGGGCCTGAATGTGGAATATGTCACCACGGACAGTCAGGCAGTTTATGAATCGATCCGTCTGGGCGATGTCACCCTTGGTATGGAAGTCTGGGAAGGCGCTTTCGGTGCTTCATTCCGTGCGGCCATGGAAAAGGGCGGGATCGTCGATGCCGGCGATCACAACGCGGTAACGCGTGAGGACTGGTGGTATCCGATGTGGACCAAGGACGCGTGCCCGGGCCTGCCATCGTGGGAAGCGCTGAACGAATGCGCGGAAATCTTTGCAACGCCGGAGACGGGCGACAAGGGCCGCTACCTCGATGGTCCGGTGGACTGGCTCAAGCACGGCAAGGAACGTGTCGAAGCCCTTGGCATGGACTTTGAGGTCATCAACGCCGGGTCCGCCGCCGCACTCTGGGCCGAAATCGGGGCCGCAGAAGCAGACAAACGCCCCATCGTTGTCTTCAACTGGACACCGAACTTTGCCGAAGCGGTATGGCCCGGCGAATTCGTCGAATTCCCCGAGTGGGTTGATGGATGCGACAAGGATCCGGCCGTCGGCCCGAACCCTGACGCGCTTTATGACTGCGGCAATCCCGCTGACGGCTACATGAAGAAAGCCGCCTGGGAAGGCATGGAAGAGAAATGGCCGGATGCATTCGCCGTCCTGCAGCGCATCTCCTTCACCAACCCGCAAATTGCACAAATGGCGAAGCTGGTCGATATCGAAGACTATGAGCCTGAAGAAGCAGCCGAAATCTGGCTTGAGGAAAACGAAGACCTCTGGCGCCCCTGGCTGGACGCTTCCTCCTGATCGAGGACTTCACAATTTAGCACCACTTCCCCGGGCCTTTTTCTGGCCCGGGTTCCTGCTGTCGAATTTCGGGGATTTCACATGAAAGATTCAATGAACGTGGCCAGCGACATCGTCATTTCGGCCAAGAATGTCTGGAAGGTGTTTGGCAATAATCCCGAAGCCTACCTCAAGACAATGACCGCTGGCCGAAGCTTTGACGACATACGTGCCGATGGCTACATCGCAGGCGTGCGCGACGTGTCCGTCGATGTGTCACGCGGCGAACTGTTGGTCATCATGGGGTTGTCCGGGTCCGGCAAATCGACGCTGGTGCGCTGCCTGTCACGGCTGCATGAAATCACCGCCGGTACGATCACGGTTGATGATCAGGTCATCGGAGACCTGTCCGAGAAACAACTGATCGAGCTGCGCCGCAACAAGATGGGTATGGTGTTCCAGTCCTTTGGCCTGCTGCCGCACCGGACCGTGCTCGAAAACGTATCTTTCCCGCTTGAAATGCGCGGACAGGACCGCCACACGCGCCGCGAACGCGCGCTTGAGGTGATCAAGCTCGTTGGTCTGGAAGGCCGCGAAGAATATTTCCCCCGCGAACTCTCTGGCGGTCAGCAACAGCGCGTCGGCATCGCGCGCAGCCTCGCCATCGAGCCAGACATCTGGTTCCTCGATGAACCTTTCTCGGCGCTTGACCCGTTGATCCGCCGTGAAATGCAGGACGAATTCATTCGCCTTCGCGCCATGCTGGGCAAGACCATCGTCTTTATCACACATGACTTCGACGAGGCCCTGCGCCTTGCCGACCGCATCGCCATCATGAAAGACGGCGCCATCGAACAATGCGACACGCCCGATCAGATCGTGCTCAACCCGGCCACCGACTATGTGGCAAAGTTCACACAGGAGATCGACAAGGCACGCGTCGTGCATGCCGCCGGGTTGATCAAACCCGACCTCACCGGCAGCGGTGAACCGGTCAAGGCCTCGGCCACCATTCAGGAACTGGCGAAAATGCTGATTGATGACGCGCGGGACGTGATCCCGGTCGCCGATGAAACCGGGCCCATTGGTGCCATGGCGCGTAAAGATGCGCTTGATATCCTGTTGCAGGCGAACTGATGGCGATTGTTGCAACAAACACCGAAAGCCAGACAACGCCACTGTCATCGCGCACTTTGGGGTTGGGGCTCTTTCTTTTCGCCGTCGCACTGACCTTGCTGCACTACGCGGGTCTCTTGCCAGCGTGGCTGCACCGGCTGCCCGAAGCGGTGATCCCGCCCTTTGAGACATGGCTTGATGCGATTTTCAACTTTGTCAAAGACGACCTTGGCCTGCTCGCCCTGACGCGGTTTCTGACCGGAGGGCTTGAAGCGGTGCTCGATGTGACCGCGAACCTGCTTTATGGCAAACGTCGCTGGCCCTTCATCGACCCCATTCCATGGAGCGCGATCGCAGCGGCAACGACCGTGCTTGGCTATTATCTTGGTGGCTGGCGGCTGGCGGCTCTGGCGGGGGGCACCTGTGTCTGGACCGCGATGATCGGCCAGTGGGAAATCGCCATGGAAACCATGTCGGTGCTGGTTATCTCAGCGCCCCTTGCTTTTATGATCGGTCTGCTGGTCGGTATCTATGCGTGGAAATCCCCGTCGTTCAATCGCGCGCTGCTGCCGTTCCTGTCGGTCATGCAGACTCTGCCGTTTTTCACCTACCTGCTTCCGGCGGTGATCTTCTTCAAGGTCGGCCCGACGGCGGCGGCGGTGGCCACGACGGTTTTCGCCATCCCCCCGATGATCCTGATGACGACGCTCGGCCTGCAAAAGGTATCCTCCGAAGTTGTCGAGGCGGGCAAGATGAGTGGTTGCACGCGCTTTCAGATGATGCGGCATGTCTACCTTCCGTCGGCCCGCACCGAGATCCTCGTCGGCGTGAACCAGGTCATCATGCTCTGTCTGGCAATGGTCGTTCTGACAGCCTTTATCGGGATGCCGGGACTTGGCGCAAAACTCTTGCAGATGCTCGGCAGCTTCAAGATCGGCCGCGCATTCGAGATCGGCGTCACCATCGTGCTGGTCGCGATCACACTTGATCGCCTGTCCAAAGCATGGGTTGCGAAACTGCCCGAACACTTTGATCGTGGCACACCTTTCTACATCCGGCACAAATATCTGGTTGCCGGTGCCGTGGGCTTTGCGCTGTTCTTCGCACTCGCGCAGCTGGTTCCCATCCTTGCAGAAGTCGGGCGGCGGCAATCGCTGTCACAGGGCCGCGAGATTGACCAGTTGATCAAAGCCTACCTTGCGCTGGATTGGGTGAAAGCATCGACCGACGCCATGCGCTACGTGCTGAACGTCTGGATCCTCAACCCGTTCCGCGACTTCCTGCTCAGCATCCCGACAAGTGCGTTCATCATTCTGGTGGTTGCCGCCGGGCTGGTGATCGCCGGGCCGCGTCAGGCGGTTCTGGCGGCAGTCTTCTTCAGCCTTGTCGCGCTCAGCGGCTGGTGGGACAGATCAGTGATCACGCTCTATTCCGTGATTGCTGCTGTATCGCTGGCGCTGATCATCGGCATTCCGGTGGGCATCCTTGCGGCACGGCGCGAAACCACCGCCCGGCGGATGTTGCTGGTCTGTGATACAGCGCAGACCTTCCCCAGCTTCATCTACCTGATCCCGGCGATCATGCTGTTCGGCATCACGGCCACCTCGGTTGTCATGTCGATCCTGATCTTCGCCATGGTGCCACTGGTGCGCTATACCATCGAAGGTTTGCGCAGCGTACCCGCCGAAATGATGGAAGCCGCCGACATGTCGGGCGCAACCAAGCTGCAAAAGCTGTGGCAGGTGCAACTGCCGCTGGCGCTGCCGACGATGGCCGTGGGCTTTAATCAGGCGATCATGTTCGCATTCTTCATGGTCATCATCGCGGCCTTCATCGGCACGCAGGATCTGGGCCAGGAACTGCAACGCACGCTGGCCGGGGCCTATCTGGGCAAGAACCTCGTTCTGGGCCTTTGCGTTTCGCTGATGGCGCTGACCTTCGACATGATTGTCATGAAGTGGGCACAGGAGAAGAAAGCGAAACTGGGGCTGGCGCGTTAAAGCGTCCTGCGAAACAGCTGCCTCACCCACCGCATTCCGAAACCAAGGGTTTCAACGCGGTGGGTGATACTTGATGTTTCAGGTATTTCGTCAGGCGCCCTAAAAGGGGGCGGTTGCGCGCACCTTCATAGAACGCCCACCCTGCGGATGTTTAAACCGCAACTCTTCGGAGTGCAGCATCAGCCGCGGGTAATCGCGCGCGGGCCCCGTCGCATAAAACGGATCACCCAATATCGGATGGCCAAGGGCGCGCATATGCACCCGCAACTGGTGGCTGCGCCCCGTGTGCGGATGCAGGCGCATGCGCGCGGTCTGACCGTCGTCTTTCAGAACGCGCCATTCGGTTTGCGCGGGTTTTCCTGTCTCATGGCAGACCATCTGCCGGGGCCGGTTCGGCCAATCCACGATCAGCGGCAGATCAACGGTGCCCGTTTTATCGCACGGCACACCCCAGACCCGCGCGACATATGTTTTCCGGGTCATGCGCTTTTCAAACTGCAACCCCAGGTGCCGTTGCGCATGCGGCGTCAAGGCAAAGATCATCACACCTGAGGTGTCGCGGTCCAGCCGATGCACCAGCAGCGCATCAGCAAACATCGCCTGTACGCGCGCCAACAGGCAATCGGCCAGATGCGGCCCCTTGCCGGGCACAGACAAAAGCCCCGCCGGTTTATCCACCAGCAGCACTTCGGCGTCTTCATGCAGTACCGTCAAAGGGGTTTGCGGGGGCGCGTATGTCTCATCCATGCGCCCTGCTCGCAGATCGCCCCGCTCTTTTCAACCCGCCTTGACCCGTTCGGATTTCGGATCATACATCGGCTGCAGCGAGACGTCGGCCGCCACGCGCACGCCTGCCACATCCACCTCATAGTCGGAGGCAAGCACCTCGGCCGCGGTTTCCCCGGCACAAGGCACATACCCCAGCCCCATCGCGCCCCCCAGATGATGACCATAGGCACCGGAACTGAGAAAACCGACGATCTCACCGTTTCGCAGGACAGGTTCATTGTGATAGAGCAGCGGTTCGGGATCTTTCAGCTTGAATTGCACCAAGCGGCTTTCAAGCCCGGTGTCCTTCTTGCGCAGGACGGCATCACGACCGATGAAATCAGGCTTGTCCGTTTTGACCGCAAACCCAAGCCCCGCCTCCAGCACATGATCCTCGCAAGTGATATCATGCCCGAAATGGCGGAAGCCTTTTTCCATCCGCGCACAATCCATCATATGCATGCCACACAGCTTGACCCCGAGGTCCTGCCCTGCCTCATGCAGCACTTCAAAGGCATGCGCGGCCATATCCGACGAGACATAGACCTCCCAGCCCAGCTCGCCCACATAGGTCACGCGGTGAACACGGGCCAGCCCCATGCCCAGCTCAATCTCCTGCGCGGTCCCGAAAGGGTTCACCGCGTTCGAGAAATCCGCCGGCGAGACCTCTTGCAACAGTTTGCGCGCGTTCGGCCCCATGATGGCCAACACACCCTCGCCAGCTGTGACATCCGTGACCACAACGTTGAAATCCCCGCGATGGCGCATCATCCACGTCTGATCCGCCAAACGGGTTGCCGCCGGAGTGACGACCAGAAACGCCGTTTCCGACAGGCGCGTAACGGTAACATCCGCCTCGATCCCACCTTTGTGGTTGAGGAATTGCGTATAGACGATCTTGCCGACCGGCACATCAAATTGCCCGCCGCCCACATGGTTCATGAAGGCCACCGCATCGCGACCTTCCACGCGGATCTTGCCAAAGGACGACATGTCATACATGCCCACATTCGTGCGGACTGCCGCGACTTCCTCGGCGACATTGACAAAGAAGTTCTGCCGCTTCCATGTGTATTCATATTCCGGTTTCTGGTTATTGACCGCGAACCAATTGGCACGCTCCCAACCGGCCAGTTCCCCCATCACGGCACCATGCCGGATCAGGTGGTCGTGAAAAGGTGTGCGCCGCACCCCGCGCGCCGTCGCCTTTTGCCGGAACGGGAAATGATCTGCGTAAAGCAGCCCCAGCGTTTCTTTTGATCGCTCGAACAGATAGGTCTTGTTGCCTTGGAATGGCTGCATGCGGCTGATGTCAACATCGCCCAGATCAAACGGTTTTTCGCCCGCCTCCATCCATTGCGCAAGCGCCATCCCCGCCCCGCCAGCGGATTGGATACCGATCGAGTTAAATCCGGCGGCAACCCAGAAATTATCCATCTCCGGCGCAAGGCCAAGGTGATAGGCATCATCCGGCGTGAAACTTTCGGGGCCGTTGAAAAACGTGTGAATGCCCGCTTCCGCCAGCATTGGCATGCGCTCTACCGCTGCCTCAAGGATCGGTTCAAAGTGGTCGAAGTCTTCGGGCAGCTGGTCGAATTCGAAATCAGCAGGAATACCCTTCATCGCCCAGGGTTTGGCGTTTGGTTCAAACGCGCCCAGCAGCATTTTGCCTGCGTCTTCCTTGTAATAGGCGCATTCATCAGGCACGCGCAGCACCGGAAGCTGGGTCAAACCGGCGATGGCCTCGGTGACAATGTAAAAGTGCTCGCAGGCATGCAGCGGTACGTTGACACCCGCCATGCGACCCACTTCATGCCCCCACATACCGCCACAATTGACCACCATATCCGCCGTGATGTGACCCGTCTGCGTACCCTGCGTCCAATCCACGCCGGTAGCGCGCCGCCCCTCGCAGGTGATGCCGGTGACGCATGTGCGCTCCAGCACCTTTGCGCCGCCTTGCCGCGCGCCCTTGGCCAGCGCCAGCGCGATATTGGCCGGATCGCCCTGCCCGTCCTTGTCGAGATAGACCGCACCGGTCACATCGCTGATGTTGAGATGTTCGTACCGCGCCTTGACCTCCTGCGCGGAGATTTCCTCGACATCGACGCCAAAGGCACGCGCCATGGCCGCCTGACGGTAGATCTCTTCGCGGCGCTCCTCGGTCAGCGCAACGGTGATTGACCCACAGCGCTTGAACCCTGTCGCAACGCCCGTTTCCGCCTCTAAATTGCCGTATAACTCCTGACTGTATTTCGCCAGTTTCGTCATATTCGCCGTGGCGCGCAGTTGCGCGATCAATCCGGCCGCGTGCCAGGTCGTCCCGGACGTCAGCTGTTTGCGTTCCAGCAAGACAACATCGCTCCAGCCCTGTTTGATCAGGTGGTAGGCGACAGAACAACCGATGACGCCGCCACCGATAATAACGACCCGTGCGTGCGAAGGAGGAAGTGCCATAAGAGGTCTCCGTTCAGAAAAACCTGCCCTCAAACGAGGGTATGTCCGGCTGCCAGCAGCCGCTTTTTGAGTTCCGCGATGTGTTTTGGGCCGACCTCGCAGCAGCCGCCGACGATGGTGGCCCCGGCGGAAACCCATTCCATGACATAGCCGGCATAGGCGCGCGGCCCCATATCGCGGCGCGTTTCGAGCGTGTCCACGGTTGGTTTTTCTTTCAGGAAGTCTTCGGAAATTTGCACGAAGCCATTGGCATAGCCGCCAAACGGTTTTCCGCTTTGCGCGAGGATCGGCATCGCCTTGGTGACTGCCTCGGGAGCTGAGCAGTTGACGAGCACGGCATCCGCATTTGCGGCAACCTCCAGCGCGTCCTCAAGCGGTTCGCCTGAACGCAACTGCATCCCGTCACTGTCCGAAACTGTCAGTGACAGCCAAACGGGCAGGTTTGTGCTGCGCGCCCCTTCAAGAGCGTCACGCGCATGGGCAACCGAAGCGACCGTCTCAAGGATGAGCAGATCACACTCAGGTGCAAGCAGCGCCGCAGCCTCGACAAAGAGCGGCACAGCAACCTCACGGGAGGGGTGGAGGTCAGGACGATAGCTCGCCACCAGCGGCCCCAGCGCTCCGGCGATACGGCCAGAGCCATGTGTCGCGCGCGCCGCGGACGCTTCGCTCAGGGCGCGCTGATACAGATCCTCAAACGCGTCCTCCATACCGGTGCCTTCCAGCCGGTCATGGTGGATTGCATATGAATTCGTCGTGGCGACCGTCGCACCGGCGGCAAAGTAATCCGCGTGCACCGCTTCGACCAGACCGGGGTGATCCACCATCACCTGCGCTGACCACAGTGGCGTGGGCTTGTCCCCCGCACGGTGCACCAATTCCTGCCCCATGCCACCATCCAAGAGGGTAATCTGCGTCACGCACGGATCCTCTCGTTTTGCGGATCCCAAAGCGGCTGATCTGCCTGCACCGTTGCCCTGCGGCGTTGACCATAGATTTCAACCTCGATCTCGGTGCCCGGTTCGGTCAAATCCTTGCGCAGCATGCCAAGCGCGATGGACTTGTTCACACGGTAGCCCCAATCGCCCGAAGTCGTCTCGCCGACGACCTCATCCCCGTGAAACAGCGGCGCCATATAGGGCGCATCCTGTGCACCGGCATCCACCACCAGCGTGACGAATTGCTTTTTCACGCCCTGCTGTTTTTCGTTCAGCAAGGCCGCCTTGCCGGGAAAATCCTGTGGTTTGTCAAAGCGGATGAACCGTTCCAGCCCGCCTTCGAGCAGCGAATAATCCGACGACAAATCACCTTTCCACGCGCGGTATCCCTTTTCGATCCGCATGGAGTTCAGCGCATACATCCCGAAAGGCACAGCCCCCGCATCAAGGATGGCGTCATACATCGCCGGGATATCCGCGTTTTCGGCGTGCACTTCCCAGCCAAGCTCCCCCGCAAAGGACACGCGCAGCAGGGCCGCCCATCCGCCTGCAACCTCGGTCTCCTGAAAGCTGAGCCACGGCAGGGTCAGATCGGCGTCGCACAGCTTGCCCAGAAGGGCGCGCGCCTCCGGGCCCGTCACGATCAGGGTCGACATCCGGTCGGTCCAGTCTTCAAGCGTAAAGGCACAGTTGTCCGGCATTTGCGCTTCGAGCCATTCGCGGTCGTGCCATTGCGCCGATGCGGCCGTCACAAGAACAAAACGGTCCTCCGCCTCGCGCGTCACGGACATTTCGGTCAGGATGCGCCCCCGGCTGTCCGCAAAATAGAGCAGACCAACGCGGCCAATCCTGGGCAACGATCCCGTGGTCAGGCCACGCAGCCATTCATCTGCCCCCGGTCCTGCCACCTTGAAGCGCGAAAACCCCGGCAGGTCCAGCACGCCGACGCCATCGCGCACGGCCTCGACCTCTTCCTTGATGCGTGCGGCCCATGGCCCGTTGCGGTCCCATGTCTGGGTCGACTCCTCGGATGTATCATCGCCCGGTTTGGCAAACCAGTTCGCCCGCTCCCAGCCATTGAATGCGCCCATCTGGCCGCCAAGCGCACGGATCTTCTCATCCACCGGAGACAGTTTCTTGTCCCGTCCCGCAGGCCATTCGTGGCGCGGGAAATGCATCGCGTATTCATGGCCATAGGTTTCAAGCGCCTTGCTCAGGCAATAGTCGTGATCCGCATAATCGGTGTAGCGGCGCGGATCGACGGCCCACATGTCCAGTTCCGTCTCGCCGTGCATGATCCATTCCGACAGCACCTTGCCGGCCCCGCCGCCCTGCGCGATCCCGAAGGTAAAGCTGTGCCCTTCAAAGGCGTTCCTGACCCCCGGCATCGGGCCGATCATCGGCAAACCATCGGGCGCATAGGGAATAGGCCCGTTGATGTTGCGCCCCACGCCGGATGTGCCCAAAAGTGGCAACCGTGCCATCGCATCTTCGATATAATACTCCAGCCGCTCCAGATCATCCGGGTAAAGCTGGAACGAGAAATCCTCCGGCATGGGATCCTCCGGCGTGACCCAATGCGCCTTGCAGTTGCGCTCATAAGGGCCGAGGTTCAGACCCGTCTTTTCCTGCCGCAGGTAATAGGACGTATCCACATCGCGGATCATCGCGACCTTTTTGCCGTTTTCCTTGGTCCAGGCTTCCAGCTCGGGGATCGGTTCGGTCAGGAAATACTGATGGCTCATGACCACCATCGGCACAGTGCGCCCGCCGAAGGGTTTGAACATCTCGCCCACGCGCTGCGCGTAATAGCCCGCACAATTGACGACCTTTTCGCAGCGAATATCGCCTTTTTCGGTTTTCACGATCCATTCGTCGCCATCCCGGTCCATCCCAATGACCGGGCAGAACCGTTCAATCCGCCCGCCTGCCTGCCGCGCGCCCTTGGCCAGCGCCTGCGTCAGTTGTGCGGGGTCAATATCACCATCCAACGGATCCCACATGCCCCCCGCAAGATCATGCGTTTCCATGAAGGGGTTATACTGCTGCAATTCCTCAGGTGTGCAGATGTCCATCTGCAGACCCTGTGCGCGCCCCATGCCGGCAACTTTCTCGAACTCCTGCATCCGTTCCTTGGAATGCGCCAGACGCACAGCCCCGGTGACATGGTAGTTCATCGGGTAATCCACGTCGTCACCCAGCGTCCGATACATGGCCGCCGAATAGCGCTGCATGTTCATCACTGCCCACGACCCGGCGAAATTCGGCACGTTACCCGCCGCATGCCATGTCGACCCGGCGGTCAACTCGTTCTTTTCAAGCAATACGCAGTCTTTCCACCCGGCCTTGGCCAGATGATAAAGGGTCGAGGTGCCCACCACGCCCCCGCCAATAATCACGACGCGCGCTGTTGTTGGAAATTCAGCCATTTCACTTCTCCTCTTGTGGGACAAAGTCCGTAGTCTTGTCATAGCCCCCTTTGCCGACGGCAAAGCGATGTGTTTCGCGATCAAAACCGGCGGGTGGCGTATTCGGGTTAGGCGTGGTGACGTTTGATGTCATGTCAGTTGCGCCCCGGCGCATTGGAAAGGCCAAGCAACAGACCGTAGATCACGAAGCAGGACGCCAGAATGCGCCGCAGCCAAACGCTGAAAACCGCATCCAGCGCGGCCCGCCCAAGCCCTGCGCCAAGCGCACAAAAGCCGGTGTAGCTGAGCGCGGTCAGCGTCAGCGCGGTTGGCACGATGACGATCATCTGCTCCCAAATCGGCACATCCGCTTGCACGAACTGCGAAAAGGCCGCGAGGTAACCTGCAACGCTCTTGGGGTTGATGGTGGCGATGGCGAGCGCCTGAAAGTAGATGGATTTTGCTGGTTTTGCGCTGATCGTCACCGGGGTGCGCGCCTGCATCCAGCCGCGCACCCCAAGGTAGATCAAAAACCCCGCACCGATCATCTTGGCCGCGAAAAACCCAGCGGGTGATGCCGCAATCAGCGCCGTGATGCCAAAGGCGGAGAGGATCAGGAACAGCGTCGCTTGCGTCAGGATCGCCAGCACCCCGATCATCGCGCGGCCAAACCCGAGGTATATGCCGTTTTGGATGCAATTCACCGCATTGGGACCCGGCGTTGTGACAAAGACAATCCAGAACAGCGCGAATATCGTCCATGCCTCAAACCCCATCAATAAACCGGCGGCGCGATGACCCAGATCGCCACTGCCGGCTCTGCGTAGGGGTTTGACCAACGGAAGGCTTCGCCGCGAATGCGAAAACTGTCACCGGGGTAGATCGTGTGGACGGTATCGTTGATCTCGATCTGCAAGGTGCCGGAGAGCAGATAGGCGACTTCTTGCGTGGGGCGGGTGACCATCTCACTGACGCGGCTGCCCGGTTCAAAGGTGGAATGCACCATCTCGAAATCATCCGTGAGGTCAGGCGACAACAGCTCTTCGACCAACCCCTCGGTTTTCGAGCCCATCGGGCGGCGCGCAGCGGCACGCACGATATAGCCCGCCTCGGTCGCGGTCGCCGGCGCGTGGCGAAACAGCATCGAGATTGAAACCTCAAGCACCTTGGCAATCGCGCGCAGGTCGGAAATCGACGGGTCGGATTTGTCCCGCTCCACCTGACTGAGCCAGCCGACAGAACGCCCCAATCGCTCCGCCAGATCCGCCAGCGTCAGCCCGCGCGCTTTGCGCAGGGCCCGCAGATCGGCCCCCAAAGTCTGTGGTTCGTCTGGCAAGCTGTGGTGCATGGGCGTGAAAATTCTCCTTCGAATTTCACGGTGCCTGAGTTGAATGAAAAAATCCAGACATTTTTCACGCCGCAGGGTGCGTTTTTTCCGCCCGATTGAACATCTCTTGCCTCCGGACGTTACAACCGACCGAAAACAGCCTTCAGAATATCGTCGATCTCATCCGCATCGCGCTGCTCGAATGCAGCGGGCTGGTCGCTGTCGATATCAAATACACCCAGCAACGCGCCACGCGCGTTTTCGACCGGCAGCACGAGTTCGGACCGCGTGCTCGAGGCGCAGGCGATGTGACCCGGAAAGGCATCGACGTCTTCAATAAGCTGTATTTCGCGCGTCCTTGCGGCAGCCCCGCAAACGCCGCGCGAAAAAGGGATGACCAGACAACCATGACCCCCTTGATAAGGCCCGATCTTGAGCATTTGCGGCCCCGTCACCCGGTAAAACCCAGTCCAGTCGAAACGGTCATCGCAGTGATGGATTTCGCAGGCCACCGTGGCCATCAGGGCAATAACATCGGTCTCTCCCTCGGTCAGGGCAGCGATGGTTTTGGCGAGGGTTGGGTAATCGGTTTTCACGCGTCTGCGCTCCGGAATAGAAATCTGTTTGTTAACAAAACAAATGGCTTAGCCGCGTTCAATCGCAATGGCAGTCGCCTCGCCCCCCCCAATACAGATCGCAGCGACACCCCGTTTGACATCGCGCTTTTCCATCGCATTCAGCAAGGTCACCATGATCCGCGCGCCCGATGCGCCAATCGGATGCCCCAGCGCACAGGCACCGCCGTTCACGTTTACGACTTCGTGATCAAGAGCCATTTCATGCATGAAGGCGAGCGGCACAACCGCGAAGGCTTCGTTCACCTCCCACAGATCAACGCTGCCCTTGTCCCAGCCTGTCTTTTCCAAAAGTTTCCGGGCGGCCGGAACCGGGGCAGTCGTAAACAAACCCGGTGTCTGTGCGTGGGTTGCATGGCCAACAATGCGCGCACGCGCGGTCAGGTTTTTTGATGCGGCATAAGCACCTGAGGCCAAGACCAGCGCCGCCGCGCCATCCGAAATGGACGAGGCATTCGCCGCAGTAACCGTGCCGCCTTCGCGAAACGCGGGCTTGAGCTGCGGGATTTTATCCGGCCTTGCTGCCCCCGGCTGTTCATCCGCGCTGACCTTGATCGTGCCCTTGCGCGACACCACGTCAACCGGCGTTATTTCGCCGTCAAAGGCGCCGGACTTCTGCGCCTCCACCGCGCGGGACAAGGATGCCAGTGCATATGCATCCTGCGCCTGCCGGCTGAACTGAAACATCTCGGCACAGTCTTCGGCAAAAGTGCCCATCAGCCGCCCCTTGTCATAGGCGTCTTCCAACCCATCCAGAAACATGTGATCAATCACTTCACTGTGCCCCAAACGCGCGCCAGAGCGCATTTTATGCAGCAGATAGGGGGCGTTGCTCATGCTCTCCATCCCGCCCGCCGCGACCAGACCGGCCTGCCCCAACGCGATTTGATCAAAGGCAATCATGGCCGCTTTCATGCCGGACCCACACATCTTGTTCAGCGTGGTGGCCGGTACGGTTTCATCCAGACCAGCGGCAAAACCCGCTTGCCGGGCCGGTGCCTGCCCCTGCCCCGCCGGCAATACGCAGCCCATCAGAACTTCATCAACCGATGAAACGCCAGCATCCTGCAGCGCCGATTTCAAGGCCACACCGCCAAGCTGTGCCGCGCTGAAAGAGGACAGCGCGCCCTGAAACCCACCCATTGGTGTGCGCGCCGCGCCCAAGATCAAAACATCTGTCATGCTTCGTTAACTCCGAATACCTAAATGAAATCGTAAGACTTACCGGGTAAGACCGTTTCCCATGTTTATGTCGGAGTATACGATGGAACTTGCAAGCAAAACAGAAGAGCAATTGCGGATCGTGTCCGTTCAGGATACGCGCATCGATGCTGCTGTTGCAATTGAGTTCAAAGATGCAATGCGCGTGGAAACTGATGACGGGCCGGACCTTGTCGTTCTGGACCTGAGCCGTGTCGAATTCATTGATTCCAGCGGGTTAGGTGCCATCGTGGCCGCGATGAAGCATATGGGCAAGGACCGGAAAATGGCGCTTGCGGGCCTAACACCAACGGTTGAGCGTGTGTTTACCCTGACACGAATGGACTCGGTCTTTAGTGTCTTTCCGACCTTGGAAGGCGCTTTGGCTGAATTAAAGCCGCAACAGACGTGCCAATAAGGAGCGAGTAAATGGAATCGGAACAACTCCGTCCATTTAGAGTCTGCGTCGAAAGCGGACAATACGCAGCAAGAGAAGCTCTGCGCGAGTTTCTTGATGCATTGCGCCCTCTGAAACTGGACGTTGAAGAATCCGGCACCATCGAACTGGTACTGGCCGAGGTATTGAACAACATCGTTGAACATGCCTACCCGCCGTCACAACCCTCCGGCCCCATCGCGATCGAGTGCGCACACCGCCAAGACGGTCTGATCCTGAAGATCAAGGATGAAGGACATGCAATGCCGGATGGCAAAATGCCTCTGGGCGAACTGACGCCCCTCGATGTGGAATTGGAAGACATGCCAGAGGGCGGATTTGGATGGTTTCTCATTTCACATCTTGCAAAAGACGTCCGGTATGCGCGTGTCGGGCATGAAAACCACCTGAACATGCGCCTCGCAGTAGGCACGTCATAACGTTTTCACCAACGGCATCCCTTTTTCACGGCGCCTTCCTCAAACGGCCCCGTTTTGGACATATTCCTGCCTTTTTTCAGCATCACTCTGAAACGCGTAGCTGCAAATAGCTTCCCTCGACGCTGCGTGTAACAGCCCCCACCCAATACGCAGCGTCGGGGACTCCCCTTTGAGAACACTGATTTATCCCGTCATGGGTCGTGGACTTCCATCCCGAAGTCGCTAGTTTACGCGCAGAATTATCATGACCAAAGGCCCTCACATGCGCGATTTTCACCTTCCCGGCCGTTCCCCGGTTCTTGCCAGCAACGGCATGTGTGCCACATCACATCCGCTGGCTGCAAAAACCGCGGTTGATGTTCTGCAACAAGGCGGCAATGCGATGGATGCCGCCATCGCGGGCGCTGTCCTGCTGGGCCTGTGCGAACCGGCGATGACGGGTATTGGCGGTGATTGCTTTGTTCTTTGGTCTGATCGTGATCGCCAGAATGTGCGTGCGTTGAACGGATCAGGACGCGCGCCCGCAGCTTTGGATGCGCATGATCTGCGCGAGGCCGGCGAAACCACCGTTCCATCCTTTTCGGCCCATGCCGTGACCATTCCCACAGCGGTTGCCGCTTTTGCCCATCTGGCGGAAACAGTCGGCACCCTCGGTCTCGACAGGCTGCTGGCGCCCTCGATCAAATACGCCCAGGAAGGTATCCCGGTCGCACCTCGCGTGGCCTTTGACTGGGAAAACTATGGCCACAACCTGCAAGGCAGTGCGCGGGAACAATACCTGATCGACGGAAAACTCCTGAAAACCGGTGATATCTTCCGCGCCCCCGGTCAGGCGGAGGTCTTGCGCCGCATCGCCGAACAAGGCGCGTCGGCTTTTTACACCGGCGAAATTGCCGAAGACATGGTGGCCACTCTTCAGGCAGCGGGCGGTGTGCACACATTGGATGATTTCGCGGCCGCAGCCTGTGACGAGACCACGCCAATCTTCGGCACCTACAAGGACATCGACATCGTTGAACATCCCCCCAACGGTCAAGGGGCTACCGCGATCCTGATGCTCAACATCCTCGCGCAGTTTGACCTAGCGTCGATGGCGCCTTTTGGCACCCAACGCGCACATATCGAGGCAGAGGCGGCGAAACTGGCCTATGATGCCCGCAACCGTTTCCTTGCGGATGCCGATCATACCACGCGGCTGGCGCATATGCTGGATATGTCGCTTGCCAAAAAACTGGCCGCGATGATTGATCCGGGCAAAGCGATGCCAGCGGCCGCCCCGTTGACGGAAATGGTCCACAAGGACACCGTCTATATTTCCACCGTGGACCGCGATGGAATGGCCGTGTCGCTGATCTATTCAATCTTCAAGGATTTCGGCTCGGGCATCGCCTCTGATAAATTCGGGATTCTGTTACAGAACCGCGGGGCGGGATTTACGCTCGAACAGGGGCACCCGAATGAGCTCAAGGGCGGCAAGCGTCCGATGCACACCATTATCCCTGCGATGCTGCGCAAGAACGGCAAGGTGATCATGCCGTTCGGCGTCATGGGCGGGGCCTACCAGCCGAACGGACATGCGCGGTTTGTAACCAACCTCACCGACTTTGGCATGGACCCGCAAGCGACCATTGATGCACCGCGCGCCTTTTCCGACATGGGCAATATGCAGGTTGAACGGGGCTATAGTGATGCAGTGCGCCAGGAACTGACCGATCTGGGTCACTCGGTGAGCATACCCCAGACGGCAATCGGCGGGGCACAGGCGATCATGATGCATGACAATGGCGTTCTTGAGGGCGCGAGTGATCCGCGCAAAGATGGCTGCGCCCTGGGCTACTGATCAAGCGCTCAGTTGAGCTGAAAATGCAACGGATAGCTGCCATCCTGTAGCGGGCCGAACAGATCGGGGATATCGGGGTGATCCACCGGTTCGCCTGAATAATCCGCGATCAGGTTCTGCTCCGAGACATAGGCGACGTAATAGCTCTGCTCGTTTTCGGCCAGCAGGTGATAATACGGCTGCTCTTTCACCGGACGGCTGTCTTCGGGAATCGCTTCATACCATTCTTCGGTGTTTGAAAACTCGGGGTCTACATCAAAGATCACCCCGCGAAAGGGATGTTTCTTGTGGCGGACGATCTGACCCAGGTGATATTTTGCGCGCGTTTTAATCATAGCATTGCAGCCCCTCGGTTCCGTTAGTAGACGCATCGGGCGGTGTTTGTCCAATACTTGGTCGGCAAAAGTAAGGAAACAGTTTGTGAACCTCGCACTGACAGTGCTCGAAATCGTAGCGCCGGTGTTTCTGTTGGCAGCCATCGGATTTGTCTGGGTCAAACTGGGCAATGAATACCGCATCAGGTTCGTCACACAGCTTGCCATGACGCTCTCGGTGCCCTGCCTGATTTTCGTCTCCCTGATGGAAACACAGATCGCACCAGAAGACTTGACCGCCCTGTCACTGGCCGCCATCGGGGCCTATGGCGTCGTCACAGTCGCAATCCTTGCGCTGGTTTTTGTGCTCAGGCTCAACCGCCAGACATTTGCCGCGCCCCTCATGTTCGGCAATACCGGTAACATCGGGTTGCCACTGGCGTTTTTCGCCTATGGCGAAACGGGGCTGGGCTATGCCATCATCGTGTTCGGCATCATGGCCGTCTGGTCTTTCACCTTTGGCGTCTGGCTCGTCGCGGGTGCCGGATCGTTCGGCAAGGTGGTCCGTGAACCCATGGTCGCAGGCACCATTCTGGGCGCGATCTTTTTGTGGCAGGGCTGGCAAACCCCGCCCTTTGTGACAAATACGCTCGACCTCATCGGGCAGATGGCAATTCCGCTGATGCTCATCACCCTTGGGGTCGCCATTGCGCGGCTGAAACCGGGGGGGATCTTGCGCGCAACGGCTTTAAGCGCAGTTAAACTGGTGATCTGCACGGGCGTCGCGTGGTACATCGGGGATGCGTTTGAACTTGATCGCATTGCCTTGGGCGTGCTGGTCCTGCAGGTAGCAACACCGGTGGCGGTCACCTCTTACATGCTGGCGGAAAAATACGGCGCGGATGCCGAAGAGGTTGCGGGCCTCGTTGTGGCTTCAACCCTGATGTCTGTTGCTGCCTTGCCTCTGTTGCTGGGCTTTTTGTTGTAGAAAACGTGATTTCCCCTTGGCGAAGATTTGCGCTACTGCAATAAAAAACAAAAATAAAAGCGAGAGGCAGATGAGCAGAACTCTTCGCGCTATGGCAATTTTACTGTTGGTCGCCTCCTGCGGGGGGGTGTCCTCTACGGCTCCGCGTAATCTGAACGATGCGTGCAGCATTGCCGAACAGCGCCCTGAATACATGCGTGCGTTTCAGCGGACCCAGCAAAAATGGGGCGTACCGGTGCATGTGCAAATGGCAACGATGCATCAGGAAAGCCGGTTTATCGGCAATGCAAAGACGCCGCATAAATACGCTCTGGGCGTCATTCCGATGGGCCGCGTTTCCAGCGCATATGGCTATTCGCAAGCGCTGGATGGCACATGGTCGGATTACCAGCGCGCCACGGGCAAGCGTCTGGCGCGCCGGGATCGTATCCGCGACGCCTCCGATTTCATGGGCTGGTACATGAACATCAGCCAGCAGCGTAACGGCATCCCCTTGCATGATGCGCGCAACCAGTACCTTGCCTATCACGAAGGGCACACAGGCTATGCGCGTGGATCCTACAACCGCAAATCCTGGCTTTTGAATGTGGCCGACAAGGTGGATGCGCGCGCCGATCTTTATCAGGCGCAACTGGCCACCTGTAACCTGCGCTGATCACATCAGCGGTCGCGGCCTTTCTCGCGATCCGCATCGAAAAGAGAGTTGGGCAGCTCCATGCCCGTCTCGAATGCGTCCAATATGACCCGCGTCTGTGCGCCTGAGGCATCATGAATGACCCATTGCTCAAGGCGCGTGGGTTGATCGGTGAAATACATCTCCAGAAAGCCGTTTTCGAGGTTGTCGGGGTCTTCGGCGGTCACGATCGTCGCAGTCCCGTCAAAGCGCGCATTGCGCACCATCGCGGCCCGCGTCAAATCAATATCACGGCCCAACAGCAGCGACAGCGGCGTGCGGCTCAGCGGATATGTTTCCGACGGTTGGTTGGATTTGCGGTCAATGATCACCACCGCAGAGGCCGCCGCAATCACCAGCGCCTGTTCGGGCGGGTCGTATTCAAACCGCATCCGACCGGGGCGGCGGATGTACAGCTGCCCGGTGCTGACGGACCCATCATCATTGATCTGCCGGAAGGTGCCCTTGAGCGTTTCAAGACTGTTGAGATAGGCGGATATCTCCGCCAGCTTCAACTGTTCTGCCGCGGCGGACGCCACGGGGATCAACGTCAGACATGCAGCCAGCAGGGCGCGCGGTAAAAAGCTCAAGGAAACATCCTCCGATAGTCGAACCTAACCGTCACATAGGCGACATCGGCCCGTTATGCGATATCACCGCATCAAACGAAGCACTTTTTTGCCCGTTATCCCTGCTCAGGTACGAGAATCTCGCGTTTGCCGACGTGGTTCGCAGGCGAGACGAGCCCCTGATCTTCCATCTGCTCCACCAGCCGGGCGGCTTTGTTATAGCCGATGGCGAGTTTGCGCTGGATATAGCTGGTCGAACATTTGCGATCCTTCAGGACCACCTGCACCGCTGTGTCATAAAGCGCGTCTTCACCATCGGTGTTTCCGCCCAGACCCAGCACCGCGTCGATGTTGCTTTCGGCATCCTCGGAGGGCCCCTCAACCACACCATTAACGTAGTCAGGTTCACCGTAGGCCTTGAGGTGATTGACGATTTCCTCGACCTCTTCGTCCGACACGAAAGGACCGTGGCAGCGCGTGATCTTGGCCCCGCCCGCCATATAAAGCATGTCCCCCATGCCCAAAAGCTGCTCCGCGCCCATCTCCCCGAGGATCGTCCGGCTGTCGATTTTCGACGTCACCTGAAAGGAAATCCGCGTGGGGAAGTTCGCCTTGATCGTACCCGTGATCACGTCCACCGAGGGGCGTTGCGTCGCCATGATCAGGTGAATGCCCGAGGCGCGCGCCATCTGCGCCAGACGCTGAATGCAGGCTTCAATTTCCTTGCCGGCCACCATCATCAGGTCCGCCATCTCATCAACGATAACGACAATATAGGGCAGCGCCACGGGCGTGTTTTCTTCGGTCTCAAAGATCGGCTCGCCGGTTTCCTCGTCAAACCCGGTCTGCACCGTGCGGCTGAACATCTCGCCCTTGCTGAGCGCCTCGCGCACACGGCCGTTATAGCCTTCAATGTTGCGCACACCCATTTTCGACATCTTGCGATAGCGTTCTTCCATTTCACCGACCACCCATTTCAGGGCGACAACCGCCTTTTTCGGGTCGGTCACAACAGGCGACAGCAGATGCGGGATGCCGTCGTAAACGCTCAGTTCCAGCATTTTGGGATCAATCATGATCATCCGACATTCCTGTGGCGTGAGCTTATAGAGCAACGACAGGATCATCGTATTGATCGCAACCGATTTACCCGACCCCGTGGTCCCGGCAATCAAAAGGTGGGGCATTTTGGCAAGGTTCGCCACAATCGGATCGCCGCCGATATCCTTGCCCAGGGCAAGCGGCAGGCGCATGTTCGTATCGCCAAAATCACGGGCGGACAGGATTTCGCGCAAGACGACCTTTTCGCGGGTATCATTGGGCAATTCGATCCCGATCACCGACCGGCCCGGCACGGTCGACACCCGCGCGGAAAGGGCCGCCATGGACCGCGCGATATCATCGGCCAGACCGATGACCCGGCTTGCCTTGAGGCCCGGTGCAGGCTCCAGTTCGTACATGGTCACGACGGGGCCGGGGCGCACGGCAACAATTTCGCCCTTTACGCCATAGTCATCCAGAACGGATTCCAGCATGCGCGCGTTTTCCTCAAGCGCTTCATCGCTAAGGTGCAGGCGCGGCACATCTATCGGATTTTCCAGCAGGTTCAGCGGCGGCAGTTCGAAACCGGGGTGCGTGTCATCAAAGGACAGCGTTGGCTGCGCTTCGGCCTGCGCACGGCGAGAAGGCTGCACCGGTTTGCGGACCGGCTGCTGCACAACGCGGCGCGGGGCGGGACGCGGAATTTCGATAACCTCGTCAACGCGGGGCTCTGGCATATCAAATGATGCGGTGTCTTCTACTTCTATTTCCGGCGCGGGTGGCTTCGCATGGCGCGCGGTGAGCGGAGGTTCGGGCCGCACGACCGGCGTTGTATCCAGCACCAGCGGATCCGGCCCACGCCCCCGACCACGCGTCAACGGGGCCGTCGCCGGGACATGCACCGCCGTGCTTGAGCGCACGCGGGATTTGATCACATCCGCGATGCGCGCCTTTATTCTGTCCTCGCCCGGGCCCTCTTCGACATCGGGTGCGTCGGGCTGTGCGACCAACTCCGGTTCGGGCATTGCGTCCGGTCGACGCACAAGGCTCGGCATGCGGGCGAACAAGCCGGTTTTCGGCTGGGTCTCCGCTGTTTCAAACATCATGTTATCCGGCAAGGGCGCGACTTCGGTCTGCGCGAGTGCGGCCATTTCCTCTGCCTGCGCCCGGCGTTCCGCGCGCCGCGCCGCAAGCTCCTGCGCGGTGGAAACGGCACCCTGTGCACTGCGCCCCAGCAGGGTCATGACACCGGCATAAAGCATGACAAGGCCCATCAGCAGAAAACGTCCGATCCGGGCCACCTCAGCACGCGTGAAGCCCAGAACAAAACCGCCAAACACGATGATGCCAATGGCCATCAGCAAGGACATCAGTTTCACAGTGACGGTCGAACCAACCGGCAACAGCGTCAAAATCGCACCCATGACCGTGTCGCCAAAAAGCCCACCCAGCCCGAAGCTGTGAATATCAAGCCAATTGCCAGCGGGCGTCAGCGTCGCTGCATAGATCGACCCCAGCGCGATCGCAATCGGGGCAAAGATCAGACGGCCCAAGGCGCGCTCCGCCCCCGCGTGCAGCGCAAAACGCAGCCCCCATGCCACCAGCACGATGCCAATGCCCCAGGACCCCCAGCCGACAATCATGAACAACGGTGCCGCAATCGAGGCCCCGATCCGCCCCATCCAGTTCTGGACCGTCGCATCGGTTGACACCATCCAATTGGGATCATCGGGCGTGTAGGACGCAATCATCGCGCAGGCCATCGCACCAAGAACCATCAGCACCAGCCCGAACAGTTCTTTCCCGCGCTTTTCCATCGCCTCCGCCATGTTGCTGTCGAAAAGTGGATCGCGCCCGCGTGTCTGAAATGCCATACCCTTTTTACCCTTCATGTTTTTCACGGATACAAACAATCGCGGATCATCTGGATGCCCCGCTCAGTTTCCGCTTTTGGTGCCACCATCGCGGCCCGAATATACCCCTGGCCGGGGTTTACCCCCTCCCAGTCCTGCGCCAGATACCCGCCCGGCAAAACCCGCACACCGGTTTCGCGCCAGAGCTTCACCGCCGCCCGTTCGTCGTTTTCGACCGGCAACCACAGGAAAAATCCGGCATCCGGGCTGGCATAGCCCGGCACATTCCCCAAAATCCGGTCTGCAATTTCGTATTTTTCGACATAAAGCGCGCGGTTTTCGTGCACATGCGCTTCATCGTTCCACACCGCCGCCGCTGCCATCTGCAAGGGCAAGGGCAAAGGCGCGCCCGCATAGTTTCGCAGTTGCTTGATTTCCGCGATATTCTTGGCCCCACTGGCAACAAAGCCGGACCGCAGCCCCGGCAGGTTCGACCGTTTGGACAGGGAGTGGAAAATCACGACGCGGTCCGGGTCTGCGCCGATGTCTTGGGCCACCTGCAACGCCCCCACGGGCGGCGCCCCGCGATAAATCTCGGAATAACATTCGTCGGCAAAGACTTTGAAATCATATCGCTCGGCCAGCCCCATGAGGTCACGCCAGTATTCTGCACTCGCTACCGCCCCTTGCGGGTTGGCCGGTGAGCAGATGTAGGCTGCCGTCGTGCGGTTCAGCGTTTCCTCAGACAGGGATGAAAAGTCAGGCAGATGACCGTTTTCGATCGTCGCAGGCACCATGACAGGGTCCGCGCCGACGGACAGGGCGGCGATCATATAGACCTGATAGAACGGGTTTGGCATCAAAACTGCGGGGCGTTGTCCGTTTTTCGTCTCCGGACAAAGGGCCATCACCGCGTTATACAACCCTTCCCGCGTGCCGTTGAGGGCCATGACCTGCGTGTCCGCATCGACGGGCACGCCGTAGCGACGCTGCACAAAGCTCGCGATGGCTTGGCGCAGTTCAGGCGCGCCATCATTGGGCGGATAGCTGTTGAACCCGGCTGAATGTTCGTTGATGACTTCCATAACCCACTGAGGGAAAAGGTGTTTCGGCTCACCAATGGTCATGTGAACAGGCACGCCGCCGCCCTCATGCACGTCCAGAAGAGCGCGCAGGCGCGGCCAAGCATGTGCCGGAAGGTTCGAAAACCGCTCTGGATACATCATCAAAACTGCCTCAGTCGGGATCGTTATCGTCCCGTTGCGCTTAAGGTAGCCAAGCTGACGCCCTGCGTCCACAAAAACGCGCAGCTTTATCGCAGTTTGTGTCTTTTAGGCCAAAGCCTGTTCCGCCGCCGTTCCCAGACGCAAAAGCGCTTCCTCGCGGTGCGGCGGTGCCATCAGCATCAGCCCGCAACTGGGCGTATCCGTTGGCAGGCTCAGCGCGCAAAGCCCCATCAGATTGCCAATGCGCGTATTGCGCAGCGACATCAGGTTTTCTGTGACGTAATAATCATGATCCGTGTTCAGCCTGTTCAGATTCGGCGGCAAAATGGGTGCTGTCGGTAAAATGACAGCGTCAAACCCGGCCGTTGCTTGATGGTAAGAAACGCGGGCCGCTTCAAGTGCGGCCCAGGCGGCAACATAATCCGGCCCGGAATGGTTCTGGCCAAGTCGAAAGCGCTTGAGGATCTCCTCATACATCGCATCCGGGTTCGCTTCGATCACGTCGCGCCACAGCCCATAGGCCTCGGCGGTGTAAAGGCATGTGGTCAGCGCCATCGCATCGTTTACCGCGTCGATATGGATTTCTTCAACCTGCGCGCCCGCCAGTTCCAGCTTGGAAACGGCGGCGGAAAACGCTTCTGCCGGACCGCTGCGCAAATCTTCCATCGCAACGGTGTTCAACACCGCCAAACGCCTGCCCGTAAGCGATGCGCCGGATAGATCCGCCGCCCTGCCCCCTTGCAGCACCGCCAGCATCAGCGCTGCATCCTCGACCGAACGGCACAGCGGGCCGACCGTATCAAAGCGGGCCGCCAGAGGGACAACACCGTCGTTGCTCAACCGCCCCGATGTGGTCTTGAGCCCCACAAGATCGTTCCAGGCCGCCGGTATGCGCACCGAACCACCGGTATCAGAGCCAACACCCACAGCGGCCAGATCGAACGCCACGGAGGCCGCCGCCCCGGAAGAAGACCCGCCCGGCACCGCACCGTCATCATTTATGCAGGGCGGCGTCGCCGTGCTGGGATTATAGCCCAGACCGGAAAACGCCAACTCGCTCATATGTGTCTTGCCGAGACAAACAAGCCCGGCAGCGGTCGCGTTTTGCAGCACTTTCGCGTCACGTTCCGGGACGCGGTTTTTCAACAGCAGCGACCCGGCCTCTGTGGCAACGCCTGCGGAATCAAACAGATCTTTCCAACTGATCGGCACACCGTCCAGTGGCGAACGCCGCTGACCACTGCGCGCACGACCCCGGGCTGCTGCCGCTTCGTGCAAAGCACGCTCTGGCGTCACACGGGCGTAGATTCGATCCCGCAACGGATATACGCTGATCGCATCCAGATAGGTTTGCGTCAGATCGACCGGGTCGATTTCCCCCGCGGTGATCCCCCTGCCCAGATCCGCCGCTGTCAATTTAAGCCACGCCTGCATGCCATCCCCCATAAGCGTTCGATTTTGGCGACGGTAGCGACGCAACCGCGCATGGACAATCCCCCCGCCCCGGCCATATTCAGACACATGGCATTTGACAGCGACATTTTAATTGTAGGGGGCGGGCTGAACGGGCCGACGCTTGCCCTTGCTCTTGCACAGGCGGGGCACAGCGTGACGATGATTGACGCGGTGCCGCTGGGCAGTCGCAAAAGCCCCGGCTTTGATGGCCGCTGCTATGCCATGGCGCTGACTTCCACCCGGCTGCTTGAGGCCGTTGGTATCTGGGAAACGCTCGAACCTGATGCGCAACCCATGCTCGACATCAAGGTTACCGATGGCCGCGCGGGAGAGGGACCATCGCCCTTTTTCATGCATTTCGACCATGCCGAGATCGAAGAAGGCCCCATGGGCTATATGGTCGAAGACAGACACCTCAGGCCCGCCTTGCTCAGCGCCTCGGACGCGCATGAAAACATCCAGACGCTGCACGGTGAAACGGTGGTTTCACAATCCGCAGAGGCAGGCAGCGTATCGGTGACACTGGCAAGCGGGCGCGTCCTGACGGGCAGGTTGCTCGTGGGGTGCGACGGGCGCGGGTCCGGCACGGCCATGCGCGCCGGGATCAAACGCACAGGCTGGGACTATGGCCAGACCGCACTGGTCTGCGCGGTTGAACACGCATTGCCCCATCACGGCGTCGCACATCAATTCTTTATGCCGCCGGGGCCGCTGGCGATCCTGCCCCTGACGGGCAACCGCTCCTCCATTGTCTGGAGCGAAACCGCCGAAAACGCAGCACTGATCAACGAGATGCCGGACGAGGCCTATATCGACGTGCTCAAACCCAGGTTCGGCAGTTTTCTGGGTGATATTACGCGCGTCGGTACGCGCTACACCTACCCTTTGTCGCTGTCGTTGGCGAATACGCTGGTCGCGCCCCGGGTTGTTCTGGTCGGCGACGCAGCCCATGGCGTCCACCCGATTGCAGGTCAGGGACTGAACGCAGGCGTTCGCGATATCGCCGCATTGGCCGAGGTCGTGACGGATGCAAAACGGCGCGGCGAAGACATCGGCGCCGAGGGCGTGCTTTCGCGCTATCAGGAATGGCGACGGTTTGATAACACCACTCTGGCGCTGGCCACCGACACGTTCAACCGTCTGTTTTCAAATGATAACCCCGTGTTACGGGCGGTGCGCGACATTGGCATGGGGATTGTCGGAAACATGCCCGCCTTGCGTCGGAGTTTCATCCGCGAAGCCGCCGGTCTGACCGGAGACTTGCCCAAACTGCTGAAAGGTCAAAGGCTCTGAAGCGTCATTCGAAAAACATCAATCACCTGACGCCGCATGAAATCAAAGATGCCAACGCGTCACCTGATACTTGATACATCAGGTTTTTCGCCAGACGCTCTAATCCAGCACCCGCGCCTCATCAATCAGCATCACCGGAATACCGTTGCGAATGGGATAGGCGAGGTTCGCAGTCTCCGAAATCAATTCCTGACGCTCTTGATCGTATTTCAGCGTCTCATGGCTGCGCGGGCAGATCAGCGCTTCGAGCATGCGGCGGTCAAACACCACTTCGGTCTCGCTCACTGCATCATCTCGCTCTCTTGCCCACCGCGCAACTGGTATTCCATCAGCGTCACCAGCGTCTCGCGGCGGGTAGTCAACGATGGGGCTTCTAGCAGTGCCTGTTTGTCTTCAGGATCAAAATCAAGCATCATCGACAGGGAATTGACCAGCAATTCGTCATCCGCTTCTTTCAGGGTTTCCCAGTCAGCGGACAACTGACGCGCATCAAAGTACCGCTCCAGCAGCTTCAGGAAACCTTGCCTCTGGAACGCTGTATCGGTTTCATCCGGGCCAAGGTCCCGATCGAACCCATCCCACACGACATCGCAGCGCCGATAAGGCGTAAACCCTTCAATCTCCTTGACGACGCGAAAACGCGACACCCCTGCGAGCGTGATCAGATAGCGGCCATCTTCGGTCTCGGAAAATTGCATGATCCGCCCCGCACACCCGATGGTGTGCAACCCGGTTCCGCCACGGCCCGGCACCTCATTGGGCTGTATCATCCCGATCAGCCGTTCACGCGTCTTCAGCGCGTCCTCCAGCATCTGGAGGTATCGCGGCTCGAAAATATGCAGCGGCAACCGGGACCGGGGCAGCAGCAAGGCACCACCCAGGGGGAAGATTGCGATCGTGTCAGGCAATTCGGAGGCTTTTATCATACTTGGGAACCTAGCCCGCCCGAACGATCAGGCAAATATGATGGAACTGAGTTTGCGCCGCCCGTTCAGAACAATCGGATCATTCGGCTTAAGTGCCTCGAATATCGTGAACAATTGCGCCTTGGCCGCGCCGTCATTCCATTCCTGGTCACGTCGGAAAAGTTCCAGCAACTCCGCAACGCCGCCCTCCACATCGCCGTTCGCGTGCAGGGCCTGCGCCAGATCGAAGCGCGCCTGATTGTTGTCCGGGTCTGCCGCAACGGCGGCTTTCAACTCGTCAACCGGCCCGGCCCCCTCGGCCTGACGGGCAAGTTCCAGCTGCGCAAAGGCCGCTTCCAGCTCCGGGGCTTTCGAAATCTCCGCCGGGGCACCGTTCAAAATCGCCTCCGCCTGATCCAACTCGCCCATCGCGATATGCGCCCTCACCATGCCGCCATAGGCCGCTGCGTGTTTCTCATCCTCGCCCAATACGGCGGCAAAGGTCTGCGCCGCATCCGCCGCCGCCCCCTCGGCCAGCATTTCCTCTGCCGCAGCCACCGCATCTGCCAGACCATCGCCGGGCGCTTCACCGCCCGTGGCTTTCACCACACGGTCCACAAACGCCTTGATTTCGGATTCGGGCAACGCCCCCTGAAACCCGTCAATCGGCTGCCCTTTGGAGAACGCATAGACGGTCGGGATAGACTGAATCTGCAACTGCCCGGCGATCATCTGGGCTTCATCCACGTTGATCTTGACCATCTTGACCGCGCCCTTGGCCGCCCGCACCGCAGCTTCAAGCTGGGGACCAAGCGTTTTGCAGGGTCCACACCAGGGGGCCCAGAAATCTACGATCACCGGCACCGTCTGGGACGTATCAACCACATCCGCCATGAACGTGGCTTCGGTTGTGTCCTTGATCAGATCATCCGCTGCGGGTGCAGCACCCAAATTCAGGTCCATCATCGTGTTATCCTTCCGCCTGCGCGTCTAGCGTTATATGGGAGGCAAATTGCTTTTTCAAAGGTCAAATTGCGCAAAAACCGGGGCGTGATCACTGGGCTTTTCCCAGCCCCGCGCACCGCGAAGGATGCGACTGTCGTGACCCGCTGCGGCGATGTCCGATGTAGCCCAGACGTGATCCAGCCGCCGCCCCTTGTCCGCCGCATCCCAGTCCGCAGCGCGGTAGGACCACCAGCTATAGAGCCTGCCTTCGGGAATGTCCTGCCGGGTGATATCGACCCAGCCACCGGCGTCTTGCGTTTGCGCCAGATGCTCAACCTCGATGGGCGTGTGGCTGACCACCTTGAGCAGCTTTTTGTGATCCCAGACATCGTCTTCGCGCGGGGCGATGTTCAAATCACCCACAAGGATTGATTTTTCGGGCTTTTGCGCATGAAACCAGTCGCGCATTTCCGTCAGATAATCGAGTTTCTGACCGAATTTTTCGTTCACTTCCCGGTCCGCCACGTCTCCGCCCGCTGGCACATAGAAATTATGCACCGTCACGCCGTTTTCCAACCGGCCGGCAATATGGCGCGCGTGCCCCAAACCCGCGAAGTCTTCGGCGGCGGCTTCCTGCATCGGGATTTTCGAAAGGATGGCCACCCCGTTGTACCCTTTTTGCCCGCGTGCCACGACATGCCCGTATCCTGCGGCGGCGAAAGCCTCCAATGGCATCTTGTCGACCGGGCTTTTGCATTCCTGCAAACACAGGACATCGGGCAATTCCTCGGTCATGAGTTTCAGCACCAGAGCTTCGCGCAACCGCACAGAATTGATGTTCCAGGTTGCCAACGAGAACGCCATAGAAAAACTCCGCCATCTAGATTCTGCGGCACCCTAAACACTGCACGCCGCTGGCACCATGCCCAACCGTGACGGATCGTGTTTTCTTTTCCGGGGGAGGGGTGCAACCTGTGGAGCGGGCAAAAAAAGACCGGGCATAAAGCCCGGCCAAGTCCAACAGGGAGGTGCATGTCATGACCCGGACATGCGCGGGTTCTCTATGGTGTAGCAAAGTATGGTTAACAGCGTCTTGATTCATATCAAAAACGGTAAGAAATCTCTTACGCCATTAGTCTGTATCCACCGGATTCTGTCACAAGCAGCCGTGCATTCGAAGGATCGGGTTCGATTTTCTGACGCAGGCGGTAAATATGCGTCTCCAACGTATGTGTCGTGACCCCGGCGTTATACCCCCAGACCTCGTGCAAAAGCACATCGCGTGCCACAACACCTTCGGTCGAGCGGTAGAGGAACTTCAGAATATTGGTTTCCTTTTCCGTCAGGCGGATTTTCTTTTCATCTTCGGTGATCAGCGTCTTCATCGCGGGCTTGAACGTATAGGGTCCAAGCTGGAACACCGCGTCTTCGGACTGCTCGTGCTGTCTGAGCTGGGCACGAATCCGTGCCAGAAGCACCGGAAACTTGAAGGGTTTGCTGACATAATCATTCGCGCCTGCATCCAGCCCCAGAATCGTATCGGCATCGCTGTCGTGCCCGGTCAACATCAGGATCGGGCTTTTCACGCCCTGTTTGCGCATCAAACGGCATAATTCGCGACCGTCCGTATCCGGCAGTCCCACGTCAAGGATCACCAAGTCATACAACGCCTCCTTGGCCCGCACCATCGCATCCGCACCATTCGCCGCCTCAAAGACATCAAAGTCTTCGGTCATGATCAACTGTTCGCTCAGCGCATCTCGCAGATCATCATCATCATCCACCAACAGGATTTTCTTTAACTGTGCCATCTGACGCCTCCGTTTCACTTCCTAAGACTTGTGCATTTCACAGCGATCTCACAAGCTTATGCGCAACCGCCTCACGGCCTCGTGTTACAAAGCCGTCCAAATGTTTCAATTCCGTCCGAATTACCCTAGATCGAGGCATGAAATGTCAGGCATTGTAACATCATGAGCTTCTCACCCGACCAAAATGAATTGATAGCCCGCGCGCGCGCGGACCTGCGGATGGGCGTACCCGTCGTGATTGACGGCGCGACGCCACTGCTTGCAGCCCCGGTGGAAACGCTCAATGCCGCGCGGCTGGGTGATGTGATGGCCCTGTCGCAAGATGCGGTTCTGGTCATTACCGCACGCCGCGCCGCGACGCTCAAGGCGGCCGCCTATGATGGCGATCTGGCCCGGGTGAAACTGTCCCCCGATGCGACACTGGCCTGGGTGAACGGGGTCGCGGACCCGGCGGGTGATCTGATGAACCCGATGAAAGGGCCTCTGGCCTGCGCGCGCGGTGGGGACGCCGAAACGCACCGCTTTGCCATTCAACTGGCGAAAGCCGCGCGCTTGTTGCCAGCGGTTGTCTGCGCCCCGGTGGACAATGCGCCGGCCTTTGCGCAGGCGCATAACCTCGTGTGTCTCGCGGCGCAAAGCGGACAGGCGATGCTGGATGCCTCAAGCCCCTTGCACGCGGTGATCAGCGCGCGCCTGCCGATGGAGGTATCAGAGGCCGGGCGATTGCATGTGTTCCGGCCCGAAGACGGCGGTGAAGAGCATTACGCCATTGAAATCGGCAGGCCGGATCGCGCCGCCCCGCTGCTGACAAGGCTGCATTCCGCCTGTTTCACCGGGGATCTGATGGGATCGCTCAAATGCGACTGCGGTCCACAGTTGCGCGCCGCCCTCGCGCAGATGGGAGCGGAGGGGAACGGCGTGCTTCTGTATATGAACCAGGAAGGGCGCGGCATTGGTCTGGCCAATAAAATGCGGGCATATTCCTTGCAGGATCAAGGGTTTGACACGGTCGAAGCCAACCACCGGCTCGGGTTTGAGGATGACGAACGCGACTTTCGCCTCGGCGCCGCAATCCTGAAATCCATGGGGTTTTCCAAGGCGCGGCTGCTGACGAACAACCCGCGCAAGGTCGCCATGATGTGCGAAAACGGCATCGACGTGACCGAACGTGTGCCGCTTCATGTGGGCGAGAACGCGCATAATCACGCCTATCTCGCGACGAAAGTCGCCAAATCGGGCCATCTGAAATGAAGCCGGATGATATGGTTGTCACGCCTCGGGGCCTGCGGTTTCAGGGGCAGCTCTTTCCCTGCAGCATCGGGAAAACCGGCATCACCCGGCGCAAGAAAGAAGGGGACGGGGCCACCCCCACGGGCATTCACCGGATTGTCGGCATGTTGTACCGCCCGGACCGGATTGCAAAACCCGCAGACTGGGCCTTGCCCATCGGGCTGAATGATCTGTGGTCAGATGATCCGGGGCATGAAGATTACAACATGATGGTACGTGCACCCTACTCGCACAGCCACGAAAAACTGCGCCGCGCGGATCCCCTGTACGATCTTGTGCTGCTGACCGACTGGAACTGGCCCTACGCAGTCAAAGGACGTGGTTCTGCGATCTTCATGCATCAGTTTCGCCGCCCCGGGTTCCCGACCGAAGGGTGTATTGCCCTGTCGCGCGGGAACTTGCGCCGCATCGCCCCGCGGATCACGCTTCAGACACGGCTGATTGTACCGTAACCCCCGGTCACGCCGGAACGCGCGCCCCGAAGATCGCCGACCCGACGCGGATATGCGTGGCCCCAAAGGAAATCGCCTTTTCGAAATCGTCACTCATGCCCATGCTCAGACCCGCAAGGCCGTTGCGCTCCGCAATCTTGGCCAGCAAGGCGAAATGCAGCGACGCCTCTTCGTCAATTGGCGGAATGCACATCAAGCCCCTGACGGGCAGGTCGAGCGCGCGACACTCCGCGATAAATGCGTCGGCGTCGGACGGCGCAACACCTGCTTTCTGCGGCTCTTCCCCGGTGTTGACCTGAACGAACAGCTCCGGGCAGTGCCCTATTTCCTGCGCGAGCCGGGCACAGGTCTTGGCAAGCTTGGGCCGGTCGAGGGTATGAATGGATTGAAACAGATCAAAGGCCTGTCGCGCCTTGTTAGTCTGCAAGGGGCCGATGAGGTGCAGATCAACGCCGTCATGGTCATCGCGAAACGCGGGCCATTTGCCTGCCGCTTCCTGCACCCGGTTTTCACCAAAGCAGCGGTGGCCCTCTTTCAGCACCGCTTCCACCCGCTCATTCGGCTGCACTTTGGACACGGCAATCAGCTTGACCGACCCCCTGTCGCGCCCCGCCTGCGCCACCGCTTTTTCGATACGTTGTGAAATGTCACTCAGGCTCATCATGTCTCTCGTCTACTCTGCATGGACAACATAAACCCGTTGTCCAAAAGAAAAGGGGCGGACCCAAAGGACCGCCCCAAATTCACGATGTTACTTTCAACTTAGAAGTTGAAGATCACACCCAAGTCACCAACGGTATCGCCGAGGCTGTTTTCACCGATACCACCTTGGAGGCGTACACCGCCACCGAGGCTGTGACGGAAGCCGACGGCGTATGCAGTGTCGTCACCTTTGGTCGCTGCGAACGAGTCGTCGCTGTCGAGGCCGTTATCGGATACAACGAAACGAACGTCTGTTGCTGCACCGACTGGTACGGCAACGGATGCACCAAGCGCTACGGAGTCTTGATCATCGCTATCGGCTGCAAGCAGCGAGAATGCGAAGGAGCCGAGGTCGCCGTTGAAGGACAACGCCCAGAAGTCCGTATCGTCGAAGTCACCGCCATCAACGTTACCAAAGGCAGCACCGACACCGAAGTTGCCGAATTTGTAGCCGGCACCGATCTGGTACTCTTCTGTTGCTGAGTCCAGCGCGTTGTCAGAATAAGACGCACCGAATGTGAAATCGCCAACGGTGTAGCTGGTTTTGATCGTTGGATCGATCTCGTCGCCACCGTTGATGCCGCTGATGATGCTACCGGTTACGAAGTTGCTGGATGTTTCAGCAAAGTCTGTAAGGCCGATGCCGTTACCGTAGTAATCAACAACGTCGCCGGAGTCGATCAGGTCGGATGTGTTGCCAAGGAACACGTTGAAGCCGCCGGCGCGTACGCCAAATTCAGGCGCTTCTACGACGTTGCCGCCGCCGGAACCTTGACCGTCGCCGTTGTCGTTGGATTCCAAACGCAGACGTGCGCGGAACTCGACGCCGCCGTCTGTTTCAGTTGTACCAACAACGTTCAGGCGGAAACGCTGGTCCAGCTGTGTGTCGCTGCGATCGCCTGCATCGTCAGCGCCGTCGTTGTAAACGATACCGAAGCGACCGAAGCCGTCGAACGTGATGTCGGCGGCGGCCATTCCGGCTGTCGCGACAAGCATCGTGGATGCCATAAGAATCTTTTTCATGTCTCAATCCCTCAGGGTTAGATAGTGTCTGGGGCGTTTGTGCATCCCGGACGTGTTCATCGTAATGTCGCACGACCCCGCCAATCTCAAGCCAAGACAAAAAAAGTCTCCGAGTTTCCAAAAAGCTGGTGCTGGATTGCCACACCCCCATCAGGCCCCTTCAGAGGACCCATTTGATGCCTGCCGCTTGCGGCACCCCGGCAAGTGAAGTAAGCCGTTGTAAAAGGTCTATCGAGGCGGATTTTCGATGCAGAAGATATGGGTCACACAGATAATTACGGGCATGGCCGTGGCCGCCGCGCTGTCAGGCTGCGGCGTCGCGACTCCCTCGAATGCCGTTATCGGTCCTCAAGCGGGCGACAACTTCACCAGCCAACGCGATAGAAACCGATCGTCCGGCACCACGATCTGGGATGCGTTTCGTGCTGGCGGTGGGGAACAGACCGTCGCAGTGAACAAATACCTTTGGGCCGCATCACTCGAAGTGCTGAATTTCCTGCCCGTTGAGTCGGTTGATCCGTTCACCGGGGTCATCATTACCGGTTTCGGCACACCGCCGGGCAGCGGGCGGGCCTATCGCGCGACCATTCTGATTGATGATCCCGCACTTGACGCGCGCTCCCTGAATGTGTCGCTGCAGACACGCAACGGGCCTGCCAGCGCGCCTGCCGTTCAGGCGGTCGAAAACGCCATCCTTAGCCGGGCGCGCCAGCTGCGCATTGCGGATGATGCGCTCTAACCGGGACTGCACGTTGCAACGATGAAACGCAGCACAGGCCCGATCCAATTCCCGGCGCCGGGCTCCGCACAGATGACGGTTCCCGGCGCTCTCACGTCAAGAAGGACGCCGTCATGACGCGTTACACCCCAGCCGAAATCGAAGCACGCTGGCAAAAGGCATGGCGCGAAAACGAAGTTTTCAAAGCCATCCGCTCCGCAGACAAACCCAAGTACTACGTGCTGGAGATGTTCCCCTACCCGTCCGGGCGCATCCATATGGGACATGTGCGCAACTACACCATGGGCGACGTCATCGCGCGCTATAAGCTGGCGACCGGGCATAATGTGCTGCATCCCATGGGCTGGGACGCCTTTGGCATGCCTGCGGAAAACGCCGCCATGGCCATTGGCGGGCATCCCAAGGACTGGACCTATGGCAACATCAAGGACATGCGCGACCAGATGAAGCCGTTGGGCCTGTCCATCGACTGGTCGCGCGAATTTGCCACCTGCGATCCGGAGTATTATGGCCAGCAGCAGGCGCTGTTCCTCGATTTTCTGGAGGCGGGGCTGGTCTATCGCAAGAACGCAATCGTCAACTGGGACCCAGTGGATATGACCGTTCTGGCCAATGAACAGGTCGAGCAGGGGCGCGGCTGGCGCTCTGGTGCCTTGGTTGAGCGGCGGGAACTCACCCAGTGGTTCTTCAAGATTTCGGATCATTCCGAAGAGTTGCTGAGCGCGCTGGACACATTGGAAAACTGGCCGGCCAAAGTCCGCCTGATGCAGGAAAACTGGATCGGCAAGTCGCGCGGGCTGCAATTTGCCTTTTCGACGATTGACGGACCCGACGGCCATGACCGGATCGAAGTCTACACAACCCGGCCCGACACGCTGCTGGGTGCCTCCTTTGTCGGCATCTCCCCGGATCATCCGCTCGCCAAACTTCTCGAACGCGATAACGACAATGTAGCGGCCTTCTGTGCCGAATGCCGCAAGGGCGGCACCACCGAAGAAGCCATCGAAACCGCTGAAAAGCTGGGTTTTGATACCGGCCTCCGGGTGCGCCACCCCTTTGACACGGCTGCTGAACTGCCCGTTTACATCGCGAATTTCATCCTGATGGATTATGGCACCGGGGCGATTTTCGGCTGCCCCGCACATGATCAGCGCGATTTCGAGTTCGCAACCAAATACGACCTGCCCATTATCTCGACCTTCCTGCCGTCACAGGACGCCGATGAGGTACTGAGCGAAGCCTTCGTGCCGGCAAAAACCGAAAAAGTGTTCTATAACAGAGGCTTTGCCGGGGCGGAATTCCAGACGGGACTAGAGGCGATTGATGCCGCCATCGACTTTTGCGAAAGCAACGGCATCGGTCAGGGCGTCACAAAATACCGCCTGCGCGACTGGGGTCTGAGCCGCCAGCGCTATTGGGGCTGCCCGATCCCGGTGGTGCATTGCGACGATTGCGGCGTGGTGCCGGAAAAGAAAGAAAACCTGCCCATCGAACTGCCCTATGACGTCAGCTTTGACACCCCCGGCAACCCGCTGAACCGCCACCCCACGTGGCGCGACACACCCTGCCCCGCCTGCGGAAAACCGGCGCAGCGTGAAACCGACACGATGGACACCTTTGTCGACAGCTCATGGTATTTTGCCCGCTTCACCGCGCCGCGTGCCGAGACGCCGACCGTCATGGAAGACGCGCAATACTGGATGAATGTCGATCAATATATCGGCGGCATCGAACACGCGATCCTGCACCTGCTCTATTCACGATTCTTTGCCCGCGCCATGCAGATGACCGGCCACCTGCCCCAAAGCGCGATCGAACCTTTCGACGCGCTGTTCACCCAAGGCATGGTCACGCATGAAATCTACCAGACCCGCGACGCAAACGGTCGCCCGGTCTATCATCTGCCCGAAGATGTCACGGATGGCAGACTGGCGGATGGCACCGAGGTGGAAATCATCCCTTCGGCCAAAATGTCGAAATCCAAGAAAAACGTGGTTGATCCGCTGGGCATCATCGCAAGCTATGGCGCGGATACCGCCCGCTGGTTTGTCCTCTCCGACAGCCCGCCCGAACGGGATGTGGAATGGACGGCATCAGGCGCCGAGGCCGCCTTCAAACACCTGACCCGGGTCTGGACCCTGAGCGAACGCATCGGCAAAATGGACAAAGACGCCGCCGGGCAAGGGGATGAGGACCTGCTGCGTGCGATGCATGTCTGTATCCATGATGTGACGATGGGCATCGAATCCTTCGGGTTCAACGCGGCCATTGCCAAGCTCTACGCCTTCACCGCCAAGCTGCAGAAATCCAAGGCAGGCTACGGCGCACAACGCACTGCCATCATGACACTGGCGCAACTGATGTCCCCGATGACGCCGCACCTGGCCGAAGACATCTGGGCGCATCAGGGCGGCGACGGGCTGGTGACAACCGCGCCCTGGCCCAGGGCGGACGAGGCGATGCTGGTCTCCGATACCGTCACGCTGCCGGTTCAGATCAACGGCAAGCGGCGCGCCGAAATCGTCATATCCGCTGATTTAAGCAAGGAAGAAGTTGAAAAAATCGCCCTTGCGGACCCGGCTGTGATACGCTCCCTGAATGGGGCCACCCCGAAAAAGATCATCGTCGTACCGGGACGGATTGTGAATGTCGTCGTATAGCCGCCGCAGCCTGCTTTTCCTGCCCCTCGCTCTGGGGGCCTGCGGCTTTGCGCCGGTCTATGGAACCGGCAGCACCGGCAGCGCGCTGCAAAACGCGGTTGAGGTCAGTGACCCCAATGACGTGGACGGATACCTTGTCGTGCGCCGCCTCGAAGAGCGTCTGGGCCGCGCCGCACAACCCACTTACAAACTGACGCTGGCAGTTGACTCCAAACGCGAAGCGCTGGCGGTGAACCGAAACAGCAACATCAACCGCTACAACATCGTCGGCACGGCGAACTACGTTCTGGTCGAACAGGCGACGGGTCGGGTTGTCACGTCGGGCTCCGTCGATAACTTCACCGGCTCCTCGGCGACAGGCACGACCGTCGCGACGCTGGCCGCCGAACGGGATGCCCGCGAGCGGCTGATGTCCCTGCTCGCAGACCAGATTGTCGTCCGCTTGCTGAGCACCGATCTGACATGAAACTCTCCACCCGCGATGCTGTTTCCTACTTCGCGCGCCCTGACCCGGACAAGACCGGCATTCTGATTTACGGCGCGGACGCCATGCGCGTGGCCCTGAAACGCCAGCAATTGCTGGCCGCGCTTTTGGGCAAGGAGGCCGAGGAAGAAATGCGCCTGACGCGTCTGAACGGCGGTGATCTGCGCAAGGACCCGGCGCTTTTGCTGGATGCTGTCAAGGCCGTGGGGTTCTTCCCCGGCCCGCGCGCCGCCTTCGTGCAAGAGGCCAACGAAAACACGGCCCCCGCAATCCTGACCGCCCTCGCCGATTGGCAGCCCGGGGATGCGCAGATCATTGTGACCGCCGGGGCGCTGAAACCAACCTCGAAACTGCGCAAGGCCTTTGAGGCCCATCCGAACGCCTATGCCGCCGGAATTTACGACAACCCGCCCACACGCGCGGAAATCGAAACGACGCTGGCTGAAACCGGCCTCGCCCTGCCGACAGGTGACGTGATGGCCGCCCTCAGCGATCTGGCGCAGGCCATTGACCCGGGTGATTTTCGCCAGACCATCGAAAAACTCGCGCTCTACAAATTGCACGACCCGGCCCCGATCTCCCTGCAGGACATCGCGGCCTGCGCGCCAACCTCGACCGAGGCGGATGTGGATGATGTCCTGATGGTGGTTGCCGAGGCGCGCGCCCATGAAATCGGCCCGATGATGCAGAAACTGATCGCGCAGGGGGCCAATCCGGTCGGCCTGTGTATCGGGGCGATGCGCCATTTCCGCGCCCTGCACCGGGCGGCCTGTGATACATCCGGCAGGCCGACGATATTTGGCCCCAACCGGGATCGCATGCTGGCACAGTCGCGCAAATGGGGCGCGGCCAAACTGGAAACCGCGCTCACCGTCCTGATGGATACAGACCTGCAACTGCGCTCTGCCGGGCAACATGCGCCGGGCATGGCGCTGGTCGAACGCGCCTTTATCCGCCTTGCCATGCTGGCGCCTCGATAACCGCGAAAGGAAACGCACATGTATACGGTCATCGGCCCCGTCAAATCCCGCGCCATGCGCGTCCTGTGGATGCTCGAAGAACTGGGCGAGGCTTATAATCACATCGACGCCGCACCCCGCTCCGACGCGGCGCGCACATATAACCCATCCGGCAAGGTGCCCGCGCTGCTGGACGGCACGGAGGTGCTGACCGATTCGATGGCCATCCTTACCTATCTGGCGGATAAACACGGCAAACTCACCGCACCGGCAGGCACAATTGCGCGGGCGCGGCAGGATGCGATGACCTTCTGGCTGTTGGATGAATTCGACGCGATCCTCTGGGCCGCAGCAAAGCACAGCTTCGTGTTGCCGCAGGAACAGCGCATGCCAGCGGTCAAGGACTCCCTCAAGGCAGAGTTCAGCGCATCCGCTGATCAGCTGGCCGCAAAACTTGATGGGCCGTTTCTGATGGGTGATCAGCTGACGGTTCCGGACATTCTGGCCTGTCACTGCCTGAACTGGGCTGTCGGTGCCGGATTCCCGCGCGTGGATGACAGACTATTCGCCTATGGCAAAAACCTGCGCCAACGGCCTGCGTTTCAGGCGGCGGCTGCGAGGTAATCCACCGCCCCGCGTCCCGCCCAGCGCCCGGTCGCAAGACATGCGGTTATCAGGTAGCCGCCCGTCGGTGCTTCCCAGTCGATCATTTCCCCCGCACAGAACACACCGGGGCGCGATTTCAGCATCAGACGATCATCCATCGCCGCAAAAGGCACACCGCCAGCGGTTGAGATCGCCTCATCCATCGGTCTGAGGCCATCGTAGCGAACGGCCAGTTTCTTGAGCGTTGCGACCCAGGCCTCGCGCGACGGACGTCCCGCCGCCGTCATCTCGAAGAAGAAGGCGATCTTGGCAGGCGACAGGCGCAGGGTGTTGCGCAGCCAATGCGCCAGCCGCAGCTTGCCCGACTTGCCGGCCAGTTCCGCTGCCAGCTTTTCGGCGGTGCGATCCGGTGCAAGATCCACGAACAAAGGCGCGCCCGCGCGCAAGGCCGGCGTAAGGCTGTAAACCCCGCCACCCTCCAGCCCGGTTTGCGTGATCGCCGCCTCCCCGCGGGAGGACATGCTCCCGGCCTGCCATGCGACCGATTTCAGCGCCACACCGAAATGCGGAGCCATGTGATCGCTCCACCGGATCGACACCGCCGCATTCGACGGCGCAAAGGGGGTCAGCGCGCAGCCCTGCGCCCCAACCGCATCAGCCCATGCGCCGTCCGACCCCAGCCGCGCCCAGCTTGCACCGCCCGTGGCCAGCACGGTAACATCCGCTGTCAATTTTTGCGCTCCAGCGGGTGTCTCAAAAAGCGCTGCTTCCTGATCCCAGCCCAGCCAGCGCCAGCCGGTGCGACGCTCAACCCCCGCTGCATCCAGACGCGCCAGCCACGCGCGCAACAGCGGTGATGCCTTCATCGCCTTGGGAAACACCCGGCCCGTTGAGCCTGTGAACAAATCCTGACCAAGCCCGCGCGCCCAATCCTGCACCGCCTGCGCATCAAAGCGCGCGATCATCGGGCGCAAAGGCGCTTCAGCCTCGAAATAATGCCGCATGAACGGGGCAAAGGCTTCGTCCTTCGTGAGGTTCAGACCCGATTTGCCCGCCATCAGAAACTTGCGCCCCACCGAGGGTTTCGCGTCACAGATGATCACGCGATGCCCCGCCGCGCTGAGGGTTTCGGCCGCCATCAAACCGGCGGGGCCCGCCCCGATCACCAGTGCTGTGCTCACGATGCGAGGTCCGGCACGCCGCCCTTGATCTCCACCACACGCTGCGGATAGGGGATTTCGATGTCATTCTCCTTGAGCGTATTCCAGATCAGGAAAAGCACGTCCGACGTGAATTTGTTCGGCCCGTCGTCAAAGCCGTTGACCCAGAATTCAACCGCGAAATCAATGCCGCTGTCACCAAACCCACGCAACTCGCAATCGGGCGGGTAAGGTTCATTCAGCACACCGGGGTGCGTGGCCACTGCCGCCTCGATCAGCGCGGGCACCCGGTTGATGTCCGTATCATAGCTGACGGAAAACGGGGCCTCATAGCGGTTGGCCGATCCGCTGTCGGAATAATTCACGACCCGAGTGGTGATGAAATCCTCGTTCGGCACCACGATCCAGCGCCCGTCAAAGGTTTCCAGAATCGCCGCGCGCGCGGTCATTTTCACAATGCGACCGGATTCGCCGCCATCCAGTTCCACATAATCCCCAACCGTGGCCTGCCCTTCGATCAGCAGGATCACACCGGAGATAAAGTTCGAGGCGATCTTTTGCAGCCCGAACCCGAGGCCCACACCGACCGCGCCCCCGATAAATGCCAGCGTGCTGAGGTTGATGCCCATGATGTTCATCAACAGCAAAAACGCGATGCCAAAGATCGAAAACTCCACCACCTTGGCGATCAACTGGCGCAGCGACGGGCGCATGTCCTGCTGGCTTTCGATGAATTGCGCACTCTGTCGGTTCGACCACCCGCCGAGCCAGAACAACACGCTGCCCGCGATCAGCCCCCGGATCAGGCTCATCACCGAGAACGAGATGTTGCCGAGGCTTATGGTCGTCTCGGTCAGCTTGGCACTCACCGCATCCAGCAGACCCAGCGCATAGATCGCAGCGATGGGGATCAGCACATATTTCCCCAGCAGCTTCAGCAACGGGTCCGAAATGATGTCCCGCACCAGCGTGCGCACGGCCAGAAACAGGAACACACGTTTGCCAAAGGCGATTACCGCGCCACTGTCGAAAATCGACCGAACGACACTTTCCCCAACCGCAGTGAACACATAGGCCAGCAGCGGCAACAGCAACGGCAGAAACATCAAAACCGTGCGCCGGGACCGCGCGATGATCGACTCCGCCTCCGCCGCCGGGGTCAGCAACCGCGTCAGCGTTCCGCGCAGCCGTGCCGCAGCAATCACCGCCAGCACATAGGCAAGCACCAACAAGGCAAACTGCGACCATGCCGCCGGGCTCAGCGCCCATGACTTCGCGATCTCCCATATCTGCAACGCATAGCCCGCCGCAAGCTGCACAATTTCCGGCTGCCCGGTGAGGTCAAACTCCACAGCCGCCTCCTCTTTATAAATCCACTCATCCGCCTTGCTGTGTGCCTGCCTGTGCCCTTCAGGGCAAGGTAAATGTCTGACCGGGGGCCGCCGCAGGGCAGCGTCAGACAGCCACCCGTGGGCGGCCCGCGGCTTCGACGGTAATCATCGCCTCGACAAAGACCTCTCGCGCCTCAACCCCGGCCGTTTTTATGTCGCGCGTCACGCTTATCTGAATATCAGCCGCCCCCGCCTGCGCGGCATCGGCGCGCGCGCGTTCGGTCAGCCACGCCTCAAGCGCCACCAGAGCGGCATCGCAATCGGTGAAATCCTGCGGCCCGCTGTCAAAATGAACGCGAAACATGCCATCGGATGGCGCGGTCACACTGCCTGCCCGGCGCATTGTCACGCGCCCGACCACTGCACCGATCGCATTCGCCACCCCTGCGTGTGCGGGCAAGACCATTTCGGACCGCACAGCGCGCCCGACCGCCGGATAATAGGTTTGCGCCGACGCCCCAAGCCCCACAATCGGCACATCAAGTGCCGCATCAAACCGCAGCAGACCGCGATGCGCGCGCAACCCCGCCTGCATCAGCCCATGGCGCGCCAGATCGCCCGCTGCGCCGCCGAAATCCGCATTCTCTTCGGCAAAGGCGGCCTCCAGCAGCGCCGTAACCGTCTGCTGCGTGAGTTGATCCACGATCATCTGCGCCATGTCCTGCGCCGTTCGCGCCAGCATCTCACCCGCGCCGGAGCGTCGCCGCGCCAGCAAAACCAACGCCTTGCGTGCGGCCTCGGCATCCCAATCCGCCAGCGTCCCCAGCACATGGCTCGCATCCGACGGGGTGACACCGCCCAATTGCACAAGGCCGCGTTCCACCAACCTGTTGAGCGCGCTGTGCTCAAGGCGGGCGCGCAGAACCGCGCCCAAGGGGTGGATGCCCGTGCCGATCCGATCCAGCAGCGTTGTTTCCCGCGCGCCCAGCCCCTCGGTGGATTGCCCCCGCACAGCTTGCACAAACCGCGCGTCATGCTCGCCCGGTGCTGCGGCGCGCAGGGCAGCGTCCAGGGCAGCATGCACGACCTCGGGCGCGTGATGCGCCATCAGCGACACCGGAATGACCCGGCGCGGCCCCAGCGTGATCGCGCGCGCCAATCCCCCTGACACCATCTCGACCGCGCTGTCCCCGCCAAGGCCTGTGGTGCGCATGGCCACCGCTTCGACCATCGTACGATAGGGACCGACCCGCGCCCCCGCCGGGTCAATCGCCGGGCGACCGTTCCGGAGCAGCGCGATATCCGTCGTCGTCCCGCCAATATCACTGACCAGCGCATCCTGCGCACCCGTCAGCCACCGCGCGCCCACCAGTGACGCCGCCGGACCACTCAGGATCGTCTCAATCGGATGGTGCCGCGCCTGTAGGGCCGAAATCAGCGCGCCATCCCCGCGCACCACCATCATCGGCGCCGTGATGCCAAGGGCGCGCAGCATATCTTCCGCCCGCCCGATCAGCCGGTCAATCATCCCCACAAGCCGCGCATTCAGCAGCGCCGTCATCGCCCGTTTCGGCCCGTTCAGCTTGGCAGATAACGCATGCGACGCGGAAACAGGCCGCCCCGTCACCTCTCCTATCAGCGCGGCAACCTCAAGTTCATGCGCCGGGTTGCGCGTTGCAAATTGCGCCGCGACGGCAAAAGCGCTTACGTCTTTTGCCTGCCCCCTCAGAAACTGGCGGACCTGCTCCAGATCAAGCGCAGCCACCTCAGCCCCCGCATGATCATGCCCGCCCGAACAGATCAGCACCGGGTCGCCTTTCAGCGCGTCACGCAGGCCATGAGTGTCCAGATCACGTTCCTGAAAGCCGATCAGAATCAAAGCGATCCGCCCGCCCTGCCCCTCCACCAGCGCATTGGTGGCCAGCGTGGTCGACAGTGAGGCCATGGACACATCAGCGGGAGCAACCGCCCCGTCACGCAATACCGCCCGCACGGCGGCGCCAATGCCCTCGGCCAGATCGTGCCGCGTGGTCAGGGATTTCGCCGTGGCGATGACCTCTTTTTCATCACGGATCAAAACCGCATCCGTATAGGTGCCGCCCGTGTCCACACCCAGCAAGATCGGCATGCATTCTTCTCCTGTTACCGGGTTCGATCTAACAAAACAAAACGCGCGGTCCCGCCTGTTTGCGTCACTTCCTACCCAGTTGCGCCACCGCCCAGCGCGCCGCATCCGCCACGGCATCATCCGGATCATCCATCAACTCAGACGCGGTCTGGCGCAAAGACGCCTCACCCGAATTACCAATCGCATAAAGCACATTGCGCACGAAACGGTTGCGCCCGATGCGCTTGACCGCAGACCCCGAAAACAGCGCACGAAACGCCGCATCATCAAGTGCGGCGAGGTCGGCCAATCGGGGTGCCGTCAGTTCGGGCCGCGCCGACAGCCGCATGTCGCGCGCAGTGGTGGCAAATTTGTTCCACGGACAGACCGCCAGACAATCATCACAGCCATAAATCCGGTTGCCCAACAGCGGGCGCAAATCGGTCGGAACGGGTCCTTTGTGCTCAATCGTCAGATAGGAAATGCAGCGGCGCGCATCCAACTGGTAGGGCGCGGGAAAAGCATCCGTCGGGCAGACATCAAGACAGGCGCGACACGATCCGCAATGATCAACCTCCGGCGCGTCCGGCGCAATATCCAGCGTGGTAAACACCGCGCCCAGAAATGCCCAATTGCCCCACTCCCGGCTGAGCAGGTTCGTGTGTTTGCCCTGCCAGCCCAGACCCGCCGCCTGACCCAGCGCCTTTTCCGGCACCGGGGCCGTATCGACAAAGACCTTGACCTGCAGGTCAGCATCGGCGGCCTCAGCCATCAGCCAGCGCGCCAGCCGTTTGAGCCGTTTCTTGACCACATCGTGATAATCGCGCCCCTGCGCGTAGACCGAAATGGCCCCGCGCTCGGGCTGCTGCAGCACCGCCATCGGGTCGTGTTCAGGGCCATAGCTCTCGGCCAGCATGATCACAGAGCGCGCCTGCGGCCAAAGCTGCGTCGGGTCCCCGCGCCAATGTATCCGATCCGCCATCCACGTCATCTGACCGTGATGGCCCGCATCCACAAACGCTTTGAGCCGCGCGGCCACATCGGGCACCGCATCCGGTCGGCATATCCTGCAGGCGATGAACCCCTCTTCCAAAGCGCGCGCGACGAGCTTTTCCTTGAGGCCGCTCATGCGATCCGCAAATCAGAAATCCAGATCATTGTAATGTTTGGCGGGCGGAAAGCCCGGCACCTGATCTGCCAGAATGTTGCGAAAGGCCGGACGGGATTTGATCTTGGCATACCAGTCCTTCACCACCTCTGATCGGTTCCAATCCACGTCCGAATTGTAATCCAGCGCGCTTAGATGGGCGGCCGCCGCAAAATCCGCCAGCGTCATGGAATCCCCGGCCAACCAGCGGCGGTGATCCAGCAACCACGTCATGTAATCAAGGTGATACTTGATCGCCTTTGACCCAGCCTTGACGTTTTTACTGTCGGGATAGCCCAGTTTCATCATCTTCTTGTTGACCCGCTCATACAGCAGCTTCGACGTCACCTCATGGTGAAACTTGTCATCAAACCAGCCCACGAGGCGACGCACCTCGGCCCGCGCAATGGCATCCTTGGGCATCAGCGACGGGTCAGGCCGCGTCTCTTCGATATACTCACAAATCGCGGCACTCTCGGCCATGATCACGCCGTCAATCTTGAGCACCGGCACCTTGCCCGCCGGGTTGCGCCGCATGAATTCCGGGTCTTCTTCCCAATAGCGCTCTTCGACCAACTCAACATCAATCTTCTTTTCGGCAAGGCTGAGCCGGACCTTCCGACAAAACGGGGACAGGGGAACATGAAAGAGACGGGCCATCAGTTTTTCCACAGTGCAAAGGGTCTCTCTTCAATGCCTGCAACGGCGCGCGGATTCAACTCTCGAAACAGGCGGCGCGCCCATCTCTGCGGATCGTCGCGGCTCCGTCGATGATCGCGCGCGCGCGTTTGCGCACAAAATCAGACGGGCGCGAGGCAGACCGTGTTTTGGGGCTGGGCAAAATCGCGGCAAGCCGGGCCGCCTGCGTGGCACTCAACGCATCCGGACTGACGCCGAAATAATGCGCAGCCGCCGCTTTGACGCCAAAGACGCCCGTGTCGAATTCCGCAATGTTGAGGTAAACCTCAATGATCCGCCGCTTGGGCCACAGCCCTTCCAGAACCGGGGTCAACAAGGCCTCTGCCGCTTTGCGCGTGTAATTGCGCCCATGCCACAGGTAAAGGTTCTTGACCGTTTGCTGGCTCAGGGTCGAGGCCCCGCGCGTGCCCCCATCCTCGATCGCCTCCCGGATGGCGACCATGTCAAACCCCCAATGGGTGCAGAAATTCGCATCCTCCGCCGCCACCACCGACCGCGCCATGACCGGTGCCACATCCTCCAACGCGACCCATTCATAGGACACACCACCCAGTTTGCGCCCTTCTGCAAACATATAGGGGGTGGTCCAGGGCGGCACGAAACGGCCCAGAAACATCACCAGCAGCCCCAAGGCCACAACGACCAGCCCCACACGCACCGCAATGCGCAGGACCTTGCGCACAAGACCTTGCGATCCCGTGCGCCGTGTCGCCTTGGTTCTGGTTTTACGCTTCGCCATGGCGCCACAGTAGGCGCGTCGCCATGGCTTGTGAACCGCGCAGCGGCATCAATTATTCCGCCGGGATCGCGCCTTCTTCCAGTGCCAGCGGCGCGGGCAGATGAACCAGCATCTCCTTGGGGCAAACCTGCAGGAAATGCTGCTTCTCGATATCCCAGTGTTGCAGGATATCGCCCACGCGACGGCTGTTGGTTTCCGCCAGATGCATCTCAAGCAGCCCGCGCAACTCGGCCATCCAGTGACCTTCGCCCACCGGGCACGTCACCAGCGTTTCCATGTTCATCAGCGCCGGTGCCTTGCCTTCCGGGTCATACAAATACGCCATGCCCCCGGTCATCCCCGCACCAAAATTCGCGCCGATGTCCCCAACGATCACCGCCACACCACCGGTCATGTATTCGCAGCCGTTCGATCCACAGCCCTCGATCACCACCTTGGCACCCGAATTGCGCACCGCAAACCGCTCCCCGGCGCGCCCGGCGGCAAACAGATAGCCATCCGTCGCACCATAAAGCACGGTATTACCGATGATCGTGTTCTCCCCGGCCACAATCGGCGAGGCCATGGGCGGGCGCACGACAATCCGGCCACCGGAGAGCCCCTTGCCCACATAGTCATTGGCATCCCCGGACACCTCGAGCTTCAGCCCCGGTGCCGCAAAAGCCCCGAGCGACTGGCCCGCGGACCCGCTCAGCTTGACCGTCAGGTGATCCGGTTGCAGGTTGTTGCGCATCCCGAATTTCTTGACGATATGGCTTGAGGTGCGCGTGCCCACGGTGCGATGCGTGTTCTGAATGGCATAGGACAGCTGCATCTTTTCGCCATCCTCCAGAAAACGCTGCGCATCGCGCACGATTTCCGCATCCAGCGTATCAGGCACCGCGTTGCGCGCTCTGGCGCGGTCATAGACGATATCCGCCGCCCCATCGACCGTGATCAACAGCGGGTTCAGGTCCAGATCATCCAGATGCGCCGACCCCCGGCTGACCTGCGTCAGCAAATCGGCGCGCCCGATCACATCATCAAGGCTGCGCGCCCCGATCTGCGCCAGAATTTCGCGCACTTCGCTTGCATAGAATGTGATGAGGTTCACGACCTTGTCGGCATTGCCAGTGAACTTCTCGCGCAGCGCTTCATCCTGCGTACAGACCCCGACGGGGCAGGTGTTGGACTGGCATTGCCGCACCATGATACACCCCATCGCGATCAGGGCTGCGGTGCCGATACCATATTCCTCGGCCCCCAGCATCGCCGCCATCACGATATCGCGGCCCGTGCGCAACCCCCCGTCCGTGCGCAGCGTGACGCGGTCGCGCAGGTTGTTCATCGCCAGCACCTGATGCGCTTCGGTCAGACCCATTTCCCACGGCAGCCCCGCGTATTTGATCGAGGTCGCAGGGGAGGCACCCGTGCCCCCGTTATGCCCCGAAATCAGGATCACATCCGCCTTGGCCTTGGCCACACCCGCCGCAATCGTGCCGACCCCGGAGGAGGCAACGAGTTTCACCGTCACCTTGCAACGCGGATTGATCTGCTTGAGGTCATAGATCAGCTGCGCGAGGTCCTCGATGGAATAGATGTCGTGGTGCGGCGGTGGCGAAATCAGCGTCACGCCCTTGGTCGAATGACGCAGCCGCGCAATCAGGTCCGTGACCTTCATCCCCGGCAATTGCCCGCCCTCGCCCGGCTTGGCCCCCTGTGCGACCTTGATCTCAAGCTCTTCGCATTGGTTGAGGTATTCCGCCGTCACGCCGAAACGCCCGGAGGCGACCTGCTTGATCTTGGCCGACGGGTTGTCGCCATTTGGTTCGGGGACGAAATGTGCCGGGTCTTCGCCACCCTCGCCACTGTCGGATTTCGCGCCGATCCGGTTCATCGCAACGTTCAGCGTCTTATGCGCCTCCGGGCTCAACGCGCCAAGGCTCATGCCCGGCGTCACGAAACGCTTGCGTATGGAAGTGATGCTTTCCACCTCTTCAAGCGGCACCGGTTTGCCCAGAGGTTTGATATCCAGCAGGTCGCGCAAATGGATCGGCGGATTGCTCTGCATCTTGGCCGAATACTGTTTCCACATCGCATAGGATGCGGTGTTGCAGGCCGTCTGCATCATATGCATCGACGTCGCTTCCCAGGCGTGGGTCTCGCCGGACTTGCGCGCTTTGTAAAAACCACCGATGGGCAGAACGGAGCCGGCCCCGGCCCAGCCTTTGGCGTGCACCTCTTCGACCTTGTGCTGGATGCCGTGAATGCCGATGCCGCTGATCCGGCTGGTCATGCCGGGGAAGTATTCCGCACACATCGCGCGGCTCAGACCCACCGCTTCAAAGTTCAGACCCCCCCGATAGGAAGAAATCACGGAGATCCCCATCTTGGCCATGATCTTCAACAGGCCCTGATCAATCGCATAGCGATAGCGCGCCACCGCCTCGGTCAGCGTGCCGTCAATCAACCCGCGCTCGATCCGGTCCGCAACCGTGTCCTCCGCCAGATAGGCGTTCACGATGGTCGCACCCGCCCCGATCAGCACCGCAAAATAATGCGGATCAATACACTCCGCCGAGCGTACATTCAGCGAACAGAACGTACGCAGCCCCTGCCGCACCAGATGGCTGTGCACCGCCGAAGTCGCAAGGATCATCGGCATGCCCACCTTGGTGGCGTCACTCATGTGATCGGTCAGCACGATATGCCCGGCCCCCGAACGCACCGCGTCTTCGGCCTCCGCACGGATGCGCTTCAACCCCGCATCCAGATTGCCGCGTCCCGCCTCGAAGGTGCAGTCGATCTCAACCAGTTCGGCGTTGAAATGGCTCACCAGCGTATCAAACTGCGCATTGCCCACGAACGGGCTGTCCAGCGTGATGATCTCCGTCTGGCTGCTGTCCTCATCCAGCACGTTTTTCAGATTCCCGAACCGCGTCTTGAGGCTCATCACCCGGTATTCGCGCAAACTGTCAATCGGCGGATTGGTGACCTGACTGAAATTCTGACGGAAAAAATGGCTCAGCGGGCGGTACTGCTTGGACAGCACCGCCGAGGGCGTATCATCCCCCATCGACGCCAGTGATTCCTTGGCATCCTCGACCATGGGCGCCAGAATTTGCTCAATCTCTTCAATGCTGTAACCCGCGGCAACCTGCCGGCGGCGCAGTTCGTTGCCCGCAAAGATCGTGGTTTCCGTGACGCCGGTCAGCGCCTCGTCCAGATCCTTGATCTTGCCGACCCACTCGCCAAAGGGCTGGTTGGACGCCAGCTTGTCCTTGATCTCGGTGTCGTGAAACAGCCGCCCCTCGTGCATGTCCACGGCCAGTATCTGACCCGGACCCAATGCGCCCTTTTCCACCACATTCGCCTCGTTCAGCGGCACCATGCCCGCCTCAGACCCGGCGATTAGCATGCCATCATTGGTCACCACATAGCGCATGGGCCGCAAGCCGTTGCGATCCAGCCCGGCACAGACCCAGCGCCCATCCGTCATGGCCAGCGCCGCAGGCCCGTCCCACGGCTCCATCACCGAGTTGCAATAGGAATACATGTCGCGCCAGCTCTGCGGCAATTCCACCGCCTGTTTGGACCAGCTTTCCGGCACCAGCATGGTCTTGGCCATCGGCGCACTGCGCCCGGCGCGCACCAACACCTCGAACACCGCATCAAGCGCCGCACTGTCGCTGGACCCCGCAGGCACAATCGGTTTGATGTCCTCTGCCATCTCCCCAAAAGTCGACGATGCCATGCGAATCTCATGGCTCTTCATCCAGTTCAGATTGCCCTTCAGCGTGTTGATTTCCCCATTATGGGCCAGCATCCGGAACGGCTGCGCCAGCCACCACTGCGGGAAGGTGTTGGTCGAATAGCGCTGGTGATAGATCGCGAATGCGCTCTCGAACCGCTCGTCCATCAGGTCGGGGTAAAACTCCGCCACCTGCTCGGCCAGCATCATGCCCTTGTAGATGATCGACCGGCACGACAGGGACGCGATGTAAAGCGAAGGGACTTGTGCTGCCGCCGCCGCCTTTTCAATACGGCGGCGTATGACATAAAGTTCGCGCTCGAATGTCTCTTCGTCCACGCCCTTGATGTTCGAAATCAAAATCTGCTCGATCTCGGGCCGCGTTGCATTCGCCTTTTCACCCAATACCGAGATATTGACCGGCACATGACGCCAGCCATAGATGTAATACCCCATCCGCAACACTTCGGTTTCCACGATGGTCCGGCAGGTTTCCTGTGCGGCGAAATCCGTGCGCGGCAGAAACACCTGCCCGACCGCCATCAGCAATTCCGTCTTGGGCTGGTGGCCCGTGCGGCGCACCTGATCATAGAAAAACGGCGCCGGGATCTGCACATGAATGCCCGCACCATCACCGGTCTTGCCATCCGCATCGACGGCCCCCCGGTGCCAGATCGCCTTGAGCGCCTTGATCCCGTTTTCAACGACCTCGCGGCTGGGTTTGCCATCCACGGAAACGACCAGCCCGACCCCGCAGGACGAATGCTCTTCCGCTTCGGAATAAAGCCCGTTTTCCGCCATATAGGCGCGTTTTGCTTCTTCGCGGGCTACCCATGCGTCATCATAAGTCATTTTACGTCTCCCTCGACAAATCTGTTCTTTGCTTCGTATGCCGCGCCGGTTGCGCGCGGATGATCCCCGGTCAGCGTCGCCATCGCGCCGTCCACGTAAATTTCCGACCGCACGTCCCAGCCGCGCGCCGCATCAAACAGGCCCGGCATCAACTCATAGGCGGTGCCCGGCGTATCCGTGTCGCGCATCCACAAATGCGACCCGCAGCGCGGACAAAACGCGCGCTGCGAAAAGTCAGAGGAGGCATAGCGCGCCACATCGCCCGTGACCGTCACCGCCTCGGCCTGCGCCTCGAAACACATGAACACGCCGCCGTTCCAACGCTGGCACATGCGACAATGGCAGGCACCGGGGCGCGGATCATGCGCGCCCGCGACGGTGATCTGCACTGCGCCGCACAGGCATTGCCCTGTCAGATGGTCTGTGCTCATGCGCCCGGCTCTCCGCCTTCGGTAAAGGCCGCAATCGTCTCGGCCTCCGTCATGCGCCGGTGATCACCGCTGAAGGCATAGCCTTGCGGGCAGTTGTCCGAAAAATACTCCAGCGTCAGCGGGGCACCCGCCGCATCCGGGAACAACCCCGACGACAAATACCGCGCACCGTCATGCAGCGTGCCGTACCAAAGGGTCGAACCGCAGGTGCCGCAAAACGCCCTCTCCGCCCAGTCTGACGATTTGAAAACCTTGATCGGGCCACTGGCCTCGGTCCCTGCCTGCTCCGTCATGATGGAGATATAGGGCCCGCCATTCTGACGCTGGCACATCCCGCAATGACAGGCCACCAGCGTGGGCGCATCAATGACCGCCGCGATCTGCACCGCGCCGCACAGGCATTGACCGTCAATTTTCTGTCTGTCGCCCATTTCTGGATATTCCCGTTACGTTTCCGTCAAAGGTCAGCCTTGCTGTCCTTGCCAAATCCTTACACCGCCAAGCGCACCGACGTGATACCGACGCAACACCGACATGATACCGATGGTGCGATCTGGCGCTTTACTCCGCTGCGATCTGCGCGCCTGCGTCCAGCTTTTGCAGGATCGCTTCGGCGCAATCGCGCCCGTCACGGATCGCCCAGACCACGAGGCTCGCGCCGCGCACGATGTCCCCAACCGCATAGACGCCCTCAAGATCGGTCTCACCCGTCGTAAAGGCCGCCTTGATCGTGCCCCAGCGCGTGACCGGCAGTTCCGGCTGATCCCAAAGCGCGGGCAAATCCTCAGGCTCAAAGCCCAGCGCCATGATGACGATGTCGGCCTCTTCAACGTAATCGGCCCCCTCGATCACTTCCGGCGCCTGCCGTCCGGTGGCATCGGGTGCGCCCAGACGCATCTTTTGCACCATCACACCCGTCACCGGGTCGCCAACAAACCCTTTCGGCGCGGAGAGCCATTCGAAAACAACGCCCTCTTCTTCGGCGTTCTGGACCTCGCGCTGGGATCCCGGCATATTCGCACGGTCGCGGCGATAAAGGCATTTGACCGACGTCGCCCCCTGCCGCACCGACGTGCGCACACAGTCCATCGCCGTGTCGCCGCCGCCGATGACGACCACGCGCTTGCCCTCGGCATTCAACGTCCCGTCATCGAATTCCGGCACCGCATCGCCAAAGCTCTTGCGGTTGCTCGCCGTCAGGAAATCTATCGCGCGCACAAGGCCCTGCGCGCCCACGCCGGGGGCTTCGATCTCCCTTGATTTATAGACCCCGGTGGCAATGATGACCGCGTCGTGCCTGGCGCGGATATCTTCAAACGAGATGTCTTCACCCACCGTGCAATTCAACTCAAAGGTGATGCCGCCAAGCTCCAACTGCTTGTTGCGGCGCATCACCACGTCTTTCTCCAGCTTGAACCCCGGAATGCCATAGGTGAGCAGGCCGCCCGCGCGGTCGTACCGGTCATAAACCGTGACCTGCACCCCGGCCCGGCGCAGCACATCCGCCGCCGCCAGCCCGCCCGGACCCGCGCCGATGATGCCCACGGATTCGGTCCGCTCCTGCGCGGGTGCGATCGGCAGAACCCAGCCTTCTTCCCAGGCGGTATCGGTGATGTATTTTTCCACCGCCCCGATGGTGACGGTGCCATGGCCGGATTGCTCAATCACGCAATTGCCTTCGCACAGGCGGTCCTGCGGGCAAATGCGACCGCAAATCTCGGGGAATGTGTTGGTGGCCTGACTGACTTCATAGGCTTCCCGCAGGCGGCCCTCGGCGGTCAGGCGCAGCCAGTCGGGAATATTGTTGTGCAGCGGGCAATGCGTCTGGCAATAGGGCACACCGCACTGGCTGCACCGGCTGGACTGCTCCTTGGCCTTGGCGTCAGCATACTCCGCATATATTTCCTTGAAGTCCTCGCGGCGCACGTCCGCTTCACGCTTTTCAGGCATGCCCCGCTCTACAGTGACAAACTTCAACATCTGCTGACTGGCCATAAGAATGATGCTCCACAACGATTTCAGAAGCGCACCAATACGCCAACTCAAAACAGAAATAAAGTCAGTACTACTTACCTATTATCAATAAAAATGGCCCCAAGCCGGATCAGAACCTCGATTTCTTCCATTTTTTGCGTCCGATCCGGACCTAAATTGAGACTTTTCATTTGATTCCCTGTCCTTATACCAGCCTTGCACGCATGCAGGCAGCGGATTACCCATATGACCCTTTTCCACCTCATTCTTGTCGCCGCCATTCAGGGCCTGACGGAGTTTTTGCCTGTCAGCTCTTCAGGCCATCTGGTGCTGCTGCCTGCCCTGACCGGACAGCCGGATCAGGGGCTTGCAATTGACGTCGCCGTCCACGTCGGATCGCTCCTGGCCGTCATCCTGTATTTCTGGAGCGACGTGCGCATCGCTGCCACAGGCTCTCTGAGGCTCGCCCGGGGCAAGGTGGACACCCAAGGCGCATTCCTCGCGCTTTGCCTCATCATCGCGACCATCCCGGTCATGATCGCGGGTCTTATCATAAAGCTGACCGGTCTTGACGAAATGATGCGATCTGTCGCCGTGATCGGGTGGACCATGCTCGGCTTTGGCCTTGTGCTTTACTGGGCTGACAGAACCGGCGCATCAACGCGCACCGCCAGCGGCTGGACGCTCAAAGATGCCTTCCTCATGGGCCTCGCACAGATCCTGTCCCTCATCCCGGGCACGTCACGCTCAGGCATCACGATCACTGCCGCGCGGCGTCTGGGCTACGAACGTGAAGGGGCCGCAAAGCTAGCAATGCTGATGTCCATCCCCACGATCATCGCGTCCGGCGCGGTTCTTGGCGCGGATGTCATTGGCGAAGCGGACTGGCAAATGGCAAGGGATGGCGCCCTCGCAGCAGCGCTTGCATTCGTCTCCGCGCTGCTCGCTCTCGCACTGATGATGCGCCTGCTGAAAAGCGTCAGCTTCACACCATATGTGGTCTACCGGGTAATCCTTGGCCTCATCCTGCTGGTCTATGCCTACAGCTAAGATCGCAGGTTTTTAGCAGATTTCTTGATCGCATCATATTGCCCGGACGGGCGGAAACGCCAAAGGTATTCCGGCAACACGGAAACCATCGTGACAGGTTCAATACCAAGCGCGTCAAACCCGCGCTGACCCTCTCCCACGACGTTGTCCCTGGCAAGGTTTTTCACCTGATCCCGGGTGATCATCCCATTCCTGATGAGACCGAGCGACGCCTTTTGGATCATGTCAAACGTAAAGCCCATGATCCGCGCGGCAAAAAACGGGATGTTCACGATCAAACGACGCTTGTGGATCGTCTCAAGCATAAGCTCCATCAAAGCGCGGAAAGAACAGACGTCAGGCCCACCCAGTTCATAGACACCCGGCGCGACCGTTTCGGTCAAAGCCTTTTCAGCGGCCTGCGCTACGTCATCAACATAGACCGGCTGAAACCGGGTTTCCGCGCCGACAACGGGCAAAACCGGCCCGAGTTTAGCCATATCAGCGAAGCGGTTGAAGAATTGATCTTCGGGGCCAAACACGATTGAAGGCCGCAAGATCACCGCAGAGGGCATATGCTGCAGGACACCGGCTTCTCCCAGCGCTTTCGTGCGGGCGTAATCGCTGTCTGAATGCGCATCCGCCCCAATGGCAGAAATATGCACCATCCGTGCGACACCCTCTTGGGCAGCAATGCGCGCGATGCGTTCCGCCCCCTCTGCCTGCACCGTATCAAAAGTGTTCTTGCTGTCCTCTGCAAGGATACCGACGCAGTTCACGACCGCATCGGCGCCCATCATGACATGGCGCACCGACGCATCGTCGCGCACGTTACACAAAACAGGTTCAACCTGTCCAACAACACCGTAAGGCTTCACAAACATGGCCTCATTGGGCCGCCTTACGGCAACCCGGACCCGCCATCCCGCCTTGGCCATACGCCGCGCGATATAGCGCCCTACGAACCCGGAACCGCCATAGATCGTAACCAGCTTTGACATTGCGTGCCTCTTTGATCAGATTTCGCGCTAGAAGTACCCCTGCAGAGTTGGTGAGACAAGGCGCAAATAGGCGCATCCTACGGATATCCAGCGAAGACGCATATGCCGCCAGTTTTCGTTTGACACCCAAAGCCGATCAGATTAACAGCCCTGTCAACGACACCTGCCCAGGTGGCGGAATGGTAGACGCGCTAGCTTCAGGTGCTAGTACTCGCAAGGGTGTGGAGGTTCGAGTCCTCTCCTGGGCACCAATTTTCCTAGAAATCTGTGTATTATCAAAGAGAACAGGCCGATCTGTCCGGTCTCGGGTCCACAGTATGGTTGTGATGACGAACTTTAAGAGCCTCAACTCCGGCAGGGGTAAACGGGGATGCTGAAAACGCGTTCCTGCTGCGGCACAAGAAGCGACTGGCCAATCTGAACGGAAACAGGTGGTCGAGGTGCGATCCAATCAAGTCCTCACGCGGAGATATACCTTGGCAGTCGCAAACATTAACGCAGATACTTCGTCGGCCAAAGCTCCCGCCTTGAAACCGTTCCCTCGGGTGGCGTGGACAACCGGCACTAACCGTAGCCGTGGCAAACGCCGATACGTGCAATTCAACCGCCCGATCCGTTACACATCTACGTCGCTTGTCTGCTCGATGGTGTCAAAGGTTACTCAGTTGCGATGTACCGTGCGGCGCGAGGCATGAGTTCACTGCCCGGTCCCGTCAATTTTCCCCGGGACCCGGTGTTTTCTTTGAATTGCAGGGCTACTAGGACATGCCACCTTCCGTGGTGACTTGCTTTTCCACCTTATCCTGATTGTCCACTACTGCGCCACGCGGCGGGAAAGCCTGAAAGCTCTGCAAGTGGCCCTGAACAAGGCGCGCTGCGGGACCAAACGCCCACATTTTCTTGCCCATCCAGATGGTGTACATGCCCGACTCTTCGGCTGCCTTTTCATACGGGTCACGCCGAAGGTTGAAGAGCAGAGGCGCGTTCAGTTCATCCTTTGGGCCAGCCCAGCCGTGATGCTGCACGACAAAATGGGCTTTCCAGTCGCGGTAGTGGATCGCCTGAAGGCTTGTACCTTCATAATAGACGATCTCATCGCGCTGGCTCTCCTCCCCACCCAGCAGATAGGGCAGTTGGTTGTAGCTATCGAGGTGCACGTTGTAGCCCTCGTAGCCCTCCAGCATCACCTCGGGCAGATTGTCTGGCCCACCCGCGGCAGCGACCAGCGTTGGCATCCAGTCCATACCCGAGAAAATACCGTTGGCGACACGACCCTCGGGCACTTTTCCGGGCCATTTGATGATCGCCGGTACGCGAAAGCCACCTTCCCATGTGGTGCCTTTTTCGCCGTAAAACGGGGTTGTACCACCATCAGGCCATGTCATCGTTTCGGGACCGTTGTCCGACGTAAAGACCACGATCGTATTATCACTGATGTTCAAAGCCTCAAGGCGGGCAAGCACTTTGCCGACGTTGTCGTCCAGCTCTTTCATCACGACGTCCTGCAAGCCGCGCCCATTGCCCAGCATCGCTTCATACTCGGGGCTCAGGTGGGTCCAGACGTGCGCTCTGGCCGGGGCCATCCAGACAAAGAAGGGCGTTTCGCTTTCCACGGCACGGTCAATGAAATCAAGCGTCCTCGCGGTCACTTCGTCATCAAGCGTTTTTTGCCGCTCAGGTGGCGCGGGGCCATCATCGACAATGCGCTGGTTGCCGACCAAGCCCCACCGCGGATCAACGGTGTCGTCCATCTCTTCGGTGGCAAAGGCATGGATGACATTGCGCGGTCCGTACTGTGCTTCGAACTCGGGATCATCCGACCAGTCAGGGTCGGACGTATATTCCATCGCATTCAGGTGGTAGAGCCAGACCCAGTATTCATCAAAACCTTTCGTCGTGGGCAAAAACTGGTTCTGGTCGCCCAGATGGTTTTTGCCGAACTGACCGGTGGTATAGCCCAGTGATTTCATCATGTTCGCAAGTGTCGGGTCCTCATTGCTCAACCCCACGGGATCGCCGGGCAGACCGACAGTGTGCATGCCGACGCGGACCGGAAACTGACCTGTCAGAAATGCCGCGCGTCCGGCCGTGCAGCTTGGTTCAGCATAGTAATAGTCAGGCGCGTGCCTTCCATCGCCAACTGGTCGAGATTGGGGGTTTCAATGCTCTTGATACCTTGGTGATAGCTGCCGAGGCTGGCCCACCCAACGTCGTCGGCCATGATGACCAGAATATTCGGGCGCTCGTCTCACGCGATCGCAGCGGAAACGCCAGCCAAGGTGACCAGAACGGCACCGAAGGCAGAGCGATTAAGGGAAGTTGAGAGGGGCATGTTTTTCCTTTGTGCAAGTGTTTTGGCCATTTCAGTTTCGAGAGTTTTCACTGGCCGTTCGTGCGCGCATGTGTCGTTCAGAGTCGGTTCATTCCGTTGCAGGGGTGAATGTGGCACGGAGCCGTTTATTGAGCATTCTGTGCGGGTCGATCGACGTGCCATAGTGCAGTTTTGCCAAGGCTGCGATATCGTTGTAAATCACTACGGCGTTGCCATCGTCCCCCGCGTAGACAAATACCTTTTGGCAAAAGGCATCCAATCCAATGGCGGGGTACTCTGCCATCGCGACACCCCCCGGCGCGGGACCGCCAAAGAGCAAAAGCCGTGACGCGACCAGTGAGATGCCGAGCTGTGCCGCTTCTACCTGAAAGTCGATTTCGCCGAACCATATCGTGTCGGGTTGCGCTGTTACGGCGGCCTTCAGACGCGCGACCGTCTCGGGCACATCATACCGAGACCGGAGTTCAACAATGCCAAAGTCGGGGCCGACATCAAGTGTCGGCACCGGCGCAACCCGCGCGCGTTCCGAGTGAGCAACCAGATCATTCAACCGCGCATCGAACGCAGCAAGAGCCCGGGCATCGGTCAAACCATGCCTTTGTGACAGGAACGCCGACGATGTGTAGGTCAGGCTGGTGCTGCCGTTCTGGTCAAAGGCCAGCACGCGAAACGGCAAATCAAGGCCGGCGCGGATGTTTTCCAGCATCAGACTGGCGTTGATGGCACTGTCCGAAAAAAGTTGAACGCGGGACGCCGGCATCTCAACGCCTTCGGCTGCTGCGAGACGCGCGTGGTCGATCTCGATCACAGGGTTCAAACCCTGCGCCGCCACAGCCGCTTGAACCGATGTGAACAGCTCATCAACCTCCGCTTGGTCTGCCCTTGCAGCCATCGCAATCATAGCTGTGAGGGCAAACATCCATGCTAAAGCGCGAGTGAGGAAACGGTGCATTTGGTGCTCCTTGTTCTTTTTGAACAACAGGTTTTAATCTCTATGGCCTCATGGTCAGGCAGGCGCCGCTCGGTCGATCACCGTTTTTGCAGCGGCTGCTGCTGCCTCGCCGCCTGTATCAACGATCACGCGCGGTGCAGCAATCTGGACGTTGTTTTCCGAAAAGGCTTTCTGTATCGCATTCAGCGCTTTACGCCGGATCAGGAACTGCTCTCCGGGTTTTGACGTGAACTTCACGCCGATTTTATAGTTGGAGCCGACCATGGCAACAGCACCCTGACTTTTAAGCGGAGCAAGGAACTGCCCCTCAAGCTCAGGGTCTTGCATCAGTTGCGCCCCGACCTTCTTGACGAGTTTTCGCACCTTTTCCAGATCCTGCGTCGGCGCGACTTCAAACGATAGCTTGACGGTCACCCAGTCACGGCTGTGGTTTTGAACTGTGCCAATGGAACTGAACGGGACGGTATAAACAGCCCCGAGGTGATGCCGCAACCTTATCGAGCGCAGCATGATGGCATCGACAACGCCTTGTCCCTCATTGGTTTCGATGTACTCACCTTTGCGGAACGCATCCTCGATCAGATAGAGCACGCCGGATATGATGTCTTCCACGATTTTCTGGGCACCAAAACCAACAGCAAGGCCAAGAATACCGGCCCCTGCCAACAACGGCGCGATCTGAACGCCCAGTGACGACAGGGCCAACAGCACGGTCACAGTGCCGATCAGGACCGCAAGCGCCGTGCGCAGGATTGGCAAAACCGTTTCAAGTCGACTGCCCCCCACGCCGCCCTCACCGTCGGGGACATTTGCTTCGTCGTCAGCACCCCCAACGGTTCCCTTGTCGAAAAAGCCGCTGATCATCCGCCATGCAGACACGCCGATGACCGTTACGATGGCGGCACTCACCAAACCGGGTAGAATACGCTTTGCGCCCTCCAGATCCGTTGCAAAAGGGTCGATGTTCCACGCGTAAAGGATGAAAATCGCAGCCCCCACGGTTACCGTGCCCTCCAACAAGGAAAAGACGCCTGCGACACGACCGCGCCTGTCCCAGTCGGTGCGGGACATCAGATCGTCCCGCCAGATACCAAGGCTTGCGACAATAAAAGGTGTCAGCACAAATACGGCAAACGAGCGCTTCAAGGCCGATGCGTCTTCGCCCAGTGTTCCACTGAGATAGCCGCGCGCCTCGGCAATGATTTGCAGCAGAAAAAGAAAAATGTAGAGCGCTGGCCAAAACCTGCTGAGCAGGCGCACAAATAGCTTTGGATTGCCGGTGTCGCAGGACAAGGCGTTCACGATCAATCCACCGACCGGTTTGCGCACAGAGAAAAAGAAAAACCCGGTCGCCATGGCGTCCAAGGCCCGTGTCGCCACGGCAAAAAGCGCGCCGCTGTCACCCGCATCCACAACGCCCAGCACGAAGTCGCGGGCAAAAGCGGTGGCGGCAAAGAAAACAACCAGACACAGGGCAGACCGCATGACATGCGACGCCTCCAAATCACTCAGGCTGTTTGCGCGCCGATGCGGGTCTTGTGACCCGGTCAGAACCTCCAGGACGAGGAGCCACGCGCGAGGCAACATCAGGCTCGACAGGGCGACTGCGGCAAGTTCAAACGCCTCCGTGCTGGCATCAAACACAACATGGATGCCGACGAGACTCATCCCGTAAAACGCAAGGAGGCTTAAGCCGCGCGCGCCGCCCCAGCGTGTCGCGTTACCGAGTTTCTGCAAGGTCGTGACCGGTTCAGATACGCTGCCGGACAGCAGTCGTGCAATGACGCGTTCCAGCAAATACGCGATGGCAAAGATCACAGCGCAGATTGCGAGCGTGGCGAGTGGCTGATATCCCTCCGACACTGCGATTTGTGCAAACCATGCATTGATGTTTTGCGGTAAAGCAGCGCTTGCGCTGATGCTTGACGCGATCAGCTCCGCTGGCTGAGCCGCCGTATCCGCGCCAGACACAACGGCCTCACTGTCCTGAAGTTGGCTGGCCAGCTGGTCGATTGTCGCTTCGGCATTCCCTCCTGTTACGACAATCTCGATCCGTGTCTCAGTCATACTCTGGCCTATTGATGGTCTTGGAAGTGGCTTGGGTGGGGTGTCGTCGGCACTAGCAGTGGGCCAGCCTTCGCTCAATTGGGTAAACGAATGATTACCCTATCCTTTCGAATAGTCGCTGCGACGAAAAAGAGTGACGCCGCAGGTTGCGCTTTCTCCTTATATTGACCCTTACGCGCTTCTCGAACCCGCAACGCCAGCCGGTCTTGTTACGCGTTTTTATCAACGCTGTGCGCCGTATTTCTGACGGGCTGTTACGCATTGATGCAAACAGCCGGAAACAACTTTCACAAAATACCCGCATCACCAAGCAGAATTGGAATTCTTCAAAAACCCGATAAAGGTTGCCCCCTGTTGTTGATGGCAGAATTGAACGGAGCATTTTCGCCGAGCCCTCCAGCGAATTTACGCCGGACGCGATTGGCCCGGACGTGCTTACCGGCTTCGGTTGGGTGTTGGCAGACTGTGAACATGCACGGATCGATCCACAGTCCATCGTCGCGCTGATGTAAGGTCTTGCAGCACGGGCTAGGCGCAAGAGCGTGTCGACGCCATGACCTGACAACCGCCTACAAGGAAATTTGCCTGTGGGCGCAGATGGAAGACCAAAAAGGGTGTGACCGCCTGCGATAGCACCCTACCCGATGACAGCATTCATGGCGTGTTCACCGGCCCCAGCAAACTGGCTGCGTATGTGAGGTGCATCGCACAAGCGGGCACAGTTGAAGCAAAGGCGGCCATTTCTGCAGCAACGGGAAGGATCGTCGCGTCTGCCCTGCGACGCTTTCCGGGGTCTAGAGCGTCTGATGAAGTACCTGACACACCAAGCATCACGTAACCTGTCGAAACCTTTGATTTCAGGCAGCGCTACGTGATCGAGGTTTTTGCCATGGCGCTTCAGGCTTCACTCTGAGATCAGCAGAATATGCATGAACCGCGGACCATGCGCACCGCGTACGTTTCTCGCTTCGATGTCGGCGGTGCCGCTGGTGCCTGTGATGATGTTGCAGCTTCGACCCTGTTTCGCACGCGTCGTACCGAAGGCGTCAAAGACATCTTCCATGTAGGGCCGGATCGTGCTGCTGCGCAAAACCGCCAGATGGTGGAGCGGCAGGAAGTTCAGCAGGACAGGTGCATCCGGCCCGGTGAAAAACACAAGTGAACCGGTTTCAGCAATGCCCGCGTCGGCAATCGTCAGAGCAATCGGCTCATTCATCTGGGCGTGATCTGTTATCTGCACGCCGGACCAGTCGATACCCCTGAGGCAGGCCCTGGGCTGCACGGCGATCTTCGCCCCCAGCTCTTTTTCCGTCAGATAATGCGAGACGGCGGCGGGGATATCGGCGAGGGACGCCAATTGTTCAACGGTCGCGGTCACGGTTTCCGATGTGGCCTTTTCGATGAACCGGGCGATCAGCGGCTGCGGTGCAAAATCCGCGCGATAGCTATCCGGATCGGCAATCAGGGCGGACGCCTGCGCATCGATCTCAACCAGCGGTGCGGTCTGCGTCGCTGCGTCGATTTTGGCAAGAATACTGTCGCGCGACATGCGTTACCTCTTTTGCTTGCGATACTGCTGCATGAATGTGCCTGCCTCGGGCTGTGGCAGATCGCGGGTGCGTGTCCAGCCCCCGGCCAAAGGCACGGCACTGATTTTGCCCCGCCCCCGTGCCAGAACGCGCAGCATCATATTCGCCACGCTGGTGCCAAAATGGTAAAGCGCGGGCCGCGTCGCCAGCATCGCCCAGAGCTTCAGGCTCCATCTGGCCTTGGGCGTGACCATCCCGCTTTCAAACTGGCGCGCGCGCAGGGACCGCAGCATATCCGGAAGGGGTATATTCACGGGGCAGACCTCTTTGCAGCGCCCGTTCAGCGTGCAGGCGTTCGGCAAGTCCTTGGATCCCTTCAGACCGGTCATGGCGGGCGTCAACACCGACCCCATGGGGCCAGGATAAACCGCGCCGTAAGCGTGACCGCCCACGGCCGCATAGACCGGGCAATGGTTCATGCAGGCCCCGCAGCGGATACAGCGCAACATGGGCCGCAGGAAATCAGACAACATGTCTGAGCGGTGATTGTCCACCAGAACGATATGCAGGTTCTCGGGCCCGTCCCGATCCCCATCCCGCTTGGGCCCGTTGTAGAAGGTGGTGTACTGCGTGATTTCAGTGCCAATGGCGGCCCGGGACAGCAACCGGATGAAAACCGCCGCATGTTTCAGGCTGGGCACCATTTTTTCAATGCCCACGGTGACGATGTGGGTTTTCGGCGGGGTCGTGGTCAGTTCTGCATTGCCCTCATTGGTGATGGTGACAAACGACCCGGTATCCGCGATCAGGAAATTCGCACCTGAAATCGAGATGTCGGCATTCATGAACTTGGGGCGCAATTCGCGCCGCGCGCTTTCCACAAGCGACGGGATGTCCTGCTGGTCGCCGGGGTCCTTGTGCTTTTGCGCAAAAAGCTCGGCAACCTGTTCGTGTGTCTTGTGCATCGCCGGCATGACGATGTGGGACGGTGGATCATCGGCCAGTTGAATGATGTGTTCGGCCAGATCGGTTTCGACCCGTTCAACCCCGGCATCACTCAGCGCCTGCGCAATGCCGATTTCCTCACCCAGCATGGATTTGACCCGCGTCGCCGTCTTGGCATTTTGCGCGCGGCAGATGTCGGAAACGATCTGGCGCGCATCCTCAGGTGTGGCCGCCCAATGCACCTGCGCGCCGTTGGCCTTTGCGTTCTCCTCGAACTGGCGCAGATAATGGCCCAGATGGTCCAGCGTGTGATCCTTGATCTTTTGCGCAGTTTCGCGGGCCTTGGCGTATTGAGGGAAAGCGTCGATGACTTTGGCACGGCGGGTGCGCAGCAGCGTGGTGGTGCGATCAAGCGCGACCTTCAGCGTCGGCTCGGCAAGGGCGCGCGCGACGTTCTCGTTGAATTGATGTGAGGTCTGTTTCATCGCGGACGCCCTATTTCAGCCGGGGGGCGCAGATCCCCGGGCCATCAGCCATATCCGCAAGCACTTCGATGGTGTGAAACACCCGCATCTCGCGCCCCTCGCGGCTGAGTTTTCCGGCCATGTTCATCAGGCACCCCATGTCACCGCCCAGCAGCGTATCAGCCTGCGTCGCCTTGATCTTGGTGGTCTTGTCGGTGACGACGGCCGTGGAAAGTTCAGGGTACTTCACGCAAAACGTCCCCCCAAAGCCGCAGCATTCGTTGTTGCCTTCCAAGGGCACAACGGACAACCCCTGCACATGGGCAAGCAAGGCGCGCGGCTGATCATGCACCCCCAGATCCCGCAGGCCCGAGCAGCTGTCATGATAGGTGGCGGTGCCCTGATAGGTGGCGCTTGGCGTATATTTCATCACATCGGTGAGGAAGCTGAGCACTTCCCATGTTTTCGCGCTCAGCGCCTTTTGACGGCTCTGCCACGCCGGATCATCCGCAAAAAGCTCCCCGTAATGGCTGCGGATCATGCTGGCACAAGAACCCGATGGGACCACCACATAGCCGAAAGGTTCAAAGGCTTCGATCACCTGCTTGGCGATGGCCTTGGTCGTGGCGTCATCGCCGCTGTTAAAGGCAGGTTGCCCACAGCAGGTCTGCGCCGTCGGCACCTCGACGGTGCATCCGGCGTCCTCCAGCAGTTTGAGGCTGGCAAACCCGATATTGGGGCGCATGGAATCCACGATGCAGGTTACAAAGAACCCGACGTGCGGCCCGTCATTATTTGTCATGGATGGCTCCTGATTGCGCGCTGCGAACGCCGTCTTGCAAAGATACGTTCAAACCCATGGTGATGCATAATCCGCGGCGCGACAACCGCTGGCTGCTCTGGCGCATTGTCGGGCCGGCGTTCACGCTATTCGGCCGCCGCCGGGTGGTCAACACCGCATCCGCAGGGCGCGCCGTAGTACCGCTCCCGCGAGGTTTTGCCGATGCCGGGATTGAACGAATTCGTCGGATCCAGCGTTTTGTAGTGATTGGCCAGCGCCGGTTTCGCCGCATAAAGGTGCCCGACGTTATGCTCTGCCGGGTATTCGGCACCGCGCGTGTCCAGCAGTGCAAGCATCTGTTCTTTCAGCGCCTTCGGATCGCAGCCTTTCTTGACCAAATAGTCCTGATGAAAGACGTGGCAGAAAAAATGGCCATAGTACATCTTGGCGACCAACTGATCCTCGATCTCGGGCGGCAGCGTCTCGACCCAGTTACGGTCATTGCGTTTAAGCGCGATATCAAGTGCCAGAATATCTTCCGTCGTGCCGGGGTGGACCGCATGATACCGGATCGCGGCCCCCGCAGCGGCAAACCGGTGCAACATCGCCTTTTTGGTTTCCTTGGGATCACAGGCAAACCAGCCATCGGCCCCGACCGTGTCGTTCAGGATACTTTCGGTTCCGACGATGCTGTCCGCGCTGACCTTGAGGATCAGGTGGTGTTCGAAGCGTGCGCGAAAATCCATCATCCGCTTGGGCAAGGCTTCTGGCAGGATGTTCGAAACCACCTGCATCACCCGGTCAACCAGATTGGCGGGGAGAAACGGCACCTTGGCAAAGCGCGCATCCATGGCACCCTTCATGGCGAAAATCCTCGGCAGAAAATCCGTGCCAAGCCAGTTGATCATCAGCAGCGTGTCCTTGCCGTATTTGCGGGCAATATCGAAACACTCGCGATGCAGATATTCACCGCTGACAGGCAGTTCGGGCAATTCCGTCAGGGCCCGCCTGCGCAATTCCGTGAGCTGTGCGGGATCATTGGTGCCGACGTAATAGACCTTTTCACCCGTGGCGATGGGGAAGGTATCCAGCCGCACCGCAAAAACCGCCAGCTTTCCGGCACATCCGGAGGCTTCGTGCAAGGTGCGGGGATCGGCATTGAACCTTGCAGGGCTATCGGCGTCCACATCGCTGACCCGTTCGGGATAACCTGCATCCGAGGCGCGGCCCGCATCATCGCTGAGGTCCTTGTCGCTGAATGCGCCATTGTCGATCCGCGTCAGAATTTCTTCGGGACTGTTGCCGAGGTTGATGCCAAGATGATTGACCAGTTCCAGCTGCCCTTCATGGGTGATCTGCGCATAGAGCGACAGTTCGGTATAGGCAGGCCCCCGCTGCACCAGCGCACCACCGGAGTTGTTGCACACACCGCCCATGATCGACGCGCCAATGCAAGACGATCCGATCACGGAATGCGGTTGGCGGCCATAGGGCGCAAGCTGTTTTTCGAGGCCGAAAAGCGTGCCACCGGGCAGGCTGACGATCTGCTGCCCATCACGCAGCAGGTGGATGCGATCCAATCGCAACGTGGACAGGATCACAACATCGCGGTCATACGTCCCTTTTGGCGTTGAGCCTTCGGTCAGACCGGTGTTGGCGGCCTGCATGATCAGGATCTTGTCCGCCGCCACGCAGGCTTTCAGAATCTCCCACATCTCAACCAGCGAACCGGGTATGACAACCGCGATGGCCTCACCCTCGCCCGACCGGAACCCTTTGCGGTAGCGTTCTGTCTGGCGGTCCCCCGTCAGAACATGCCGCGCGCCGGCGATGGTCTTGAGTTTGGCAATCAGGTCGTCATTCGTCATAGGTCGTCCCCCCGCGACGGGCCCCGAAAGTTGGCACGCCACACCACAATTATCGGGAAAACCGGCATAGGACGCAACAGTCGCAGAGTCGCAGGTGCTCCGATGGAATTGTGCTCATTTGTGCATGCCCGACCCATAGCAACGAAAACAGGCGTTTTCGTGCGGATGTAAACGCGCTATCTTGCGCCCAATGACAGATGCAACCAAGCCAGCGCCCCGGACGGACCTTATCATCTGTCCAAATTGTGATGCCGTTTTCTCCCTTGCCCGACCCGGGCATGGCGAAAAAGCTGTTTGCAGCCGATGCGAAACCGTTCTGATCACGCCGCGCCGCAATGCCGGGCTTCAGATCATCGCTTTGTCCCTGTCGATCGTGATCCTGATTTCAACAGCGGCGGTATTTCCCTTCCTGTCAGTGGATGCCATCGGGATCAAGAATTCGGTCTCGATCCTCGAAACGGCTCTGGTGTTCAGCGATGGGCCCCTGGCCGTGCTCTCCCTCACAACGGCGGCATTGATCCTGTTTATTCCGCTGCTGCGGGTCATGCTGTGCCTTTATGTCATCGTGCCGCTGGTCCGGGATCGCGCGCCCGCACCCTATTCAGCCGATGCCTTCCGGGTGGCCGAAGCCCTGCGGCCCTGGTCCATGGCGGAGGTTTTCGCGATTGGCTGTGCCGTTGCGCTCATCAAGGTCAGCGCTTTGGTTCATGTGACTTTCGGGCCTGCTTTCTGGCTTTTCAGCGTGCTGGTCATGCTTGTGGTTGTGCAGGAAAACATAATCTGTAGATGGTCCGTATGGAACGCATTGAGCCGACCCAGAAGATCGTAACCGCGCGCGAGTTAGGGCTGGTGGGCTGCGTTCGCTGTCATCAGGTCTGGCCTGAGGACACAGCACGATGCGGGCGCTGCGGGCACGCATTGAAAAGCCGCGATACCAAAAGCCTGCAAAGGGTCTGGGCGTTCTGGCTGATTGGCCTTATGTGCTATATTCCGGCCAATATCTATCCGATGCTGCAAACCCGTATGCTGTTTTATGTGCAGGACAGCACGATCATCGGCGGCGCGGTGGAACTGATCGAATATGGCAGTATCGGGATTGCGCTTGTGATCCTTTTTGCCTCCGTGGCCATCCCGATTGGAAAGTTCATTGCCATTGCGTTTCTGGCCATATCGCTGCACCGGCCCACAACTGTTTCAAATCACCAGCGCCAAAGGCTTTTGGAGATCGTGGAATACATCGGGCGGTGGTCCATGATCGACATATTCGTGGTCGCCATCCTGTCATCGCTGGTGCAGCTTCAGTTGATTGTGACCATAAATCCCGGTGCAGCCAGCATATTTTTCGCCGCTGCTGTTATTTTCACAATGATTTCGGCGCAGTCTTTTGATAGCCGCCTGATATGGGACCAGATCAACGCGCAGGATGAGAAACCGAAAAATGAATGATGCCCCGCCGGTTCCGATCGAAAAAGAACCGAAATCTCTTATCAGCAACCTGTCCATTGTCTGGATCATCCCGGCACTGGCGCTGGTGACCGCATTGTTTGTGGCATGGCAGAGCTATAATGCGCGTGGGCCAGTGATCACGGTCGAGTTTGAAAACGCTGCGGGCATCGTGCCGCGCGAGACCGAGGTGCGGTTTCGCGATGTACAGGTTGGCCTCGTCGAAGAAGTGATGTTCAGCGAGGGGCTGAGCAGTGTCGTTGCGAAAGTCCGTCTGGATAAATCCGTAGCACCCTATGTGGATTCCACCGCCTCTTTCTGGATCGTTCGGCCCGAGTTTTCCGCCAGCGGGATCAGCGGTCTTGATACGGTGCTGAGTGGCGTGTTTATCCAAGGATCATGGGACAGTACCATTGGCCCGCCCGCCAGCGCGTTCAAAGGTCTCGATCGCGCGCCGCTCTATCAGACCGGCAGCGCCGATTTACAGATTGCGCTGAGGTCCTTGCCCGGTGGCACGCTGAGCGCGGACACGCCGATCCTGTATCGCGGCATCGAAATCGGTCGCGTGGGTCCGGCGCGCATCTCGCCCGAGGGGAATTTTGCCATCGCAGAGGCGGTGATCTACGAACCGCACGGGCGGTTGATCACGCCCTCGACACGGTTCTGGGACGCCTCCGGGTTCAGCTTTACCATCGGACCCGCGGGGGCCGAGATCGATTTTACCTCCGTCGCATCGTTGCTGGGCGGCGGGATCACCTTTGACACCTTTGTGTCGGGCGGCGAGCAAGTGGGCGACGGGTCTGTTTTCGAGGTGTTCCCCTCCGAGACCGATGCGCGCAACAGTGTCTTTAATGCCTCCGAAGTCGATTTGCTTGAGGTGCGGGTCATCTTTGATGAAAACATCTCCGGGCTGACGCTGGGCGCGCCTGTGGAGCTGAGCGGTCTGCGGATCGGATCGGTGGAAAACCTTTCCGGCGTGGTGGATCCCGAAACCTACGGGGACAGCCGCGTCAGGCTTGCGGCCGTGCTGGGTATCCAGCCGGCGCGTCTGGGCCTGCCCGAAGAGGTCACACCGCAATCCGCGCTGATGCTGCTGGAAGAGCAGGTGCGCAACGGGCTGCGGGCACGGCTTGCCTCAACCAGTATTCTCACAGGCGGGCTGAAGGTTGAACTCGTGCAGCTTCCCGACGCGCCACCCGCGCTGGTCGAAGTCTTCGAAGGCTCAATCCCCCGCATGCCCACAGCCCCCAGTGAAATTTCTGATGCGGCGGCGTCGGTCGAGGGTGTTTTCACCCGGATCAACCGACTGCCCATCGAGGAAGTCTTGACCAGTGTCACCGATTTCCTGCGCGCTGCCGAGAACTTGCTGACCAGTGAAGACCTCAGGGCCGCACCGCAGGATCTGCGCGGCCTCCTTGGGGATATTCGCGGCGTCGTCACCTCGCAAACGGTTCAGGACATACCGGTTACGCTCAATGTCGCTCTGGTCCGGCTGGACGGCATCCTTGCCCAGATTGAGGAACAACAAGGCGTGGCGCGCATCCTTGCATCCATTGATGCGGCGACCTCTGCTGCGACAGCGGTTGGCACCTCGATCGAAGGGCTGCCAGACCTCGTGACGGAACTCGCCGGCGTCGCGGCGGAAGCTGCCAGCCTGCCGCTGGCGGATTTGACACAACAGGTCACCGACGTGCTGGCCTCGGCGGATGCAGTTGTCAGCGCGCCTGCGATGCAGGAATTGCCGGCCTCTCTGGCAGGTGCTTTGGATGAATTGAACCGGACCCTTGCCGAACTGCGCGAAGGCGGGGCCGTGGACAACGTCAACGCGACGCTGCGATCCACGCGCAATGCAGCAGATGCGGTCGCCCTGTCCGCGCAGGATCTGCCCGACCTGGTGGACCGCATCACACAGGTTTTCGACGAAGCCAGCGCCACAATCGCAGGCTACAACAGGGGCGAAGTCCTGAGCCGGGATGCGCAGGCCGCCCTGCGCGACATCTCGCAGGCGTCCAACGCCATTTCATCCTTGGCACGCCTGCTCGAACGTAACCCCAGCGCTCTGATCAGAGGACGATAAATGAGACCTTTTCCTTTCCTGTTGAGCGCGTTGATATGCCTTTCGGCCTGTGGCGCTGCGTCGGACAGGTATACCGTAACATCCCCGCAAGTAACACAAACCCAGACCATCGCCTTTCGCGCGGTCGAGGTGCGTGATGTGTCCCTGCCCGCCTATGCCGCCGATGACGAAATCACGGTTCAGACCACAGACGGGCGCATCCTGAGCGACGGAGGTGTGTTGTGGGCCGACACGCCGGACCGTGCCGTCGCACTGGAACTCAGCCGATATCTGACACAGATCACCCGTGCGCGTGTCGCCTCAGCGCCCTGGCCTTTCGAAGCGCTGCCCGATGCCCGCCTTGATGTGCGCTTTGAAACGCTTGTTGCGGGTGACGACGGTCAGTACCGCGCATCGGGTCAGTATTTCGTGGCGGTGCCTGACGGGCGGCGGGAACGTGCGGGGCTGTTCGATCTGTCGGTGCCCTTTGACCCTTTGATCGGACCGCCAGCCATTGCATCGGCGCGCGGGCAGATCATTCTGGACCTCGCCGTATTCATCGCGCGCAACGGTCTGCGCTAGAGCGTCTGACGAAAAACCTGAAGTATCAAGCATCACGTAACCCGTTGAAACTATTTATTTCAGGCAGTTTTACGTGAGTGAGGTTTTTCGCATGACGCTTTAGGCCGACCAATCGCGCAACGCTTGTGACAGGCGGGCAAGACCCTGTTCCAGATTGACGCCTGCACCGCCCCCGACGCCCAATCTGATGTGCTGTGGCTGCCCATATGCGCTGCCCGGCAAAACAAACGTGCGGTAGGGATCAGCCAGCAAGAGCTTTGCAAATGCGTCACTGTCACACCCCTCTGGCAAGCGCCCCAGCCCGATCAGCCCCGCCTTTGGCGCAACCCAGCTTAACTGCGGCTCGGTCTCCAACCAGCTTGTGAGACGCGCCAGATTTGCCGCCCCCGCAGAGCGTGCATCTTGCAAACGTGGCGCCAACCGATCAGGGCGCAGGGCAATTTCGGCAATGACTTCTCCCATGATATTCATGATCTCGGAGGTATTTTCGCGCAGAATGATCGCATCCATGACCAACGTCGGATCACGACAGATCAGCCACCCGGTGCGCAATCCCTGCAAACCCAGTGCCTTGGAAACGGAGCCTGTGGTGATCCCCCGATCATAAAGCCCTGCAATCGAAGGCGCGCGCGGCCCTTCCCATTCCAGACCGGCATACACTTCATCCACAAGCAGCCATGCGCCCACGCGATCCGCAATATCCACGATGTCGCGCAACGCGCCCACATCAAGCACCTGCCCCGTCGGATTGTTCGGGTTGGTCAGGAAAATCAACCGGGTCCGCGGCGTTACGGCGGCGCGCAACGTATCAAGCGGCAAGACCCAGTTGTCACGCTCAGAACGCGCGACATACACCACATTTGCGCCTTTGGCCTTGGCCAGAACCTCAGCCTGCGGCCAGCCCGGCGTTTCGATGACGATATCATCCCCCGGTTCCACAAGCTGCATGATGGCAAGGTAATTTGCCTCGGACGCCCCGGCGGTGATCAACACATCAGACGGCGTGCACACCCCATTCAGCCCGGCCTGCGCGAGCACATGTGCACGCAACTCCGGCAGGCCGCGAAAGTCACGGTTGTTCCAATCCAGAGACAGCGATGGATCAATATCCGGGATGAAATCCCCGAGGGTGGGCGAGGCCGACAGGGAAAAACCGACAATCGCCTCGGGCTTGGATTGCGTCGATTCCAACAGATATTCAAACAGCCTGTGTATCTTGACTTTCATCGGCTCCATCCGCTCTAGTCCACCGGCAACCAAAGAGGCCTTGGCGTATTTATGCAACCCCTGCTTCACGGTCGGCCCGCGCGGTTGGCGATCCTTGATTATGGGTTGTTTCAGGTACATGAGGACGGCCGCATCATCGGCATTTGTGGCTATCTGATCCAGACGACAGCCGGTGAAAACGTGCTGATTGATACAGGCTTTCCTGCCAAATACGGCGTGGATCACGCGGCTGCGACCGAAGAAGACGCTCTGGGTGACTTTGGTCAGGTTCTGTCATTGACCGAAACAAACCTCGCCCCGGCGCAGCTTGCCCTGCTTGGTCTGGCGCGCAGTGACATCGACCTGATGATCCAAAGCCACACGCATATTGACCATGTGGGCTTCATCGGGGGCTTTCCGGGAGTGCCCATCTTGATTGCCGCAACTGAACGCGCCCTGCCCCGCCCGCTCTACTGGTCGGGGAAACAGGCGCTGGAATGGCCTGACGCAGACTATATCGAGTTGCAGAGCGACACCAGGTTGGGCCCCGGATTTGACGTGCTGCTGGTGCCGGGCCATGCCCCGGGCCAGCTTGCCTTTGTCTTGGAGTTGCCGCACACCGGCGCGGTGGTTCTGACCTCTGATGCGATCAGCCGACCCTCAGAGCTCGATACCGATTTTGCCGGCGCATGGGATGCGCCACTTGCCCGTCAGCACGCAAACCGGTTGATGAGGCGGGCACAGGACGACAAGGCGATGGTGATATATGGCCACTGCCCCGCACAATGGTCAGAACTGCGAAAAGCACCAAACTGGTATGATTAGCGCAGGTGGCGCCGCTGGTTGAGAATGATGACCTTCCCGCTTGAAACATCGCCCGCCGGGGAAACCAGAAAGCCGGGCCAAGCGGCGATTTCAGCAGGGTGCAACACGTGCCCAAAACCACCCGCAGCGCTGGTGAAGAAGGCCATCTTTTTCACCTCCCGCCCTCTTTCATGCCTGAACTTTTCCATCTGCACGACTCCTTACCCCGGATCAGCAAATCGTGAAGCCTTGTGGAATGCCCGCGCATTCATTCGGTCACGCGACGGCTTGCGTCGCTGCGCACAATAGAACACGATCAGATAGAAAAATACGATCCGCAACCACATGACGATGCCCGAAAACGGAGAGACCAAATGCATTTCCTTGAACCGATGCTGCGCTTTACCACAATGGCCGTGGTGGCGGCGTTGGCCGTTGCATCGGCCCTTGCAGCAATGATCTGGAGCGTTTGGCTGATCATTCCCTTCGTGGTATTTGCCGCTCTGACACTGCTGGGCATCCATGATCTGCGTCAGCCGCATCACTCGATTTTGCGCAATTATCCGGTTCTGGGACATATGCGGTTCCTCTTCGAAGGCATCCGGCCCGAAATTCGCCAATACCTCATCGAATCCGATCAGGATGAGGAACCGTTTTCCCGTGACGCCCGCTCGCTCGTCTATCAACGTGCAAAAGGCGAGGAAGACAAACGCCCCTTTGGCACGCGTATGCGGGTCTATGACGCGGGCTACGCGTGGGTCACACATTCGGTCAATCCGATCCACATCACGGATACGGATTTCCGCGTTACCATCGGCGGCCCCAAGTGCGCGCAGCCCTATTGCGCGTCGATCTACAATATTTCGGCGATGAGCTTTGGCTCGCTTTCGGGCAATGCCATTGAAGCACTGAACACCGGCGCCAAAATGGGCGGGTTTGCGCATGACACGGGCGAAGGGTCGGTCAGCAAATATCACAAGATCGGGGGCGGCGATCTGATTTTTCAGGTGGCATCGGGATATTTCGGGTGCCGCCACGAAGACGGCACGTTCAATCCCGATAAGTTCCGTGAAACCGCCAGCCTTGATCAGATCAAGATGATAGAGGTCAAACTCAGCCAAGGGGCAAAGCCGGGGCATGGTGGTATGCTGCCTGCCTCCAAGATCACGGAAGAAATCGCGGAGGCACGCGGGATCCCGATGGGGGTTGATTGCGTGTCCCCTGCTGGCCACTCATCGTTCTCGACCCCGCTTGAGATGATGGAATTCATCGGGCAACTGCGATCCTTGTCGAACGGCAAGCCCGTGGGGTTCAAGCTTTGCATCGGGCATCGGCGCGAGTTCATGTGTATGGTCAAAGCCATGCTGCAGACTGGAATCGTGCCGGATTTTATCGTTGTGGACGGCACCGAAGGCGGCACTGGCGCGGCCCCGGTCGAGTTTTCCAACCACGTTGGGATGCCGATGGTCGAGGGGCTGGCCTTTGTGCATAATACGCTGCGCGGCGCGGGCCTGCGGGATCAGATCAAGATCGGGGCCGCGGGTAAAATCGTTTCAGCTTTTGATGTGGCGCGGGCGCTCGCGCTTGGGGCGGATTGGTGCAATTCGGCGCGTGGTTTCATGTTTGCAATCGGCTGTATTCAAGCGCAGGCCTGTCACACCAACCATTGCCCCGTGGGCGTGGCAACGCAGGACCCTTTGCGCGCGCGCGCCCTCGACGTGGTGTCAAAATCGGAACGTGTCGCCCGGTATCATCGCAACACCCTCAAGGCCTTGGGCGAAATGACCGGTGCCGCCGGGTTGGAACACCCCGGTTGCTTCATGCCACAGCATATGATGCTGCGCCTTGGGGATAAGAAAATGGCAGAGGCCAGCGATATCTTTGCTTATCTGCCCGAAGGGTTCCTGATCAACAATCAGGAAGGTTCCCCAATCATGGAGGATTACCGAAAACGCTGGAACCGCGCGGATGCGGCGAGTTTTGCAGCCCCCGGGTTTTAGTTCGATCCGTTTCGCGTCTCTGGTTTCTTTGCATCGCTGGCAACGGGAACGTCACTGCGCGTGGCCACCATCAACATGACGACAACCAGCGCCAAACCGCTGGACCCTATGGCAAAAAGTTCGATCGTCATGTTTTCCAACTCCGTCAGATAGGTGCGCCTGTTGGCTGCATAACAGGAATTGGTTCAGAAATCGTAAGTGCCTTTTACGCGTTCTCTCAAGGGGAACGTGACCTCCAGCCAGTGTTCCTGCTGCTGATACCCAACCTCGACCGTGCCGTTGAGTTGTCGGGTAAATGCGCTGATCAACTGCGTACCAAGTCCTGTTCCCGCGCTGCCTTGCGCACCCGACGTCGTATTGGCGATCCTGAAACAGGCGGTTTCTTCGGCAGCCATCTCAAATGTGATATCAAGTCGGGCAGACCCGCCGTTTTCCGGCGCACCAAGGTATTTGAGCGCATTCGTTAATGCCTCTGACACCAGCAAGGTCAATGGCGCGGCATCATCGGCATCCATCTGGATCGACGCATAGTGCTGCGAGACCTGCACGCCGGCGCTTGCAGACAGTCCCATGGTCAGAAGTTGACCGATGATTTCTTCGAGTAATTTTCCTGCATCTACCCGGTCAAGGTTTTCCGTCTGATAGAGGTTCTTGTGCACCGTCGCGAGGCTGAGAATCCGTTCCTGCAAGCGTTTCAATACCTGACGCGCATCATCGGATTCCGCGCGCCGGATCTGCATGTTCATGATCGAGGAAATCAGCTGAAGGTTGTTTTTCACCCGATGGTGGACCTCTTTCAGCAGGATGTTCTTGTCGCGCAACGTGTCTTCCAATGCGGCCTCATCCCGCACAATGGAATCCGCCATGCGCACGAAGGCATTTTGTATCTCGACAAGTTCGCGCGGCACGCCCTGACCCAAGGTCGTGCGCGGCACCCGGCGGTTGAAAGCAAAATGGCGCATCTGCCGGCCCAGTTTCCTGATATGGCGCACCGCCAGACGGTTCAGCGACCAGAACGCAACCACGAGGCTGGCCAGCCACATGATCACCGGCAGCGCCAGACTGAGCCCGATAGATTGTTGCAGGCTTTCCTCCATCTCATCGGGCCGCCAGATGCTCATCGCATAGGCGACATCGGGCACCACCGGCACAACCGCATAGATGCGCGCCTCGCCAAGTGTGTTGGTGGACTGAAAGACCACCGAATCCTGCCCGACAAGCGCCCGCAGGGATTTATCCGCAGGCATATCCGCTTTGGTCATGTCATCGGCACGATCAGACCTTATGATTTTCCCATCCGCATTGAATGTAACAAGATGTGCGGGCATCCCGTCCAGCGGGTCCGCCATATTGGCGCTGATAACCCCAAGCGGAACGGACATGGTCATGAACCCGGCAAAGCCTGCGCGGGTGAAAAACGGCTGCGAGAGAACCAGCACAGGTTCTGCACTGATCTCGCCGCTGGGGTTGGCAGTGATCTGGCGGCGGGGATTTGCAAGCTCTTTTATGAAGTCGGGCGCATTGCTGAAATCATAGGACCCGCCCGCCGAGGAACAGCGCACAATGCCGTCAGGGGGCAGATAGCTGATGAAGGAATAGAGCCCGACCGCGCGGCGGTAAGCGCTCAGAAAAGACGAACATGCCCGCGCGTCGCTGGCATAAAGTTGCGCCAGTGCGCTCAGGGCTTCCGCCGCGCCAAAGGCTTCCTGAAAGATTGAGCGTTCCGCGCTGGCCGCCTGATCCGTGAGCGCCAAAAGGGACAACTCGGAATTTGAATTGGCTTGGCGTGCAATCTCACGCGTCTGGAAAACGGCGATCAGTCCGAACGGCAGCAGGGCCAGCGTCAGAAACACGAGAATTCGGAACGCGAGACCGCGAAAAACGTCACCGTCCAGAAAGCCGCCCGTCATGTTAAAACGTGGTGGCTTTGGCAGCCGTCAGGACAGAAAGCGTCGCGTCATCGGTCATTTCCAGCGCCTCCTCATCTTCGAGTTGCATCAGTTCTGCGAGACGCTGACGCCCGCGGCCTGTGCGACTTTTGATGGTGCCGACGGCAACGCCACACATTTCGGCTGCCTCTTCATAGGAAAACCCGGATGCGCCCACAAGCAAAAGCGCCTCGCGCTGCTCATCCGGCAATTGCGCAAAGGCGGAGCGGAAATCCGTCATTTGCAACCGACCGTCATGGGCAGGCTTTTCAGCCAGTGCACCGAAGTGCACACCGTCCACATCTGCAACCTCGCGGCCGGATTTACGCGTCGATGAATAGAACGTGTTGCGCAGGATCGTGAAAAGCCAGGCACGCAAATTGGTGCCGGGTTGAAACTGGTCAAAACTTGTCCACGCCTTGATCACAGCATCCTGCACCACGTCATCAGCGGCAACGGAATCGCGGGTCAGGCTGGTGGCGAAACCACGCATGGCGGGCAGGTGATCCAACAGCGCAAAGCGCGGATCGGGATCATTCATTTGGAGCGGCCCTGTTGCTGCTCCTGTTCCTTGAGCGCATCCAGCAAGAGGCGAAAACGGTCCGGCACACCCTCGTCCGCGACCTGATCATAGGCCTGCTTCAGAGACTGGTCGATAATCGAATCCCGTTTCCGCTGTGCACCTGACTGAGCCATACTGATCAAAATTCCCTAAAGCGGTTGCAACTGTTGCTGCCGACAGTATCTAAACACCACACCTCTCTATATGGTTCCCGTTGCGCCGAAAAAAAGGACAAGGTTTATGTCAAATCCTTCCGATACCACAGATATCAGCAGCCAGTTGGCCAATTACCTGCCTTATTTGCGCCGTTTCGCCCGTGCGATGACCGGAAGCCAGTCCAGCGGGGACCGCTTTGCCGCCGCAGCGTTGGAAACCATCCTTACCGATCGTTCGGTCCTTGATGGCAGTGACGTCAAAACCGGGCTGTTCCGGGTGCTATATCGGATCTGGTCGAGCGCCGGTGCGCCTGTTGATGACGCGGAAAGCGGGTTGAAGGCGCGCGCGCAAAAACACATGGCCAAGCTGACCGACAACAGCCGGGAGGCACTGCTGCTGCATACGCTTGAAGGTTTCAGCTTTGACAAGATCGCGAATATCATCGGAATCGAACAAACCGAGGCCGAGTCGCTTGTGTCGATCGCGCGTCGCGAAATAGCAGATGCGGCCTCTGGCTCGGTGATGATCATCGAGGATGAAGCGATCATTGCCATGGATCTGGAAAGTATCGTGTCCGAAATGGGCCATCGCGTGACCGGCATTGCCACGACCCGCGCGGAAGCTGTGGCATTGGGCAAGGCCGATGCACCGGACCTTATTCTGGCTGACATACAGCTTGCGGACAACTCATCGGGTATCGATGCGGTAAACGACCTGATTGAAGCCCTTGGCGAGCGCCCGGTCATCTTTATCACCGCCTTCCCGGAACGGTTGCTGACCGGTGAGAAGCATGAACCCGCCTTCCTGATTTCAAAACCCTACGCAGAGGATCAGGTCATCTCCTCCGTCAGTCAGGCAATGTTCTTCTCATCGACGGAAACACTCACCACCTGAGCCTGCGCGCTCAGCTGGTGGGCGCAAGCTCCGCGTCATCAGTCGGGACCTCTTGATCTTCGCGCGGGTCATCGGCGACCGGTTTGGCATCGCTCGGCTCCGTGCGTGCCTCTATTTCGGCATTCAGTGCAGCGCCGAAAAGCACCAGAAAGCTGCTGATCCAGAGCCAGACCAGCATCGCAATCACCGCCCCGATGGAGCCATAGACCTCGTTGTAATTGCCGAAATGTGCCACGTAATACGAAAACGCGATGGACAGGGCCGCCCATGACACTGCCGCGAAAACCGACCCCGGCGTCACAAACCGGGTAATCGCGGGGCGTCGGTTCGGTCCGAACCGATAGAGCAGCCCAATCCCCGCAAAGATCACCGCGATCCCGACACCCCAACGCAAAAGATCAATGATCACGGATGTGAACCCGCCCAAGGCAAGAAAGGCCAGAATGACCGGCGCGACCACCAGCGCCAGCAGCGCGATGATCCCGATAGCAACCAGGCTGACGGTCAACAACACCGCGCGCAGATAATGGCGCCACGTACCCCGGCTGTCGGTGGCATAGACCACATTCAACCCATGCATCATCGCACCTACGCCCGCGCGCGCAGACCACAGGGCGACAATCACCGACACAAGGCCGGTCCACCCCAGCGTATCCGAGCTTGTGCTGACAAGCCCCACGATTTGCGCATTGAGAATATCATAGACGTCTTCGGGCATGAGTTCCTGAAGTTCGGCCAGTTGCACGACAACCACTTCGGGGTCGGCAATCAGGCTCAGCACGGCGATCAAGGCCGCCAGCGCCGGGAAAATGGACAGCATCGAATAAAACGCCACGCCAGCCGCGATCAGCGCCAGATTGCTGCGGCCCACCAGCCCGAAGGCAGCAAAAAGCGCTTTGCCCAGCAGACCGATTGAAATCCGTGATGTCATGTCTCTCTTTCCTCTCTGCGTCGCCATCAATCAGGACTGGCAACGCACCTCGCCCAAGAACCTAAAGGGGAAATGCCCTGAATTCTACCGTGGAGTGCGCCTTTTGTCTTTGCGGGTCTCGCAGCGTGGCGTGCCGGTCGGCGCATGATGCACGTTTCAGCGTGGCAAAGGCGGCTTGACGAAACCCCGTTTGCCGCGCAAGCAGGCACGAAAGATATCGCTGCAAGGACCGCAAGATGCCTGAATTCGCCCCCGATCTGATGCAAGACATCCGCAGCCGTTTTGCCCATGTGGACGCCTGCCCCTTTCAGGGCCCGCGCGTCTTTTTCGAAAACGCTGGCGGCGCGCTGACGCTCAATTCGGCGGTTGAGACCTCGGCGAAATTCGCGGCCATTCCCGACAATCAGGGGCGGGACAATCCGGCAGCGCAGGCGCTGGTCAAGATCATCGACCGCGCCAAATCCGATATGGCACTGTTTTTCAGCGCACATGGGGGGCAGTTCTTTGTCGGGGAAAGCGGCACCGAACTGACCTTTCGCCTGATCCGCACGGCGGCGATGGGCAGCGGCGCGGGGTCGATCATCGGGTCCACGGTTGAGCATCCTGCCTCGCGCTCTGCTGCGAGGCATTGGGCGGAACAGGCGGGCAAACCCTATATCTCGGTCCCGCATGACGATGCGACGGGGGCGGTAACACCAGCGGCATATGCGGCGCTGATGACCCCGGATGTCAGGGTCGCGACCATCCTGCACACCTCTCCCGTGACCGGGATTGCAAATGATGTCGCCGGGATCAGCGCAGCCATCCGCGCAGTGGCCCCGGATGCCTTTATCATCGTGGACGGCATTCAGCACGCCAGCCATGGGCGGATTGATATCGCCGGGTACGACATTGATGGCTATGTCATCTCACCCTACAAGGTGTTTTCCCGGCATGGTTATGGCGTGGCATGGGTGTCAGATCGCATGACCGCCCTGCCGCTTGAACAACTGATCGACGGGCCGCGCGCCTCTTGGGAAATGGGCACGCGGGACACCGGGGCCTATGCGACGTTCTCCGATGTGGTGCAGTATTTCGAATGGCTCGGCACGCAGCATACCGACAGCGACGACCGGGAGCAGCGGATCAGGGCCGCAGGCGGCGCGATCCATGCCCATGAACAGGTTTTAACCCACGCGATGCTGCGCGGCACCGGCAATCTGCCCGGCCTTGCGGAACTGCCGGGGGTGACGATCCTTGGCGGAGCGGACAATCCAAGGCGCGAGGGGCTTGTCTGCTTTGCGCTCGACCACGTCCCGGCAGTTGAGATCGTCGAAAAGCTGAACGCGCAGGGCATCCGCACGCATATTCGCAAGGCGGATCACTATTCGGGCAATATCCTTTCGCCGCTGGGGCTGACGTCAGCGGTGCGCGTGTCGCTGTGCCATTACAACACCCTCACCGAGGTCTCGGCCTTTCTGGCCGCCATGAAAGATATCGCTGCTCGGGCCAAGTAGGCTTGCCATTTGAACAGCCACGGCCAAGACTAAGGCCATGCAACCAGACCTCGCCGCAGCCATAGAAAACAGACGAGACGACCTGATCGCCCTCACGCAGGCGCTGATCCGGATCCCGACGCTGAACCCGCCGGGCTGTGAGTATCACACAATCTGCCAGTTGATCGCATCCCGTCTTGAGGCGCGCGGCTTTGCCATCGAGATGATCCGCGCCAGGGGGACACCCGGCGACAGTGACACATACCCAAGGTGGAACGTTGTAGCCCGGCATGATGGGGCCACACAGGGTGAATGCGTGCATTTTAACAGCCATATCGACGTGGTCGAGGTGGGGCAGGGCTGGACCCATGACCCCTTTGCCGGCACGCTGCAGGATGGTCGGATTTATGGCCGCGGTGCTTGTGACATGAAGGGGGGGCTTGCTGCGTCGATCATCGCGGTTGAAGCCTTCATCGACACCTACCCCGATTACGCCGGTGCCATCGAAATTTCAGGCACGGCGGATGAGGAATCGGGTGGATATGGCGGTGTCGCCTATCTTGCAGAGCGGGGGTATTTCGACCCGCAGCGTGTGCAGCATGCGATCATCCCGGAACCTTTGAACAAGGACCGCATCTGCCTTGGGCACCGGGGCGGCTGGTGGGCAGAGATCGAAACCCATGGTGAAATTGCGCATGGCTCCATGCCTTTCCTGGGCGATTGTGCCGTGCGCCATATGGGTGCGGTGCTGTCTGAATTCGAAGACAAGCTGTTCCCCGCCATGGCCCTGCGTCGCACCGATATGCCCGTTGTGCCCGATGGCGCGCGGCAATCCACGATGAACATCAATTCGATCCATGGCGGACAGGCCGAACAGGATGCCGATTTTGACGGGCTGCCCGCGCATTGCGTACCGGACAGTTGCCGCATCGTGATTGACCGCCGTTTCCTGCTGGAAGAACCGCTGGATCAGGTCCGTGCCGAAGTCACCGGCCTGCTTGAAACCCTTAAACAAACACGCCCGGATTTCGAATATACGCTGACCGAGATCAATTCTGTGCTGCCCTCGATGACCGACCGGGACGCGCCGATTGTTCGCGTTGTGGCACAGGCCATCGAAGAGGTGATCGGCAACCCCCCGGACTACGTGGCCTCCCCCGGCACCTATGATCAGAAACACATCGACCGGATCGGCAAGCTGAAAAACTGTATCGCCTATGGGCCGGGTATTCTGGAGCTTGCGCATAAGCCGGATGAATATGTCGGCGTCGATGACATGATCGACAGCGCGCAGGTGATGGCGCAATCGCTGGTCACACTGTTGACGGGCAAGGCCCAGAGCGTCTGACGGTATATCTGAAACATCACGTTACGCTTTGAAATCTTTGATTTCACGCAGCGTTGGCGTGATTGAGGCTTTTCGCATCGCGCTTTAGCGCGCCACCGGCACGTCGATATTGTCGATCAGCCGCACCCCCGCAAGCCAAGCCGCTGCAAAGAGGCGCGCAGGTACGGATGCGTGATCAAGAAGCGACAGCGAAGCACAGGAGCGCAGTTCGAAATAATCCACGTCAGTGAAACCCGCTGCCGTCAACTGCCTGAGTGCTGTGGCTTGCAACGCATCAAAGGGCGCACCCTGTCCCAAGGCCGTGGCAGCCTCCTGCATGATCTCGTGCATGCGCGGCGCCATGGTGCGCGCGCGGTCCGACAACAGCAGATTGCGCGAGGACATGGCGAGGCCGTCTTCTTCGCGGATGGTCGGGCAGCCAACAACTTCAATCGGTATATCCAGATCGCGCGCCATGCGCTGCACAACCATGAGTTGCTGAAAATCCTTTTCCCCAAAGAACGCCTTGTCGGCAGAAGTCTGGGTAAAGAGCTTGGTCACAACGGTCGCAACACCATCGAAATGGCCGGGCCGGTGCGCCCCGCAAAGCACATCCGTCATGCCCGCCACAGAGACATTCGTGCAAAATCCCTCAGGGTAAATCTGACTGACATCAGGCGCATAGACCGCATCGACATCAAATCGGGCCAGCTTGCGGGCATCATCTTCTTCGGTGCGCGGGTAGCTCGCAAGATCAGAGGCCTTGTTGAACTGTTTGGGGTTCACAAAGATCGTCACGATCACCCGGTCGCATGCCGATTTGGCCGCAGCCACGAGGCTGAGGTGCCCGTCGTGCAAGGCACCCATCGTGGGCACGACGCCAATCGTCTCGCCCGCCAAATGCCACTCTCGCGTCGCACTGCGCAACGCGCTCAAGGTTCGCAAGACAGGCACAGTCATCGTTTGGTATTAGCCTTGGGTTCCGCGTCGGCAAAGACATGTTCGGGGGCGGGAAACCTGCGCGCCCGCACATCAGCGGCATAAGCGGCAATCGCCGCCGCGCCCAGATCGCCAAGTTCAGCATAGCGTTTGACGAATTTCGCCTTGAAGGCCGTGAAAAGGCCCAGCATGTCATCCACCACCAGAATTTGCCCGTCACATCCCGCCGATGCGCCAATCCCGATCGTGGGAATGTCGATGCTTGCCGTGATTTCATCTGACAAGCCCTGCGGTGTCTTTTCCAACACGACCGAAAAAGCACCCGCCGCTGCAACGGCCTTGGCATCCTGCATCAACACCTCGGCCTGCGGGCCGCGCCCCTGCACCTTGTAGCCCCCCAAGGTGTTGATGGACTGCGGGGTCAGCCCGATATGCGCCATCACGGGAATGCCACGTTGCACCAGAAACTCAATGGTCTGCGCCATGTGCTGCCCGCCTTCCAGCTTGACCGCACCAGCCCCGGTTTCCCGCATGAGCCGCGCCGCACTTTCAAAGGCTTGCTCGGGGCTTTGTTCGTAGCTGCCGAATGGCATGTCGATCACCATCATCGCACGGCTCAACCCACGCGATACCGCGCGACCGTGGAGGATCATCATCTCCATCGTCACTTCCAACGTCGAAGGCAGCCCATGCAACACCATTCCCAGGCTGTCCCCAACCAGAACGATGTCGCAATGCGCATCCATCATCTGCGCCATCGGGGTGGTGTAAGCCGTCAAACTCACGATAGGTTCGCCGCCTTTGCGGGACTTTATGTCCACAGGCATGGGGGCTGTTTGTCTGGCGGTCGCACTCATCCGCACATCTCCGATTGCATTTGCTGTTCCAATACCAAGGGTTTTGACAGAAATCCACGCACAACAGCGCACAGAACACGGAGTGAGGCATATTTGCGCTGTCATTCAGAGGCGTTGCGATTGATAACGCGCAAACCCCGCCCGAGGAACGGCAGGGTGCTTTCAATTTTCCATTTTAAGTTCTTTATTTTGTACCCGGCTCGATTACCGTCAGTTGCAAGCATACACATGGGGGCCTGATTCCAATGGCGGGTTGGCCGAAATCGTTCACGGAAAAAAAGCGTCGCGCGCGGGGAATCTGTCGCGCCATGCTGCTCGGCATGTCTGCTTCGATGGCCCTTTCGACTCCCGGCTTGGCCGATGACTGGGACTATACGATTACACCCTACATTTGGGCGCCAGCGCTTGATCTGAACCTTGATGTGGGCCCCAATCCACCGATCCGTGGCGATGTATCCATGCTGGGTATTCTGGATGGGGCGCTCTTGCTGCAAGGGCAAGCGCGCCGGGGGCGCTGGTCGTTTCTGGGCGAGTTCAACTATCTCAACCTGTCTGACAACTTTGGCGTTTCATCGACGGACCCGCGTGCCGAATGGCGTCTCAAAGGGACAATGGTATCGCTGGCTGCGGGCTACGCTGTCTATGACAATGCTGACACGCGCATCGAAGCCATCGGCGGCATCCGGGCTTGGGATCTGGAAACATCGACCGAAGTGTCAAATCTGACAGCCTCCAGAACGAGCACATTCGTTGATCCGATGATCGGTATGCGTGTCGAAACACCTTTGGGTCAGGGTTTCAATTTCCACGGCTTGGCCAATATCGGCGGCAGCAACTTTGGGTCTGACCGTCAGGTTGAGGCAATCGCACAGGTCAACTGGCCCTGGACGCAGCGTACCAGCCTGTCTGCCGGTTACCGGTATCTGTCACTGGATTTTGACGAGGATCAGGTTCTGATTGATGCGACAATGGAAGGCCCCTTTATTGCCGTCAGCTTTGATTTCTGACGCAAAGCCGCTGCCGAACTGAACATCACGCAGTTTTACTGGTGAAAAACCAAGCAAACGCGGCAAAATGCCTGTTATTTCCTCAACTATGGCGTGAATACTGTCGTCTTCTGTGATACAATTACGACTAAAGTATGAGCGAGTCGGTAAATCGAGACGCTAACGACTCAGATGCCCGCAAGGGTGGAGATAGTGCGCAATGGGAGAGAGCGATGACTGATCTTGAAATTCAGGCGAGTAAACTTGCTGACCGGGCTGAAAAAGCGACACATGCCGAACGCATGATGCTGCAGCCCCAGATTGACCGCGTTCTGACCACGCTCGCGATGCGCGGTGCCCCTGTGAGCGGGCGTCTGCGCCGCATCAACAACACGCTGAAGGACGAAGCGTTGGACGATATGTTCGACAACATGCCGGTCTGAGGCGCGTCAAACACATGTAACCCGCCCCTGCTGCCCGTCCGATACGGCGGCGCGTTTTGAACTGCGACAACTGGACGTCAATGGTCCAGACGCAAACGGGCCGCCTTGCGCGAAAGCTCTGCCACCCGGTCGGTGATGTCCGATCTCACCGGACCGGGTCGGGGTGCATCACGCAGTGTTGTGAACCAGTGCTCGGGCGGGTTCTTGCCGCGACGGTTGCCCTCAAACCGCAATGCGCGCAACACGGCTTGCGCCTCGGGCGGCAGGCGGTCGGGGATGTCATGCCCGTTGAGCGTCGCCCAAACCCCTGTCCACAGTCGCCCAACCGACCACGGATTGTATCCGCCACCGCCCAGCACGAGCATGCGGGGCGCGATCCCCATCAGCGCCTTGGTTACGGCCCAATGCGCATTGTTGCTCAGGCACAGATGCGCCAACGGGTCTTCTTCGACGCCATCCGCACCGCAGAGCAGCACCACGGCATCCGGTCTGAACGCCTCAACCTGCGGAAGGATCAACCTGTCTCGGATGTAGGCCATTTCAGTATCATTCAGGCCACGCGGCACCGGCAGGTTCAGGCCTGCCCCTCCCGCTGTATCCTCCAGCAGCCCGGTTCTGGGCCAAAGCCCTTCTTCGTGCACCGAGATCATCAGACACTGCGGATCGCCATGAAAACCGGCCGCAACGCCGTCACAATGGTGCGCGTCGATATCCACATAGGCAATGCGCTGCACGCCATTGCGCCGCAGGCTCAGCATGGCGAGCACCGGATCATTCAGATAGCAAAACCCGTTCGCCCGATCCGGCATCCCGTGATGCGTCCCCCCGGGCGGGTTATAGATGATGCCCCCCTCGCGCAGCAATTCGCCCGCCAGCAGTGAGCCCCCCGCCGCCGTCGCAGGTCGTCGAAATATTTCAGGGTAGACGGGATTGGTCACCGTGCCGATATCGTGGCGCTGCGTATCATGCGGAGTTGCTTCCTGCGTCGCCTCAACCCGCTGCAAGGCGGCGATGTAATCTGCCGTGTGCCAGGCCAGAAGCGCTTTGGGCTTGGCCCGGGGTGCGGTGATGAACTGCGCGGGGGGTAGCCAACCCATGGCACGCGACAGATCCATCACGGTGGATACACGCGGCACCCGCAACGGGTGCCAGCGTCCATAGCTCGAGTGTCGAAAAATCTCGGCTCCGATCAGGCGCGGCGCTTTCATCCGCCTCAGCTAACACGCAAATCAGGCTCTGCAAGCCCCCCGAACAGCGTACAGGTCAAAACAACGCGGGCCAAAAGGGCGCAAAACCATCGTTTACCAAACTGAAACGTTAATCGGCGACAAAGACGGCCAAAGCTGCGTCACACCCCTTAGAACCGGCAGCCAAGAAAGGCGGGTCCGATGCGGGATGACATCATCCTGAGTCCCATTACGCAGACACAACACCGCGAGGATGCGCTGGATCTTGCCATGCGCGCCACCGATTATGCCACGCTTGAGGTGGGGCACGCCCCTGATGGCGCGTATATACGTGATTTCTTTACCGCTGTGCCACCGGGGCTCGGACCGGATTGCCTGATGCATTTCGGGGTCATGGAAGGCCCGGCGATGGTGGGCATGATCTGCATCGCCGAAGGGTATGAATTTCCCGATGACTGGTGGATCGGGCTGGTGTTGCTTGACCCTGCGTTTCGGGGACAGGGGGTTGGGCACAAAGTCGTCTCAGACATCAAGACACGGGCGCGCAACCGGCGCATCAATCTGCTCAAGCTGGCGGTTTTGGCAGCAAATCCCCGCGCGCTTAAATTCTGGCATCGCGAAGGGTTTACCCATCACCGCGATGCCCCCGCGACACCACAAAGCGATGGACATGACAGGATCGTGCTGAAATACCAGTTGTAGCTGGAGGAGTATTTCATGCGACTTTCTGGAAAAACCGCCATTATCACCGGGGGCGCATCCGGGTTTGGCGCAGGTATTGCGCGTAGATTCATCGCAGAGGGCTGCCGCGTGATGGTCGCCGATATCAATGGCGACGCCGCCGCGCAGATGGCAATTGAACTGGGTGAAAACGCGGTGGCACAAAAGGTCGATGTGTCAGATGGCGCTTCGGTCGACGCCATGGCCGAGGCTGCGCAAGAGGTGTGGGGGGATGTTGATATCCTGATCAACAATGCGGGCGTCACCCATTTGCCCGCCCCGATGGAAGACGTGAGCGAAAGCGATTTCGACAGGGTTCTGGCTGTTAACGTCAAAGCGGTCTACCTGACCGCCCGGGCCTTTGTCCCGCGTATGAAAGCGCGCGGGCAGGGGGTTATCCTGAATGTCGCCTCCACCGCTGGCGTGTCGCCGCGACCAAATCTGAATTGGTACAATGCTTCCAAGGGCTGGATGATCACCGCGACCAAAACCATGGCAGTCGAACTTGCCCCCAACGGCATCCGCGTGAACGCGCTGAACCCGGTCGCCGGAGAAACGCCGTTGCTGAAAACCTTTCTGGGCGAAGACACACCGGAGATGCGCGAAAAATTCCTGTCCACCATCCCTCTGGGGCGGTTTTCTTCGCCTGAAGACCTTGGCAATGCGGCCTGTTATCTCTGCTCGGATGAGGCCACGATGATCACTGGCGTTGCCTTGGAAGTCGACGGGGGCCGCTGCATATGAAACCGATCAATCTGGCCGAAAAACTGGGGCAGTTCACCTCTCATTGGGACCCGCATGTGGTCGCGCAGTACAACGACAACGACGTCATGGTCGTGCGGTTTCAGGGTGAATTTCCGTTTCACATGCATGCGGACACGGATGATTTCTTTCTGGTGTTGCAGGGCGAGATGACCATGGATCTTGAGGACGCATCCCATGTGGTCAAAGCGGGCGAACTCTTCGTTGTCCCCAGGGGCGTGACGCATCGCCCCCGTGCCGAGGCTGAGTGTCACGTGCTGCTGATCGAACCCAAGGGGGAGCCGAACACCGGCGATCCGGCCACCGCCGCCGCCAAGCCACATATTTGACATGCGGCCCGGCCCGCGCAACCTGATCACGGATGTTGCTGGCCTGCGGGTCGGCAATGCGCAGGATCACAAGCTCAAATCAGGGGCAACAGTGCTGACCGCTGATGCGCCGTTCACCGCGTCCGTGCATGTGATGGGCGGTGCGCCCGGCACCCGCGAAACGGACCTGCTGGCCCCGGATAAATCGGTCGCATCGGTCGATGCGCTGGTGCTGTCCGGCGGCTCTGCCTTTGGTCTTGAGGCCTGCACGGGCGTGGTGGATGGGCTGCGTGCCATGGGTCGCGGGTTTGCCGTTGGGTCCGCTATCGTTCCGATCGTGCCCGGCGCGATCCTGTTCGACCTGATCAATGGCGGGGTCAAGGACTGGAGCACCAACCCCTACCCCGCTTTGGGCCGCCGCGCGCTGGACACCGCAAGCGATACGTTCGAGATCGGCACAGCAGGGGCCGGGACAGGCGCGACCACCGCCACCCTGAAAGGGGGGCTCGGCTCATCTTCCCTCGTGTTGGACAATGGCATTACCGTCGGGGCGCTGGTCGCCGCGAACCCCTTTGGAGCGGTCACGACACCCGGCAGTCGCCATTTCTTTGCCGCGCCTTATGAAATGGGCAACGAATTCGCAGGGCTGGGGCCGGACCCGACAAAGGGGCATGGTTTACCCGTCCGGACGAAAGTGCTGCATGGCACCGGCGCGGGCGCGAACACCACAATCGCGATTGTCGCCACCGATGCGGCCCTCGACAAGGCGCAGTGTCAGCGCATGGCGATCGCCGCGCATGATGGGATGGCGCGCGCGATTGTGCCCAGCCATACGCCCATGGATGGTGATCTGGTTTTCGCCCTATCGACCGGCGGGAAAGCCTTGGCCGACCTTGACATGATCGGCCATGGTGCAGCGCTGTGCCTCACGCGCGCGATTGCCCGCGCTGTTTACGCCGCAACGCCGCAACCGGGTGATCTGCTACCAAGCTGGCACGACCTGCCGATCTCCTAACGCCGCTTTGCGTTCAGGGTGACGACCTTCAGGTCCCGCCCCAGAACGCGGGTGACCTGTTCAACGATGCCCATCGTATCAAGACCGGCATCACGGTACATCTCCGCCGGGGCGGCCTGGTCAATGAAGCGGTCCGGCAGACACATGGTGCGCACCTTGCAGCCCAGATCCAGCAGGCCTTCGGCAGCCATGGATTGCAACACCATTGCGCCAAACCCGGCCATCGCGCCCTGTTCCACAGTGATAAGCGCCTTGTGCGTTTGAACAAGGTTCGCGATCAACGCCATATCCAGCGGCTTGGCAAAACGCGCATCCGCGATGGTGGCATTGATCCCTTCTGCCTCAAGAATGCGGGCCGCCGCCTCGCAATCCGACAGCAATGTGCCAAGCGACAGGATCGCAACCTCGCCATCGCCTTCGCGGATCATGCGCCCTTTGCCGATTTCAAGAACACGGCCCGTTTCAGGCAGCGGCACGCCGGTCCCATTGCCGCGCGGATAGCGAAAGGCAATCGGGCCATCGTTGTGCGCGCCCGCCGTGGCGACCATATGCACAAGCTCTGCCTCATCTGCGGCGGCCATCACCACCATCCCCGGCAAGGCACCGAGATACCCGATGTCGAAAGACCCCGCATGGGTTGCCCCGTCTGCACCGACAAGACCCGCCCGGTCAATGGCAAAGCGCACCGGCAGGCCCTGCAAGGCCACATCATGCACGATCTGATCATAGCCACGCTGCAAAAAGGTCGAGTAAATTGCACAGAACGGTTTCAGCCCCGTCGCCGCCATCGCGGCGGCAAATGTAACACCGTGTTGCTCGGCAATGCCGACGTCGAACACCCGGTTCGGGAACCGTTTGGCCATCCGGTCGACCCCGGTGCCCGAGGGCATCGCCGCCGTCACGGCGACGACGGACGGATCCTCTTCGGCCAGCGTGGTCAGCGCGTCACCGAACACGGCGGTGTAGGACGGCGCATTCGCCTTGGCCTTGGCCTGCACCCCGGTGCCCACGTCGAATTTGCTGACCCCGTGGTATTTGTCTGCTGACCCTTCGGCGGGCGCATAGCCCTTGCCCTTGACAGTACAGCAGTGGATCAGAACCGGGCCGGTTGCGCGCGCCTTGGCCCCGCGCAGAACGCTGAGCAACTGGGCCATGTCATGGCCATCAATCGGCCCGATGTAGTCAAAGCCGAGCTCTTCAAAGAACGTACCGCGATTTTCAAGTCCGGTAACCAGTTCGCGCGCCCGCCGCGCCCCGTCCCGCACCGGTTTCGGGGCAAGCTGCTCCATGCCTTCAGCAATGGCCACAAGACCCCCGAAGGGTCCGGCGCGCGACAGCTCGGACAGGCTGGAAAGGTAGGACGACATTGCACCGACAGGGGGCGCGATGCTCATTTCATTGTCATTCAGGATCACGAACATGCGCCGCCCCTCATGGCCTGCGTTGTTCATCGCCTCATAGGCCATGCCTGCACTGATCGAGCCATCCCCGATCACGGCCACTGCGTCACCGGTCGGCTGGCCCATGTCCCGGCTGATGGTAAACCCCAGTGCGGCGGAAATCGACGTGCTGGAATGCGCCGCGCCAAAGGGATCATATTCGGATTCGGAGCGTTTGGTGAATCCGCTGATCCCCCCGCCCTGCCGCAGGGTGGGCATCTGCTTGCGCCGACCCGTCAGGATTTTATGCGGGTAGCACTGATGCCCCACATCCCACACCAGTTTGTCGCGCGGCGTGTCGAACACCGCGTGGATCGCAACGCTGAGTTCCACAACGCCAAGGCTGGACCCGAGATGCCCGCCGGTCTGGCTCACGGCTTCGACAACTTCGGCGCGCAGTTCATCGGCGACGTTGCGCAACTCGGTATCGCTCATACTGCGTAAATCGGCAGGTCCGGCGACACGGTCCAGTGTTGGGGTTTTTGTATCGGTCATAGCGCACCTCTCCTGAGTGTTCGGCGCGGGTGGCTCTTGCCAAAGCCTCCGTCCCACACCGGGGAAAAAGAAGGGGTCGCATCGAGAACAAGCTCGTTACGACCCCAGGTTCCTGTAGCCAACAGGAAGGGAACCGGGGTGTTGAGACCCCGTGCCCGGACCAAGGAAGCCAATGGTCCGTGCGAGGCTAAAAGGGGGCGACCCGAAGGCCGCCCAACCTTCTATTCGTAAACTGGCGCCTCTGTGGTCGCGAGTTCGGGCCAGTCAGCAATGACGTTCAAGCCTTGCATCGGTTTTTGATAGCCTTTGTGGCAGGTCTTGCAGGCCGCTTTGGGCGCATCTGCATAGACCGGTCCAAGGCGATCTTCGGGGTATTCATCTTCGAGCGGGATCAGGTATTCCTGATTCATCTCGATCACCATCTGACGTCCCAGCAGCGCCGTCGCCCATTGCGGGGTATGCTGGCCAGGGTCATAGAATGCGCGGCTGTTGTGACAGAATACGCAGTTCACCCCGAGGCTGTTGGAAAAGTAGTTCATCAGCGAAAACGTCATCTCGGTCTTCTGGATGGACGCAACTTCGACGTCGTTGGGCACACCGGCCACACGGCTTTCAAGGTCATGCACATTCACCGCTTCGTATTCCGTCAGATAGATTTCCAACGCGTTTGACGGCAGTGATGTGGACTGGCTCAGCGGGGTGGCCCGGTTTTGCACCGAGGCCCAGCCGGCGGTCGCTTCGGTCACCGGCGTTATGTTGAACCAGATCTCCGAAGGCACATGTTCCCCGCGGTGGCAGGTGTAGCAGTTCACACCCACCTCTGCGTTGGCATTCACGTGACCATCCCAGTTTTCATTGATGTTCTGGGTCATCTGGATCATGCGCCGCGCCACGACCTTGGTATAGAGGTTGTCCTCACCGTAGGTTTCCAGATCCCCTTCACCATGGCAGTAGACACAGCCTTCTTCCGGCGCAATCCACTGTGTCATGGCTGTCATGACACGGTTGAAATTGTCATCCGTCAGATCGCCCAGCACCTGAACATTCTCATAGATGTCCTTGGCGAGTTCTTCGCCGCCTTCGGGGATATAGGGCGCTTCGGTGTAATACTCCTCAATCGTGGGGTCCGGCGCGAACCGGGTCACATTGAATTCTGCCACATGCATGCCCGTCCCGCGTGGGCCAGTTTGCATACTGGCCGTTTGCGCAGGATTGCCGATGCTCACGATGGCAGCGGCGCCAAAGACAGCAACCCCAAGGACACCGATCAGGATCGCCGGACCGAAGATGTTGGTCGGGTTATCCGCGTTCCATTTGTCAAACCACTTGGGAAACATGATCAGTTCTCCTTACCGATAAAGGCTTCGTAGGAGCCGTAGTCTTCGTAGCCGTATGATCCGTCATACATTGGCGCGAAATGGTGCTCTTGTGCCCAGATGAACCAGTTGTCCACCACTGTGCCGGTGAGCAGGATGCCGATACCGCCCGTGATCGGGGTCAGGACCGCGAACCACCACGCCCAGCGGTGGATGCCTTCCATGGTGGCGTTAAAGCCCATGGTCCAGCGCCAGAACAAAGCCGCACGTTCAGTGGCTGTGCCACGGTCATAGATCTGTTCCAACTCGCGGTCGCCGCCATAGCGGGTCACCGCCAGAATGGTGCCGCCATGCATGCAGAACAGCAGGACAGAGCCATAAAGGAACACGATCGAAAGACAGTGGAACGGGTTGTAGTAGAGGTTGCCGTAGCGGATCGAAAACGCTGTCGTCCAGTCAAGGTGCGGGAAGATACCGTAAGGCACCGCCTCGGACCAGGACCCCATCAGGATCGGACGGAACAGACCCAGCACGAGGAACAACCAGACCGCTGCCGCAAAGCCCCAGAAGATATGTTTGCCCATCTTGTGCTGTTCGGCGAGCAGATATGCGCGCAGCAGCCAGGTCATCACCGACACCAGCAAGAAGAAACTGGCGATGATATACCAGCCACCATCATTCAGCGGTGGCATGGACAGCCCGTACTCAGGCGAAGGCGGCTCAAGTGCGAGCCAGAAGAGCTGCCGGATGAATTGCGGGATCGACCAGCCGACCTGCGCCAGCATGTTGAAGCCCACGATCACGAACCACGCAATACCGGTGCCAAAGGCCACGATCGACGTCCAGCCGAAATAGTAGGGTCCGATCTGACCGTTCCCGAACAGGCCTGCCAGTGTGCTGAAGAAGGGTTTGCCGACCCGCTCTTCCATCATGTTGTTGCCGGCATCGTCCATGCCCATTTCGGGCGTGCCACGGACCTGCACCTGCGTGAAGATGTTTTGATATTCAGGATACATCATTTCACATCCCTCCTATGACTGCGATGGGTTCACCCCAGATCGGCATGTCGAGCCACCAGTTCCACCACTCGGGCCAACCTGCTGTCCAGACGGGGCCGGAGATGATGATACAGATTGCCGACCACAGCCCTGCATTGATCGCCAGGAGGTATCCCAGACGGTGAATGCCGAGAGTGCCGACCGAATAGCCGATGAAATCGCGAAAGAACGTGTCTTCGTGATCCGGCGTCTTGGCCTCTTCGCCCTTTTCGGGGTTACAGGCGGACAGGATCAGACCACCATGCAGCGCCAGCGCCAGTGTGGTGGTAAAGAACAGCGTCACCGCCAGCATATGCGCCGGGTTGTAATGGAAGTGCAGATAGGCATAGCCCACGTTGCTGACCCAATCGAGGTGGCTGAAGATCCCGTAGGGAAATCCGTGGCCCCATGCGCCCATCAGGAGCGGGCGGAAGATGACCAGCGTCATATAGGCGATGATCGCGGCGGCAAAGCCGAAGGGCACGTGATAGCCCATGCCGAGCTTGCGGCAAATCTCCACCTCGCGCAGCGCCCAGCTGATGAAAGCGCCGGTCGCACAGATCGTGATGATCTGCCACAATCCGCCCTCAAGCAGCGGTGCAAGGCCCAGACCATAACTCAGGTCAGGGGGTGCGATATTGATGAGCCAGGGATTGAACGTCCCCTGCTGGGAAGCGCCCCAAAAAATCAGGATCGTCCCGAGTAATGCAAAGAAGGCGGTCGTCACTCCGAAGAAGCCAACATAAAAAGGCCCCACCCAGAAGTCGAACAAATCGCCTCCCACCAGCGTCCCTCCGCGGACGCGATATTTTCTTTCGAAGCTGAGCAACGCCATCTTCTATTCTCCGCGTGTGCGGCACGCCTGTTTCGAACCGGTCCGACAAAGGGCTGCGCGAGATGCGCAATTGGCCGCTTTGTCGACATGCATCCAAGGCGGAGGCCGTCGATAAATTAAGTTACGAGTTCGCTGCGGGCGTGTAGCGTATACACAAGACCGCCCGCAGCATTGATAGTCTGAAAGCCGGTATTCCGGTGGCGCATCTTGCGATGCGCCGCCAGATTACTGACCTCCGACGGCGGCTGCCGCCTCGAACCAGTTCAGGCCGCTGCTGAGCACCACCAGGTGGATCATCGCCGCCAAAAGGAAGAGAAACACGCCCTGCGCCACGAAAACGCGACGGGGGTCGAAGATCAGCCAGATCTTATAGAACTTTGCCATATCTTTCTCTCCTTAACCGAACCACGGACGCCAGATGTAAGTCGCCAAGTGAGCGACCACAGCAACTGCCGCGAACAGGAAAAGCCCGCTCATGTAGACAGAATGCAATTCTTGCGCCTGTTCGTCTGTAAGACCTGTGAAGGACAGGTCGGTATTATCAGCCATAAATATTCCTCCGGAACGTTATGCTGACGCCGCGCACCCCACGGCCGGGTCCTTTGGGAGTTGCCCCCCTCCGGGCTCTGAAAACCTGTTCCCAGGGTTCCAGTCTCTGGACTCGACAGGCGCACACAGGTCGAGAATTCGGGTCAGATTGCACGCTCGCCGTGCAATCCGGTCTTAAGGCTCAGTAGGCCGAAAAGATCATCGGCGTGATGATCCGGGCCTGGCTCCACGCGCGGGCCATTGGGCCTTTGTCGGTGAAGCTGCGCGACTTGATCGCATGCATGGCCCATGTCAGGGTCGCAAGCGGCAGGGTCGCCACGAAAATAATTGCGAAATAGACGCTGAATTCGACGCCATTCTTGCGCTTCACATGCTCGCGCGAATGCGCGGGCGCTTGCACGGTGGTGTCCATCATGTCTGATGTCATATCGCTCATGTCTGATCCTCCAAATCAGGTCCGGCGGATGCCGGGTCCAACGCCCGCACGGTGCTCAGCACCACACGTTCGTCGCCTGCGGCCAATGCCGCTTTCTCCGCTGCATCACGCAATGATTTTGCAGCTGAAATTCGTGTTAAAATCGGATGCGTTTCGACAATCCTGTCGAGCATCGCCTGCGCGTCTTCATCCCAGGGGAAATCGCGCCGCAGCGGTGTGAGGGTCGCATCCGTTGCGTCCATATCCGTGCCAAGCGGCAGGATGTGGAACAGCGCGTCGAACAATCCGTTGCAAATCTCCTGCAACAGATAGGTCGCGCCTGCGTATCCCATGAAGGGCGTGCCGGTGTGACGGCGGATCGCCGCGCCGGGAAAGCTCGCCGGGATAAAGGCCGGTGCCGGGCCAAAGCCCGCTTTTTGCTCGGCCAGATACATTTTCTCGTTGATCGACCCCAGAACGATCAATGGCTTTTTCTGGCCAATCATCGCGCGGACTTCTTCGTTGTTGGTCTTCTTGCCGGCAATGCGGGCGACCGCAAAGGCGCAAGGAAACCCAAGGTCGTTTTCAAGGAACTGTCGGATGCCACGGGCATAGGTCTCATTCGCCACGATGCCAAAGCTGGCGGTGGCAAAGAAATCCTGCGTGACGGAACGCCAGAGATCCCAGACCGGTTTGATGGTCGAATGCTTCTCTTGCGTGATGAAAGGTTCGGGGTCGAGGCCCACCAAATTCCCCAGTGCGCGCAGGAATTTCGTAGTGCTCTCGACCCCTATCGGGGCTTGTAGATACGGCTTGGCAAGAAGCTCGCTCAACCCGCGCCCGAACTCGCGGTACATGCAGATGTTCACATCCGCATTTACCAGATTACGCATCTCGGCCACATGCGCGCCCAAGGGCAGCACCATGTTGACCTCGCAACCGATCCCTTCGACCAGTCGCCGTATCTCGGCCAGATCGGATGGCATGTTGAACGTGCCATACATCGGACCGAGGATATTAACGCGAGGACGCGCACCTTCCCCGCGTTTCTTCTCGGGCGGCATCCGACCCTTGGTCATACCGAACTCGGTAAAGATCCAGGTCATCGCCCGATCCGCCGCTTCCCATTGATCTTCATCAATGGTGCGCGGCAGGAATCTCTGAATATTCGTGCCTTGTGGTGTCACGCCGCCGCCGATCATCTCGGCAATCGACCCGGTGACCACCACCGCTGGCAGCGCAGGGTCAAGTGTGTCCCAAGCGCGCTTCATGCTCTCTTCGGTGCCCGAACCCATTTCGCCTTCGCCCAGACCGGTTACCACGATGGGCAACTCATGGGGTGGCAAGGCATCGGTGTAGTGCAAGACGGATGTGACGGGCAGGTTTTCGCAGCCCACGGGGCCGTCGATCACGACCTGCAATCCCTTGACGGCGCAGAAAGCGTAAACCGCCCCCCAATAGCCGCCCGCGCGATCATGATCTGTGACTAACACGGCGCGCCCCCTTCTGCTGGGGCGCGAACGCGTTGGTCTGCGACCATCGCTGCCTCGCGCTGTGCGCGTTTATGGTCATAAACACGCACTAAATCATCTCCTGCGCTTTGGCGGCACGCGCCAGTTTGTCGAGCTTTTTCTGGTGCTGCGCGCGGAAATCGGGGCGCAGGTTTGGCGCGCCTTCCCAGACACCGGCGGTATCGCCCGCACCCACACCTTCAAAGAATTCCTGCATATGTGCCATGCGCTCTTTGTTGCCGATGGCCGCATTGATCACGGTCGCCAGCGATCCCGCACCGGCAACACCCATCAGGGGCCGGGCGGAAATCAGGTTGGTAAAGTAGAGGCCCGGAATGCCCAGTTGCTTGGCCTTTTGCACAACAGGCGTTGTCCCGATGGCAAGGTCAGGCTGGATCGCCTCCATGGCGGCGCAATCATCTTCGAGCGAAGCGCGGTATTTCACCTTGACGCCCTTGGCTTCCAGCCATGCCGCGTCATCCGCAGACCAGGGTGAATTGGCGCATGCGGTGCCGACATAAGGCACATTCGCCCCGCTTTCGATCAGCAAACGCGCAACCAGCAGTTCGGACCCTTCATAGCCCGACAAGGTGATCGTCCCGTTGATCGGTGTTGCACCAAGCGCGCCCCTGATCGCAGGCAACACAGCGTTCTGCGCCGCTGCGATATCCTCGGCAGAGACGCCATGTGTCTCACCGATGGCCTTAAGCCACGCGGCCGTCCCGTCATAGCCAACCGGGGCAGAGCCCACGACGGGTCGCCCGGCGGCTTTGAATTCACGGACCGTATCCACGTAGAATGGATGTATCGCGGCCACCACGGCACAATCGAGTGCTGCATAAAGCTCGCGCCACTCCCGACAAGGAAGTACCGGTCCTGCTGCAAGCCCCATCGGTGCCAGCATCTGCCCGATCATCATCGGGTCGGCGGGGAACATCTCCCCCAGCATGGCAACGGTTGGACGTGCAGATTTCCCACCCACGGGTGCAGCCACCGGCCCCGCCATCGCTTCGGCGCGGGCATAGTTCAGCATGGCACCGGCCAGAACGTCTTTGGCCTCTGCATGTGTGGGAACCCCAAATCCGGGCACGTCGATTCCAACGATCCGGACACCATTGATTTCCTTTGGCAACAAACGCAGCGGCACACCGCTGGCTGTCGGCACACAAAGGTTTGTCACCACGATCGCATCATAGCGATCCGGGTCCGCCAACTCGTGGACCGAGTCGCGGATATCTTCATAAAGCTTGCCCGTCACAAGGCTTTCCGAGTTGAACGGCACATAGCCGACCGACCGGCGCGCGCCATAGAAATGCGACACGAAAGTCAGACCATAGACGCAGCACGCCGACCCGCTCAGCACGGTCGCGACCCGCTTCATCCGCAGACCCACCCGCAGGGACCCGAACGCCGGACACATGCTTTGTGGTTTGTCATGCGGGCCAACCGGATAGTCGGCCTTGAACTTGTCCAGCAGTTCAGACTGGCCGGCGTTGCGTGCGGCCTCTGCCATATCCGCGCCGGAGTGACAGCCCATCGCATCGGCAGGTGCGTCGCTTGCCACACGGGATACATCGCCGTGCGGGTGACCCTTGATCACCTCTACCTCGGCGGCATCATCATATGTGACTTCACTTTTCACTCAGGCTGCTCCGTTTTTGTAAAAGGCCCGCGGGCCAGGTCTTCCAGCAATTGCCGCGTCTCTTCGATGGCACTCTGTGCGGCGTCGAATATCTGCTCTGAGGCGGTAGCCTGAAAACGGCCCCGCGCGATGGCACGCTGTGATTTCTCAAATCGCTCACGCATCGTCATAGACGACCTCCAGCGATGGTTTGGGTTCGGCATTCTTGCCGCGCATGTCCACATCCGTTGCCGGGACAAGCACGTAATCGCCGCCTGTTTCCGAGGCATCGAAAAGCCCAAGCAAACCGTCCTGATCCAGAGGCGTGGGGCGTTGTGGAGGGGCCACGGCGACATTGTCCCCAAGCATCGCAAACAGATCGCCCCACTGGGACTCCTGCGTGCCGACGATCTGATAGTTTGCGGACTTCTTGCGCAGGTCATCATCCTGCGGGATCGAGGCCAGCACCGGGATGTCGACCGCTTCGGCAAAGGCTGCCGCCTCGCCGGTGCCGTCATCCTTGTTGATCACCAGCCCGGCTACACCGACGTTACCACCCAGCTTGCGGAAATATTCCACGGCGGAGCAGACGTTGTTCGCCACATAAAGCGACTGCAAATCATTCGACGCAACAAGGATCACCTTTTGCGCCATGTCGCGCGCGATGGGCAGACCAAAGCCGCCGCAAACCACGTCACCGAGGAAATCCAGCAGGACGTAGTCGAAATCCCAGTCATGAAAGCCGAGCTTTTCCAGCAGTTCAAACCCGTGGATGATGCCGCGACCACCGCAGCCGCGCCCCACCTCGGGACCGCCGAGTTCCATCGCGAAGACACCGCCGCGCTTGAAGCAGACATCCCCAATCTTGACCTCTTCGCCGGCAAGCTTCTTGCGGGTCGAGGTTTCAATTATGGTCGGGCAGGCCTTGCCGCCAAAAAGCAACGAGGTCGTGTCGGATTTCGGATCGCAGCCGATCAACAGGACGCGCTTGCCCTGCTCCGCCATCATGTGGCTCAGGTTGGCGAGCGTGAAGGATTTGCCGATACCACCCTTGCCGTAGATCGCGATGATCTGCGTTTTGGATGCGGGCTCACCTTGCGGGACTTCCAGCGTGGGCTCAGCCTGCGCTTCGTCACGCAGACGTTTGTCGAAGTCCTTCAGGTTTGGAACCTCATCTTTCATGCCACGTCCTTCCAGTTCAATATCATCTTGAGGCAGTCCGGATCCGTGAATGCCTGAGCATAAGCTGCCCGCGCATTCAGGTGGCTGGCCTGATGTGTGATTAGGTTTTCGAGGCTCAGCGATCCGCCCTCGACAAGCGCGCGCGTCGCCGCAAGATCGTCATGCGTCCACTCAGCCGCCACGCGGAACCGCGCTTCTTTCATAAAGGCAGGCGGAAAGGCAAAGCTGATCGCCGTGGTGTAAAAGCCGGCGAGCACGATTTCACCGCCCTTGGCCAGACGCCCCACCAGATCGTTGAGCACCTCAACCGAACCGGAAGCATCATAGACCGATGTGTAATCGCGGCGCGGATCATCTTCGGGCGCGATCACCTCGTAGCCCTGCGCACCCTTGCGGCGGCTTTCGTCAATTTCCCAGACCATCGGCGCAGGCGCACCGGCGGCAATCGTCAGACGCGCCAGCAAGCGGCCCAGCACACCGTGGCCCACGATCAGATCGGGAACGGATTTGTTCAGACCCGCCATGGAATGGCGCGCTGTCGCGGCCAACGCCAGAAGCGCGCCGCTGGCACCATGCCCCGCATCAATGCGGGTCACACGATCCGACGCGGTAACAACACGGGATGCTGCCCCGCCGAACAGACCAAAGGCACCGTCATAGCAATTCGCGCCGGGAACAAACACACGTTCGCCAACCTTGAACCCCGTGGCCCTGTCAGCCTCAACCACCTCGCCCACCGCTTCATAGCCGGGCACAAGCGGATACCCCATGCCGGGGAAGGGGGGCATCTCACCGGACCAGAAAAGCTTTTCGGTGCCTGTTGAAATACCGGAGTGTTCAATCTCGACCACAAGATCCCCGTCACCCGGCACGTGTAGCTGCAGGGTGTCAACGTCGAGGTCTTTGGGACCTTTCAGTAGAACGGCTGTGGTGTCCACGGGTTTGGCTCCTTCCGGCTGAGTCCTGGGGCAAATACTGTCCAGCAAGACTCACAGATTCTGGCTTCGTTACATGTCAGTTTAAACTTACATGTCAGTGTGTCAACTATAATTGACACATTTTACATCATTGATTTGGCTTGCGTGCCGAGATCACCCGCGTCACGTAATTGCGCGCCGGGCGCGGGCAGCGGATGTCGGTAAAACCAGCCGCCTGACACAGCGCTGTGATCTCTTCGGCGGACCGTGTGCGCCCTGTCTGCATCGCCATTGTGTAAAAGGCGAAATACACATCCCCCGCCCGATCCGGCTGCGCACCGCCACCCATAGGCTCGGAGATGATGAGCCGCCCGCCATCGGGCAGCGCGTCAAAGACGTCCTCCAGCAGCGTTGCCACCGTGTCATCGGCATGATCATAGAGGACCCGGATCAGCGAAATCGCATCTGCCCCATCCGGCAAGAGGTCATCGCGGAACGAACCGGGGTGCAGAGTGACACGGTCCATCATGCCCGCCTGCTCAAACCGCGCCGTGGCGCCGGGTGTGACCTGCGGCAAGTCAAAGAGGGTCATTTTCAGATTGGGATAGGCATCCCCCACCGCCTTCAAAAACGCGCCCGTGCCCCCACCGATGTCCAGCAGATGCTGCACACCTTTCAGCGACACCGTGCGCAGCGTATCCTGCGCCACCAAAAGCTGGCTCTGCGCCATCAGGTCGGAATAGGCCTCGGCCACCTGCGGGTCGATCTCGCCGCGCGCGCCGAAGACGTAGGGCCAGAATTCGGAAAGCTCCGTGCGCTCCGGCCCGCGCAACAGATCAACGGGATCTTTCAGGTCGGTGTAAAACGCCCGGTGATGACGAATCATCGCCTCCAACCCCGGCACGCCCATCAGGGCCGCGCCCTTGCGCGCCAGACCATATTGCCCGCTCCGCGTCCGCTTGAGCAGCTTCAACGCGGCTGCCGCCTGCAACAAGACCTGCATACGTTCGGGCGGGATCGCGGTTGCGCGCCCCAGCATTTCCGCCGATTGCGGCCCACCGCGCAGACGACGCAACAGGTCAAGCTCGACCACGGCCATCAGGACCTGGCTTTGTACAAACCCCTGCACCACGTCGAAGAGGATCGCACCATCACGGCGTGCCTGCCCGCGTGTCAGGAGAAATCGGCTGGCCCAGCTTTGAAAACCCGGCCGGGCCACCAGACGGTTCAGCCAACCGCCGCGCCACTCGGGCATGTCGTGGATCGTGTCAGACATTGCTGCGCGAGGCCGCAACATTCGGAGCCACAGGCGTCAGACGCTCTGCATATCTGCGCACCATATCGGCCAGCTGCGCCTCGCCCCGGCAGGACGGGATCGAGGCAATGGCCCCGCCCAGAATATCCTTGAGCCGCGAAATCGCCCCCTGCACACCAAGCAGCGTCACCGCATTGGGTCGCCCATGTAAATCATCCTGACCCACAGGCTTGCCCAATGTGTCGGCATCATAAAGCGCATCGCGCAGATCATCGGCGACCTGAAAGGCCTCCCCGATGCGCGCGCCCAGTTCAAACCACGGCTCAGCCTCCTGACCGGCAGCGACCGCCCCCATTTGCGTCGCCGCAATGAACAGCGCGCCGGTCTTGGCCTGATGATAGGCGGAAAGGTCAATCTCTGCCTCGCTCTCCCAACCCTGCCCCGCACAGATACCGCCCGGCATGCCGGTACGTTGCGACAGGATGAGAATCATCTGCGCCACGCGGTCGGGCGCAAGGCCCGACTGCCGCGCCAGAATTTCAAAAGCGAGCACGATCAGGCTGTCCCCGGTCAGCACCGCCAAAGGCTCGGAATAGGCTTTGTGCACCGAGGGTTTGCCGCGGCGCGTATCCGCGTCATCAAAGCAAGGCAAATCGTCATGCACGAGGCTCGCACAGTGGATCAGTTCCAGCGCAGAGGCCGCCGCATCCGTCAGCTTGGGCTGGTCATCGCCACAGGCCAGCGCGACGGAGGTTAGAATCGTTGGCCGGATCCGTGCACCGCCCGGGGCGGTCGCATACCCAAGCGCGGAGGACAACCGTTGCGGCACAGCCCCCCGGCCCTGCCCAACGGCGACAGCTTGCGCAATGGCGGCTTCAATTCGCGAATTCATGCCCATATGGATGTCCTTTCGAGCGCAAGTGTCAGTATTTTCCGACACTCAAGTGTAAATCATACTGGACACTTTCGCCATTCGAGTCAACAATCCCTTATGCATGTTTCAACCGCCCCCCTCATTCCCGACCGGCCACGTGCTATTGTGATTGGTGCAGGCATCGCGGGTCTTGCCGCCGCTTTGCGTCTGGCGACCAGCGGCATGCAGGTCACCTTGCTGGAACGGCACAATCATCCCGGCGGCAAGATCAGAACCCTGAGCAGCGCCGCCGGACCCGTCGATGCCGGCCCCACCGTTTTGACGATGCGTCATGTTTTTGACGATCTGTTTGCCTGCGCGGGCACGCGGCTCAAGGACCATGTGACGCTTGTGCCACAAAGCATCCTCGCGCGGCATTTCTGGCCCGACGGCAGCAAGCTGGACCTGCACGCAGACCCGCTCTTGAGCCGCGATGCCATCGCCGCCTTTGCGGGCAACACATCCGCCGATGAGTTCATGCAATTCAACCGACGCACCCAACAGCTGTTCGATGCCTTTGATGCGCCGATGATGCAGGCCCCCAACCCAAGGATGCGCGACCTTGTCCCGCATGTGCTCAAGCAACCGCAGTTGATTGCCGCCATGGCCCCGCTGTCGACGTTGAAAACATCGCTGGGCCGCGCCTTCAGCGACCCGAGGCTTGCGCAGCTATTTGGCCGCTATGCCACCTATGTGGGCGGTGCGCCCCACCTCAGCCCGGCGATCCTGTCGCTGATCTGGCAGGCAGAGGCCGCAGGCGTCTGGGTCGTCGAAGGAGGCATGCACAAACTGGCCCACGCCATCGCCAAACTGGCGCGACACGCAGGTGTCGACATCCGCTACAACACCCATGTGGACCGCATCAAAACAGTGGGCGGGCGCGCCGTGGGCGTAGAAATCGACGGCACCTATCTTTTGGAAGCCGAGGCGATCCTTTACGCGGGCGATCCGCGCGCGCTCGCCACCGGCAGCATGGGTGCAGACCTCAGGGTCGTGGCCCCGCAGACCGTCAAACTGCCCCGATCCTTCTCCGCCCGCGTGCACAGCTTTGCCGCGACCCCGCAGGGACGTGATCTGACCCATCACAACGTCTTCTTTGCTGCGGACCCGGATTGCGAGTTCAAAGAGCTGATGGCAGGGCGCATGCCCGCGGATCCCACGCTATACCTCTGTGCCGAAGACCGAGGTCACGGCGCCGACATCCCCACCCTTGAGCGTTTCGAGATGATCTCGAACGCGCCCGCAACAGAGACACACACTCCCCCACAGGAGATTGAAAAATGGCACCAGCAGATCATGCAACGGATGGCGGATATGGGCGTGACTTTCACGCCGATGCCGACAACAGAGACGCTCACGACGCCGCAGGATTTCGCGATGCTCTTTCCCGAAACGCTCGGCGCGCTTTACGGCCAGACGCCGCACGGGCTGACAGCGGCACTCCAGCGCCCGACAGCGCAGACGCCGATTGCGGGACTATGGCTCGCGGGGGGCGGCACCCATCCGGGGGCGGGGGTCCCGATGGCGACACTCTCCGCCCGGCACGCGGCAGAGGCGATCTTGCGCGCCCAAACTTCAACGTCGCTGTCGGCCCCAACGGCTACGCCTGGTGGTATGTCGACGGGCTGAGCGATTGCGGCAGCCGCGCGGTCTCCGTCATCGGGTTTATCGGATCGGTGTTTTCGCCGTGGTATCGTTGGTCGGGGCGCAAATGCCCGCAGGATCACGTCTGCATCAATGTCGCCACCTACGGGCCCGGCGGACGGTTCACCATGACGGACCGGGGGCAAAGCGCGCTGCGCCAGACCGCCTCCCGGCTGCAGGTTGGTCCGTCGATGATGCGCTGGGATGGCAATGATCTGGTTATCGAAATCAACGAGGTGTCCAGCCCGCCGCTGATCAACCGCATCAGAGGCGAAATCCGCGTCACCCCTTCGGCCATCACCAATGTCGAACTGCCCCTGACCCCGGATGGCGCCCACGTCTGGCGCCCCTTCGCGCCCCGCGCACGCATCAGCGTCAACATCGACCGCCCCGGCTGGCAATGGCAGGGCGAGGGCTATTTCGACGCGAATTTCGGGTCCCGCGCGCTGGAAGAAGATTTCAGCTACTGGACATGGGGCCGCTTTCCGACCTCGGGCGGTGCCACCTGTTTCTACGACGCGACGCGTCTTGATGGTACGGAACTGTCGGCAGGCTTCGCCTTTGATCATGACGGAACCGCGCGCAAGATCGAGATGCCCCCGAAAACCGGGTTTCGCCGCACGCTCTGGGCGGTCAAACGCGAAACGCGCAGCGATGCAGGCTACAAACCCCATCAGGTGATGAGCATGCTCGACGCTCCGTTTTACTCCCGCTCTGCCGTACGCACCAGGATCGACGGCGAGGAAACAACCGGCGTGCACGAAGCGCTTGATCTGACCCGGTTCCGATCGCCGCTCTTGAAACCCATGCTTGCCGTGCGCGTGCCGCGGCGGAAAAACTGGAGCTGGGACTGACCGACCGCCCTTCGGGGCAAGACAGGCGTTCGGTAGTGCTGGAAACTCTCAGGTTGCGCTCTTAACATAATATTTCTACTCAGGGTGTATTGGATCGTTTGAAACGATCCGACCCAAGCCTGAGGACCAGCATTTGTATCATATCAAAACCGGCACCCTTGCAGGATTGCTGGCCCTCTCCGCAGGGCCCGTGGTCGCGCAGGGCGGTGCGTGGACCTACGAGGGGTCGTTTTACCTTTTCGCTGCAGAGACGACGCTGAATGTCGGCGGGATCGAGGGCGAACTCAGCTTCTCCGATGCGCTCGATAATCTGGAGTTTGCCGGGATGGGCGCGTTTACTGCCAGCAATGGTCAGTGGACGTTCATCGCGGATCTGATGTATTTCAACCTCGGCTTTGAAAACAGCACACCGGGTGATGCGTTTTCGCGCCTCGATACGTCCTCCAAGACCACCGTTTTCAACGCATTGGCCCTTTACAAGATGCGCGACGCCTCATCGTATTCATTCCATCTCGGGGGCGGCTTCAGGTATTTCAACACCGATACAACCTTGCGGCTGCGCCCCGGCACCCAGCCCGGAACGACGGTCGGCGACGACAACAGCTGGACCGACCCGATTGTCGCAGCGATGGGGCGTTTCGAGTTGTCAGATACATGGAGCACCACGATCTCTGCCGATTACGGCAATTTCGTCAACGATCGTGAGACCTATCAGTTCACGGTTACTTTCGACTATGAATTCGCAGAAAACTGGACGGCGCGCGCCGGGTATCGGTATCTGAACGTGGACAACGACGATGATGACTTCCGGCTTGAGCAATCAGGCCCGGTGTTGGGCGTTTCCTACAGGTTCTGACCAGCGTCCGTTGCCGCGCTCAGGTCGCTACATGCGGCGGATTGCGCGCCACTTCCGGGTTCAGCCACCACACGCCGGCATTGAGGGATGCCGCGATCGTTACCCAGATCAGATAGGGCACGAACAAGAGCGCTGCGATCTGATCCACCGGCCACATCACGATGATCCCGCCAAGCACGATAACCCAGAGCATGCAAACAACCGCCATGCCCAGTCGGATGTTCCTGATCCCGAAAAATACCGGCGTCCACAGCCCGTTGAACGCGATCTGCAAAGTCCAGAACGCCATCGCCACCGCGTTGTTTTCAGCCATCGCGATCCGTGCGCCCGCCACAGCGATGCAGACATAAAGCACGCTCCATGTAACGGGGAACACCCAATCGGGCGGGGTAAACCACGGCTTTTGCAGTTTACGATACCACGGACCGGGCGGGAACAACCCACCCGTCAGGCCCGCGCCGACGCAGGCGACCAGAAACAAACTGAATAAGAGCCAGAACATGGCTGACAGCTAGAGACTACGGCCTAGCCTGTCAACTCGGCACGTTGTGCCTGACGGCGCGCCTCCAGCGTCGAGAGCACTGACATCAGCGCATCACTGCGCGATCTTTGCGGCGCACCGATGGCTGTCGCATCCACCAGAAACTGCACTTCCGGCAAGGGTCGCGCATAGAGCACTGACGATTTCGGCATGATCATGCTCGCCCCGCTCAACAGCATGGATTGACCGAGCCATCCGATCTTTTGCCATTTATTCGTGCGCGCCCGCGCGGAAATGGAATCGTATCCCATGCGCGTCAGTTGACCGCCAATACCGGCATAGATGAACCGCGCGCCATAAATCCCCGGACGACACCCACGCGGCAACGCGCCAACGCCCGCTTCGGAGCGCATGTAGAGCCGGTTGGCCTCCATCACCAGCCGCTTGACCATGCCCCGCACCGCCTTCGTGGCCCTGGGATCGGCAAAGAATACTTCGACCTCTATCCCGGCATCCTCCAGCCACTCCAGCGGCAGGTAGATACGCCGCTCCAGCGCGTCCTCGCCCACATCGCGGGCAATATTGGTCAACTGCATGGCGACGCCCAGATCACAGGCCCGCGCCAGAGCATCCGCATCGCGCACCCGCATCAATACGCACATCATCGCCCCAACGGCCGAGGCCACCCGCGCGGAATAGTCTTTGACGCCCGACAGGGTATCATACCGACGCTCTGCCGCGTCCCATGCCAGCCCTTCGAGCAAGGCATCAGGCAGCGCGCGGGGCATCTCGAATTCCTCCACGATGGCCGCAAAAGCACGATCCGTCGGCGCATCTTTCGGCCGCCCGGCATAGACCTGATCCAGCCGATCCCGCAGCCGCAAAACCGACGCGACCTTGTCCTGTTTCAGATCGACCTCATCATCCGCCAGACGGCAGAACGCATAAAGCGCCAAGGCCGGGTCGCGCACATGCGCGGGCAGCAATTTGGACGCCGCATGAAAGGACAAGGACCCATGACGGATCGCCTCGCGGCAGTGCTCCATATCCGCGGGCGCAATCATTTCACTGTCTCCGCATCAGGCACCAGTTTGCCCAGCACCTCAGCGGTCGAAATCACGCCCGGCACCCCTGCGCCGGGATGCGTGCCCGCGCCCACCAGATAGAGCCCCTTAGCCTCTTCCGAGACATTATGCGGGCGGAACCACGCGCTTTGCAGGATGCGCGGCTCAATCGAGAACCCTGCCCCCAGAGGGCTGAGGTAACGGTCGCGGAAGGTCTCGGGGGTAAAGACGACCTCGGTGCTGATCTTGGCAGTCAAACCGGGCAGCAACTGGTCTTCCAGAACTTTCAGCATCTTGGCCTTGTACTTGGGCTCTTCCACGGCCCAATCGACCCCATTGTCATGCCCCAGATGCGGCACGGGGCTCAGGACATAGAACGTATCATCGCCCTCAGGCGCAACGCTCGGATCGGTGACCGAAGGGCGGTGCACATAGAGGCTCATGTCGTCACACAGCTTGCCCTTGATAAAGATATCCTTGAGCAATCCGGCATAGCGCGGTCCGTTCAGGATCGTGTGATGCCCCACATCCTTCCAATCCCCGCGCGTACCCTTCGTCCCGAAGTACCATACGAACAAGCTCATGGAATAACGCGTCTTTTTTAGCTTGGCAGGCGTCCAGCGTTTCTTTTTGTGGTTGCGCATCAGCCGCGTATAGGTGTGGCCCGCATCCGCGTTTGACACCACCACATCCGCGCCCATTTCCAGCCCGCTTTCCAGCCTGACGCCGGTGACGGTGCCATCGCGCACCACGATCTCATCCGCTTGCGTGTTCATCAAAAGCGTACCGCCCTGATCCTCGATCACGCGCCCCATCGCCTGCGCCATACCGGCCAGACCGCCCATGGCGTAATGCACCCCGAATTCCTTTTCGAGGTAGGCCACGAGGATATACATCGACGTCACATGCAGCGGATCGCCACCGATGAACAGCGGATGAAAGCTCAGCGCCATGCGCAGCTTTTCGTCCTTCACCCGGCTTGCGGCATGGGCATAGACCGATTTATCCGCGCGCAGCAGCGCAAAGGTCGGCAGCACCTTCACCAGATCCCACAGCTTGTGCATGGAGCGTCGGCCAAGGTCTTCGAACCCGAACCAATAGCGTTTCGAGCTATCCACCAGAAACTTGTCGAACCCCGCCAGATCACCCGGCGCCAGCTTGGCCACTTCAGCCCGCAGCTTTTCAGTATCCTGTTGGGCGACAAATTTCGTGCCATCCGGCCAGCGAATTTCGTAAAACGGATCGAGCGGCTTCAGCGTCACATCCGCGTCGAAATCACGCCCACAGGCTTGCCATAATTCACGATAAAGCTGCGGCACCGTGACAATCGTCGGACCCAGATCAAAGCGGTGCCCGTCCTGCCAGATCGCGGAACCACGCCCGCCGGGAACATCCAGCTTGTCGATCACCGTAACGCGGTAGCCCTTGGCGCCAAGGCGCATCGCCGCCGCCAGACCGCCGAGGCCCGCACCAATGACGATCGCACGCGCACCCGCGCGATCGCCGGTCTCTACAGATTCGATAGTCTCAATACGTGTCATCATGGAACCACAGTAGATGTGTCTAGTTGACTTGACAATTGTGATCTTCCATTTTGCGCAAATTGGTGTCAGACTAAGTTGACACTCACGAAAGAACCCGTGCGCGAAATGACCGAAAGACCCGTTGTAAGCATTAGCTTTTTCCGCTTTTCGCGGATTCCTGCCCGAATTTGGGCGCTTTACATGATGGGGCGGGCGCGCCTGTCCCTGCCATCGGTTCCGGGAATCGGTTTCTGGAAACTCTGCGGATCGGGCAGCGGTGAGGGTTTCACCCCCCTGCCCAACACCGCCGTGTTCGCAATCCTCGCCACTTGGCCGGATGAGCAAACGGCCCGCCAGCAAATTGACACTGCCCCGATCTTTGCCAAATACCACCGCAAAGCATCGGAAAGCTGGACGATTTTCCTTGAAACCGCCTCAGTGCGCGGGGTTTGGTCCGGGGACACGCCGTTCCACCCGACGGGTCAGAAAATCACGGGTCCGCTTGCCGCCTTGACCCGCGCCACTGTCAAACCCTCCCTTGCGCTCAAGTTCTGGCGACGCGTGCCCGACATCAGCCAGATGATCGGCAGCGATGAGAACGTCGCCTTCAAGATCGGCATCGGAGAGGTGCCACTGCTGCATCAGGTCACCTTTTCGCTCTGGCCGGACGCCAATGCGATGGCCGCCTTTGCCCGTATGAACGGACCCCATGCCGCCGCCATCCGGGCAGTGCGCGACGAAGACTGGTTTGCCGAAGAACTCTACGCCCGTTTCGCCATATTGGGCGATACAGGCTCCTGGGAGGGCGCAAGCCCTCTTGAAAAATTGGAATTACATGCATGAAGACCCCCTTCCCTTTCTCCGCCATCGTTGGTCAGCGCGAAATGAAACAGGCCATGGTGCTCACCGCCGTGGACCCCGGTATCGGCGGCGTGCTGGTCTTTGGTGACCGCGGCACCGGGAAATCCACGGCCGTGCGTGCGCTTGCGGCCCTGTTGCCGCCAATTCGCGCCGTCGAAAGCTGCCCGGTGAATTCATCAAGGGCCGCAGATTGCCCCGAATGGGCGGAGTTAGGCTCGAAAAAACTGGTTTCGCGCCCCACCCCTGTGATTGACCTGCCCCTCGGAGCCACCGAGGATCGCGTGGTCGGCGCGCTGGACATTGAACGCGCCCTGACACGCGGCGAAAAGGCCTTTGAACCCGGCCTGCTGGCGCGTGCCAATCGCGGATACCTCTATATCGACGAGGTCAACCTGCTGGAGGATCATATCGTCGATCTGCTGCTCGATGTGGCGCAATCCGGTGAAAACGTGGTCGAACGCGAGGGCCTCTCGATCCGCCACCCTGCCCGTTTTGTGCTGGTCGGTTCCGGCAACCCCGAGGAAGGCGAACTGCGCCCCCAACTGCTGGACCGCTTTGGCCTGTCCGTCGAGGTGCGCTCCCCCAATGACGTGGCTGAGCGGGTCGAAGTCATCAAGCGCCGCGACGCCTTTGAGAGCGATTTCGACGCTTTCATGGCCCATTACAGCGCCGAAGACACCAAGGTGCGCGACACGATCCTCAAGGCCCGCAAACGGCTGGCGAAAATCAAAACGCCGGACGATATTTTGCATGACTGCGCCGCCCTGTGCATCGCGCTTGGCTCCGACGGTTTGCGGGGCGAGTTGACGCTCTTGCGCACCGCGCGCGCACTTGCGGCCTATCAGGGCGATAAGGTTCTGTCCCGTGCCCATCTGCGCGATATCGCCCCCTCCGCCCTGTCACACCGCTTGCGGCGCGACCCGCTGGACGAGGCCGGATCAGGTGCGCGCGTCGCCCGCATCGTCGCCGAGGTTCTGGGGTGAGCCATGAGTCCGACAGCTGGGATCGCGCGGCCCTTGCGCTCCGGCTTTTGACGGTTGAAAACGCGGACCTCGGTGGTGCCGTCATTCGGATGCGCGCCAGTCCGGCGCGGGATCACGTTCTTGCCGCGCTGCGCGGGCTGAAACTGCGCAAGATTCATCCCACCATCAGCGACGACCAGCTGTTTGGCGGCCTCGACCTTGCCGCAACGCTGGAAAGCTCGCACCTTGTTGAAAACACGTCATTCTTTGACGATAAAACCAATGCCCTGCTGGTGATGGCAGAGCGGTGCGGCACCGGGCTGGCCGCAAAGCTGGCACAGATCCTCGACAGGGATGCCGGCCATATGCTGATCGCGCTTGATGAAGGTGCCGAAGCGGATGAGCACGCACCCCCTGCCCTTGCCGACCGGCTTGCGCTGCACATCGAACCCGAAGGCCGTATGCCGGAGGGGTGGCAACCTGCCCCCGCAGGAACATCGGCGCTTGACCCCCGCCACGTGACAGTGAGCGCAGGCGATATCCAAACCCTTGCCGAGATCGCGGCGGTTTTCGGCATCGACAGTTTGCGCGCGCCTTTGCTGGCGCTGCGTGTGGCGCGGGCGCATGCGGCGCTGAACGGACGCGACAAGGTGACGGACAGCGATCTCAATGTGGCTGCCGAACTGACCTATCCACACCGCGCCACGCGGCTTCCGCAAGAACCCGACGCCGCCGAAGATCCCCCCGCCCCGCCCGAAGATTCGCCCGAGGATGACGCGGCAGGCGACAGCGATACCCTGTCCCTGCCCGAAGGCGACATGCTGGTCGAAGCCGTCAAAGCCTTGTTGCCGCCCGACCTGCTGGCGGGTCTTGCCCCTGCGGGGACATCGCGCGGGGCAAGTGGCGCGGGGGCCGGGCAAAAACGCAAAGGCAACCGCCGGGGTCGCCCTCTGCCCTCCCGACCCGGGCGGCTTGACGGGCGCGCCCGCATTGATCTGGTGGCGACTTTGCGTGCTGCCGCCCCGTGGCAACCGCTGCGCCAACGGGCTGTCCCGACACGAACCGGCCTGCACATCCGCCCTTCGGACATCCGCCTCAAACGGTATCAGGAGCAATCGGACCGGCTGCTGATATTCACGGTTGATGCCTCCGGCTCTGCCGCCATGTCGCGCCTGAACGAAGCCAAGGGCGCTGTCGAATTGCTGCTGGCACAAGCCTATGCCGCCCGCGATCACGTGGCCCTTGTGGCCTTTCGCGGTGAGGGGGCCGAGTTGCTGTTGCCACCCACGCGATCACTGGTGCAAACAAAGCGCCGTCTGGCCAGCCTGCCCGGCGGCGGCGGCACCCCGCTGGCCGCTGGCCTGCAACAGGCCGCTCTGCTCGCGCAGCAAAGCCGCTCGAAAGGGCTGACCCCGACGGTCGTCGTTCTGACGGACGGCCGTGCCAACATCGCATTGGACGGCACGCCGGATCGCACGGCAGCACAAGCCGACTCAGAACAGATGGCTCAAATCATTCAGACCCAGAACATCGCCGCATTGGTGATTGACATGTCCAAACGCCCGCAAGAGCCGCTCAGGGCTTTGTCCGCGCGGCTTGGCGCGCCATATCTTGCTCTGCCCCGCGCCGATGCAGAGCGGCTTACCGGGGCCGTCAACGCAGCACTGGACGCCTAGATGCGCTGGCCGCCGCCCAAAGACTGGCCGCACGCTGATCATTCACGACAGGTTTTCTGCCATCCGCACAGATGGCATGTTCAGGAATTCGGGGCAGGGCCGACGGTTTTGCTCTTGCACGGTGCAGGCGGCAGCACCCATTCGTTTCGCGATCTCGCGACCGCATTGAGCAAAAACCACCATGTGGTGGCCATTGACCTGCCGGGACAGGGATATACGCAACTGGGTGCGCGTCACCGTTCGGGCCTCGCGTCGACAACCGAGGATATCGTGGCGTTATGTGCGCAGGAGGGTTGGCAGCCTGTGGCCATCATCGGCCACTCGGCAGGCGGGGCGCTTGCCTTGCGCCTGTCCGAACGTGTTTTTTCACCGCAGGAACAGACCCCCAGGGTCATCGGTATCAACCCTGCCTTGGACAACTTCAAAGGGCTCGCCGGGGTCCTGTTCCCCGTTCTGGCAAAACTCTTGGCCGCGGTTCCGTTCACCGCGCAGATCTTTGCATCTGCAACCAGTTCACCGGCGCGCATTGCGGCTCTCATACGCAGCACAGGCTCTGAACTGGACGCGCAGGGGCTATCTTATTACCAACGGTTGATCAGCAACAGGAACCACGCGGATGCCACCCTGATGATGATGGCGCAATGGTCCCTTGATGATTTGCTGCGCGACTTACCGACCATTCCCGCCCAAACGCTGTTCATTGTCGGGGACAAGGACGCCACCGTACCGCCCAGCGTGTCGGACAAGGCCGCCCAAAAACTGCAAAATGCCCGCGTCATCCATCTGGAACACCTCGGCCATCTCGCCCATGAAGAAGCCCCGGAAGAGATCGCCCGGCTCATCCTCGCCTTTCTGTCCGATCATGGCGCCTGACGAAAAACCAGACACATCATGTACCACCTCACGCGTTGATGTCCTTGCCCCCGGGAAGCGGTGGGTGATGCCGGTGTTTGGCGTCAAGGAATATCGAAAAAGAGAGGCCGCGAACAGGTGATGCAGGATGAACTCGAAACGCTTCAGGCGCGTGGTCACCCCCAGCGCACGAGACCGAGGATCGCGGAGCCACCGTAGAAGGCTTGCAGCATCAGGAAGGTCCAGCGCCGGTCGATCACCGCCCAGGCTGCAAAGAGACTGGCGGAGATCAGCAACAGTGAAAACCCAAGGATTTCGTTGCCCGTATTCGAGGCGATCAGCACGGCATAGACCATCGCAGACAAAGACCCCGTGATTTCGAAGAGAGACGTGAGTTTTCGATTGTCCATCCGGTGGCCTGCTTTTCAATGTCGGGCGTATATTGTCGCTGAACGGTTGGGGAAGGCAACGGCTATTTGACGGGGCATGTCGGTCCCGGCTGGCGCACAAGGCGAGCGGCGTTTTCCGCTGGAAGCCTGCTTCGTGCGGGGTCTGCCAAAACAAAAACGCCGCCCCGCGATAGGACGGCGTCTTCGGTTCAGTTTGTCGGCTATCAGCTTGAGCTGCCGGACACCGATGCGAGGTAGGCCGCGATGTCTTCGCCGCCGCTTCTCAGCTTATATGCCATTTTGGATTTCGCTTTGGAATCGTCCAGATAGGCGCGCAGGAACGCACGCGGATCGGTGACGTATTCCACAAAGTTGTCCGCATCCCAGACCAAGCCGGCTTCACCGGCGGCAACAAGGTCGTCGCCGTATCTGAAGTCCGCAGTGCCCGCCTGACGACCCAAGACCCCATAGAGGTTCGGGCCGGTCCGGCCGCCCTTCACGATTTCTTCGCCGGCGTCGGAAACGATCTGGTGGCAGGACTTGCATTTGTTGAATGCTTTTTCACCTGCTTCGATGTCACCTTCGGCGAATACCGGAGCTGCCGAGAATGTCATTGCGAGTACTACTGCTAAAGTTCGTGTCATCGTTATCTCCTAGGTTGCTGGCCATACATCCTAGGACTTACGGGCAAGAGTCAACACTCACAACCCAGCAATATTACGCGACGGCATGTGAAATGGCGCATTGTTTCCACAGTTCCTTGAGCGCCAGCACCAGATGTTCGATATCCTCGATGCTGTGCAGCGGCCCCGGCGTGAAGCGCAGCCGTTCCGTGCCTTTGGGAACGGTGGGATAGTTGATGGGCTGCACGTAAATCCCGTATTGCTGCATCAGGTAATCCGCGATCATGCGGCATTTCACCGGATCACCGATCATGACCGGAATGATATGGCTGGGGTTTTCCAGATGCGGGATGCCTTCCATGTCCAGACGCTTGCGCAGATATGCCACACGCTCCTGTTGCAGTTTGCGTTCCTGATCCGATTGCTTGAGGTGGCGGATCGACGCCTGCGCCGCAGTGGCAACCGCCGGAGGCAGGGCGGTCGTAAAGATGAAGCCGGAGGCAAAGGAGCGGATGAAGTCGCACATCGCCTCTGAGCCGGTGATATAGCCGCCCACGACGCCGTAGGCTTTGCCCAGCGTGCCTTCGATCAGGGTGATGCGGTCCTGCAACCCCTCGCGTTCCGAGATGCCACCGCCGCGGGGTCCATAAAGGCCAACAGCGTGGACCTCATCAAGATAGGTCATGGCACCATGCTTTTCGGCCACTTCCACGATCTCTTTCATGGGGCAGATGTCGCCATCCATGGAATAGACCGATTCAAAGGCGACGATCTTGGGGCAATTGGCAGGCAGGGCGGAAAGCTTGCGGTCGAGGTCTTCGGGATCGTTATGTTTCCACAAAACCTTGTTGGCGCGCGAATGGCGGATGCCTTCGATCATGGAGGCATGGTTCAATTCGTCCGACAGGATCACCGCATCGTGCAGGCGGCTGCCCAGCGTGGACAGGGCCGCCCAGTTGGAGACATAGCCGGAGGTAAAGAGCAGCGCGTCATCCTTGTGGTGCAGATCAGCGAGTTCGGCTTCGAGCAGCTTGTGGGCGTGGTTGGTGCCCGAGATGTTGCGCGTGCCACCGGCACCTGCGCCGTAGGCGTCGATGGCGCCTTTCATGGCGTTGATCACGGTGGGGTGTTGCCCCATGCCGAGGTAGTCATTGGAACACCAGACGGTCACTTGATCGGGGCTGTCTTCGTTATGGCATTTGGCTTGCGGGAATTTCCCGGCCTGCCGTTCAAGTTCCGCGAAGATACGATAGTTGCCATCTTCTTTGAGTGTATCCAGCTGCGCTTGGAACAGTGCATCAAAGTCCATGATGTCCCCCTTTTAGTGTCGTTGCTTTTGGTGTTGGCTGCTTTGGGGCGGGTAACATCCACCGCCAGAGCTTTTCGTCCGGGATCGGCAAAACCATCACCCAGTGTTCAAGAAGTGCGAGCGCCGTGATGACGCTCAGCAGGGCAAAGCCGATGATCTGGCCTTGGGTCTCGGCCCCGTGCATCCGCTCCAGCCAGCAGGCGGCGGCGAAGGTCAGGGCAGAAACGGAGATCGGAAACAACCAGTTGAGCGGTCTGATCCGGAAGTAGGTCGCAAGATGCGCAAGCGCGTTCGGCAGAAAATCCACGTTGATCCGAGGCACACCCCAGAACAGGTTCAGTTTTGCCGAGATACGGGCGAAAAACAGCACCGCAAAGGTCCATGTGGCGAATTTATTGCCCGCCATCATGTTCCATTCCACCAGAAACATGCTGATCAGCGTGAATACCAGCAGCATTTCGTGATAGGCCAATGTGCCCCAGGCGCGGATGAAGCGTTCCCATTCGGGTGTGTTCGGTGGCAGGGGGTAGGTGTTTGGGCCGGTGATGACGCCCGTCAGGAACGCCAGTTCGATCCAGCCCCAGATCGCCAGTGCGGAGAGGAACGCCAGAACCGCGCCCTGTGCCGACATATCGTCCAGAGTGCTCCAGAACCCGAATATCCCGAGGGCCAGCATGGGCAGGCCCCAGAGCGTGGCAAGCGTGCCTGCATTGCCGCCTCTACGGTCCGCCACCTTGACCACCCACAGGATCGCGCCGGTGGAAAACCACCACACAAAGAGGGCAAGAAGGGAGGCGGACCAGATGCTCATTTCAGTAGGCAGGCCGCATGAGGGTCTCGGTTGGGACCTTGTGCTTTTTCGCCGGGATCGTGATCAGCGAGATGAACGCACTGACCGCACGGGCCTGTGCCCCGATCTTGGCAAAGAACTTGCCGTTCTGCGTGGCCTCGGCGAGATCCGCGTTGGCTTTTTGCATTTTCTCAAGGCCGCGCTGCCAGCGGGGGTGTTCGATGTCCAGCGTGATCGGATAGATCTGCTTGGTCAGCTCGGAAGTCTTGGTAAAGACCTCATGGGCGTACCAATCCGGGTCCACGCCAAGGGCCTTGTGAAAGGCCGGGCGCTGGTGATCGCGCACATACATCGTGGAATAAACCGCCGTGAGGAAGAACTTGATCCAGAGCACGTTCTTGCCGCTGGTCAGTTTGGGGTCGGTTTTCATCAGCAGGGCAAAGGCTTCGCCGTGGCTGAATTCATCGTTGCACCATTCCTCGAACCACTTGAAGATCGGATGGAAGCGGTGCTCGGGATGCTTTTCCAGATGGCGGAAAATCGTGATGTAGCGCGCATATCCGATCTTTTCGCTGAGATACGTGGCGTAATAGATGAACTTGGGGCGGAAGTAGGTGTATTTCTTCTTCTGCGTCAGAAACCCGAGGTTCACGGCAACGCCTGCTTCGCGCAGAGCGTCGTTGATAAAACCGGCATGGCGGGCCTCATCCCTCGCCATCAGCTGGAACAGCTGCGTGATGTCCTTGTTGTTGCCGCGGCGCTTCATCTCTTTGTAGAGCACGCAGCCCGAGAATTCAGCCGTGCAGGAGCTGATCAGGAAATCGAGGAATTCCTTTTTCAGCGTCGGCTCCATGTTTTCCCAGTCAACATGGTCCCAGTCTTCATTCTTTTTGAAGTGGCCCTTGTTGGGGTCGGACACCATCTGCGCGATCAGCTTGTCCCAGTCCTCGCGTACCGAGGACACATCAATCGCGTCCAGTTCATCAAAGTCGGTGGTGTAAAAGCGCGGCGTCAGCAGCGTGTTCTGCATCGCGACTTCGGTGGCGCTTTCGCTGTCCACGACGGATTGCGCTTCCTGCAGCTTCAGGCTTTCTTCGGCGTCGGTGATTTCGGATGTGTGTTTAACTGGGGCGTTCACAGCTTGACCTCCTCAGAGAATGAAAATTCGCAAAGCTCCATGACCTCGAAATCGCCGGTGAGCCGGGTCCAGAGGCGTTCGAGCTTGCTGGCGCGGATGATCGTGGCTTCGCGGTCTTCAGAGATCACTTCTCCGAAGGGGGCCATGATTTCGCCGCCATGGACCTGCACTTCGTCGCCGGGGTAGATCACGGCCCCGTTGTTGAATCGCACATGCGCATGCAGGCTTTCGAATTTGTGGCTGATTTCAACTGTGCAGGGGGCACGCTCGAAATCCTTTGTCAGTAGTCCCATGAGGTGGCTTCCTTTCTGGGTTAGGGTTTGTCCAGCAACCTGGCGAAGGTGCGGGAGTTGGTGGCGCCAAAGCCCATAAGCTCGGCTGACCATCCGGTGACGGGGTCCGTGATCGAAAGGCGGTTGCCTTCCCGTAATTGTAGAAGAATGGGTGCCGACATGTCGATACCGCTCTTGCCGCGTTCGCGGGCGATCACGCGTTCAATTCCGGCGACGAACCCGCCGTTCTGCGGCGTGAAATCGGCCAGCAGCGTGCCGTGTTCATCGAGCACACGCGCAGCACCCGAGGCATCCCCGGACAGATAAATCGCGCGCTCGCTCAGCAGGGCACCCACGGGCGGCTGGCTGTCGGGCGCACGGCCGGTCAGGGTCGCGACAGTGACGATGCCCAGAATGGTCAGGACCAGTCCGAACATGATGCGCACCATGATGCGCGGGACGAGGTCTTCTTCCTTGGCGTGGATACGGGGTTGGGTGTGTGTGGCCATCTGCTTTACTCCGCTGCGACGGCCTGGGCCGCTTGGGGCCGGGCACGGGTGACAGTGGGGACAGAGACGCGCGCCTCTGCGGCCTCCGACAGCAGCCGCGCGACACGCTCCGCATCCGGGATGCAGCGCAGGGCAGGCTGTGCTTCGCGGAAATGCCAGGGGCGCACATGCGGCCAGCAGGTCAGGTAGGACAGGCGTGTTTCACCGATGGTTTCAAGCGCGATCGTGCCTGTTTTGCCCGGGCGCAGATCCAGCATCGCATTGCCGACCTGGGTGTAGGGGATGTTCAGGGTCACATTCAGGGCCGCGCCGATGCGCATGGCGACACGCGCATCGGTGACGGTGTAGACGGTGGCGCGCGCCTGGGCGACGGCCACCAGTGTCAGCATGCCACAGGTCACAAGGCCCAGTAGCAGAAAGGGCACTGCCGCACCGATTGCCTGACCCAATGGCAAAAGATCCAGTTGTGAGACGAACCGCCAGAGAGCCAGCAGGATGAAGTACCCCGCGACCCATTTCACGTTCAGAGATTCCACCGCGAGACGCCACCAATCGGGACGGCCTTGCCAGAGGATATTCTCGCCCTTGGGGGGCTTGGCGGGGAGCCCCTCAACGGGCTCTATTTCAAAATCGTCATGAGACATGGCGAGTATCTCCTTGGTTGTGGTTTTGACTTGGGTGCGCCCCGGCGGGGTAATGGTCCCGCAGGGGCGCGCGTGGCGGTGGGTTCGTCAGAGTTTGGGTTCCTGACGGGTGCCGGCATAGAGCTTGCCGCCCCCGTAGTAGCCCGCGATCTTGTCTTCCTCGAGCAGGGTGATCTGACGTGGTGAGGCAATCGTCGGCACATTGGCAAAGTGTTCGCCGTAAAGCGCCGCGATGTTGACGCGGTTCGACTTGATGTTGGCGAATGTCATCGGCACCAGACGGGTGCCTGAACCCCATTTGCCTTCCAGTTCGAACTCAAGGAAACGGACCAGCTGTTCCGGTTCATCAATCCACATATCGGTAATCTTGCCGACGATTTCCTTGTCACCTGACATCACGGGCAGGCCACGCGGGTCACGCCCGGCGGAGACGATAAAGCCTTCAGCGGCGGACATGGGCACGATTTTGGGATGCCCGTGACCGTCCAGTTCCGGCGCGTCGCGGCGCGGCGCCCAGGAGGCCGGACCAACACCATCCAGCATCGGATCGCCCGTGGGTTCCAGCGGAAAGCCATTGCCGGGTCCGGTGCGTTTCAGCGCGATGTCGGCACGTTCCGGTGTCTGCCCGCTTGGCACGGTAACCTCACCGCGCCCGTGGGGCAGTTTGAAGGTCTTGTCCGAGGGCACGGGCCACATGCTGGGGTTGGATGAAGGGTTGCCCTCATCGTCTTCGAGCGGGTAGCCTTCGCGCATGTTTTCGCGCTGGATATAGATGATGAGGCCAGCAAAGAAGATATAGAAGAGCCAGAGAGACAAGCTCGCCAGATCGAATTCGCCAAAGAACGCTGCAGTCATGTCGTTTCCTCCTGAAACGGGGTCATGTTGGGAAATCGGCCAGGCCCATCGGGCGTGATCCGCTTTCTCTTGTGGTGTGATAAACCCGCCGGCGCACAAGCGGTCCAAGGATCACCAGAGTTACGAACAGAAGTACGATCTCCAGATGATATACGACTGAATAGCCGGTAGCCGGGGAAACCAGGCCCTCTCCCCAGGCTCCTGACATTGCGATGGAACCTGTCCAGTCACGCAGGCTGCCACCAATGGCGATTGAGAGGCCGGCAGCGGTCGCTTGCGCTGCCCCCCATGCGCCCAAAGCCAGACCCCGACCTGCCATGCCGGTTTCGGGCAGGGTCATGCAAGCGGTCAAAGTTGCGACCGCAAACAGGCCGCCCCCAAAACCGATCATGCCCGCGCCGGAAAAGAACAACGCAGGCGAATTCAGAGGGGCGGCAAAGATCACCATGCAGAACGCACCGACCCCGGCCAGTATGCCGCCAGCCGCCAGCCGGAACGCGTCCGAGCCCTCGGCAAGCCGCTTGCCCGCCAAGGCAAAGCCGAGCAGCGCGCCCAGCGACCACATCGCCGTCAGCAATGTGGTGGAGGACACGGACAGGCCGAGGATCTCGCCGCCATAGGGTTCCAGCAGTACATCCTGCATGTTGAACGCCATGGTCCCGACAAAGATGCAGGCGAGGAGCCGTCCGGCCTGTCCACCCTTGATGAAATCATCCCATGCGTCCTTGAACCTTGGGCGCGGTGCTTCGCGCTCCGTGCGGCTCATGGGTTGCAGGCTTTCCTGTTTCCACAGGGCGATCAGGTTCAGAACGGCGGTGATCACGGCAGTCGCCTGCACCACCTGAATGAGTTTGAGCGGAGTGAAATCCCGCAGCAAAAAGCCGATGATCAGGGATGAAATGCCCATGCCCACGAGGAACATCACGTAAAGGAGCGCCACGACACGCGGGCGGGTCTCATCTGTTGCACGGTCCGAGGCCAGCGCCAGACCGGCCGTCTGTGTCATATGCATGCCGAGACCGGTCATGACAAAGGCCAGAGCGGCGAGGATTTCTCCGGCAAAGGGGACGTCGATGTAGACATCACCCCCAAGGACCAAAAGCGCCGAGGGCATGATGGCCAGACCCCCGAACTGCCACAATGTGCCAAACCAGATGTAGGGCACCCGCTTCCAGCCAATCGCCGAGCGATGCGTGTCTGAGCGAAAGCCCAGAAGCGTGCGGAACGGTGCAATCAGAACCGGCAGGGCGATCATGACCGCGACAACCATCGCAGGCACCGTCAATTCCACGATCATCACCCGGTTCAATGTGCCCAGAAGCATCACGGCGGCCATACCAACGGAAATCTGGAACAGCGACAGGCGCAGCAATTGCGGCAGGGGCAATCCATCACTCGCCGCATCGGCAAAGGGCATCGCCTTGAGCGACAGTCGTTTCAGACCGGCGACATTCATACCCGCACCTCCATCAGTTGCGAGATGTAGAACCCGGATGTGACGCGTTCGACGGGGGCAACCTGCCCCGACACGCCTTGCGCGAGAGCCGCGCGGGCCAGCCTGCCGGCGTCATGGGGGATCATCACAGGGCTGCGATCAGACCGGGGAAAGAGTTTGCCCGCGTACCACATGGCCATCAGGGCCTTGGTGCGCGGGGCGACGGTAAACACGATCGATCCGCCGGTGCGCGCCTCAAGGGCCGCCAATGCGCGCCCGATATCGGTTTCGTCGTAATAGATCAGGCTGTCCATAGCGATCACATGATCAAATTGGCCCAGCGTATGACAAAGCATGTCACCCGATGTGAAGGTGACCTGTTTGCGCAAGTCTTCGGGCAGGCGCGCCTCGGCGATCTGGACCAGCGAGGGCGAGATATCGGTGGCAAGCACCTCGGCACCGCGTGCAGCCAGCTCGATCGTCATCTGCCCGGCACCGCAGCCTGCATCGAGCACGCGGTGGCCCGTCAGATCGGCAGGCAGGCGGCTCAGCATCAGATCACGCATCCGGTCCCGGCCCTGCCGCACGGTCTGGCGGATTTTCGAGACCGGCGCGTCAGAGGTCAACCGCTCCCATGTGCGGGTCGCGGTCTTGTCGAAATATGTCTCTACCCTGCCCAAAGTGGCACTGTACCGCTGCTGCGCAGCGGGTGTTGCACCGGTGGAGAGGGTTACTTCGTCACGCATCAATCAAATCCCAGAAGTTCAAAGATATCCCGGTCGGGTAAAGGTGCCGGGGCCAGCGGCTCGGTTCCGTTCCACAGCGTTTCGGCCAGACGGATGTATTCCTTGCGCACCTGTACGATCTCTTCATCGTCAGGCATCTCAAAGAGCGTCTTTTTCTTGAGCCGGGAGCGCCGGATCGCATCAAGGTCAGGCATATGGGCAATGCGGTTGAACCCGACGGTGTCGCAATAGCGGTCCACCTCATCGGTTTCGCGCGACCGGTTCGCAACGCAGCCTGCAAGGCGCACTTTGTAGTTCTTTGATTTGGCCTGCACCGCCGCAATGATCCGGTTCATCGCATAGATGCTGTCGAAATCATTGGCCGTGACGATCAGCGCGCGGTCGGCGTGCTGAAGGGGCGCGGCAAAACCACCGCAGACCACATCGCCGAGCACGTCAAAGATCACGACGTCCGTGTCTTCCAGCATATGGTGCTGCTTCAGCAATTTGACGGTCTGCCCGACGACATAGCCGCCGCAACCGGTACCCGCAGGCGGGCCGCCCGCTTCGACGCATTTCACACCGTTGAACCCGTCAAAGACGAAATCTTCGGCGCGCAGTTCCTCGGGATGGAAATCCACCTCTTTCAGAATGTCGATCACAGTGGGCACCAAACTGCCGGTCAGCGTGAAAGTGCTGTCGTGTTTGGGGTCACAGCCGATCTGCAACACCCGTTTGCCCAGCATGGAAAATGCCGCTGACAGGTTCGAGGATGTGGTGGATTTGCCGATACCACCCTTGCCATAGACGGAAAAGACCTTGGCCCCTTCGATCTTGGCGGTTTCGTCCTGATGGACCTGTACGGATCCTTCGCCGTCCTGACCACGCAGGCTGGGCGGTGTTCTGTCCAATGGGCTCATGTCATCGTCCTTTCAAAGGGGCGCGCTGCCCTGTTCATGTGGCGTGAAGGGATCATTGTGCCGCGATCCCTTCAAGTTGGTCTTCCAGCGCATCGGCGGCATCCTGCAGGGCGGCCAGCGTTTCTGCGTCGGGGCTCCAGTAGTTGCGGTCGTGCGCTTCAAGCAGGCGGTTGGCCATGCGGCTTGACGCGGTCGGGTTGAGGTCAGCAAGGCGCTGGCGCATGTCTTCATCCAGCACAAAGGTCTCAGAGAGGCGCTGGTAAACCCACGGATCAACCTGACCTGTGGTGGCGGACCAGCCCATCGTATTGGTCACCTGCGCCTCGATCTGGCGCACGCCTTCGGCCCCGTGTTTCAGCAGGCCCTCGAAAAATTTCGGGTTCAGGCTGCGGCTGCGGGTTTCAAGTGCCACTTGCTCTTTCAGGGTGCGGACCTTGCCCGATCCACGGGTCTGATCCCCGATATAGACGGCGGCCTCGGACCCTTTGGCGCGTTTAACCGCCCGCGCGATGCCACCCAGCGTGTCGAAATAATGATCAACCGTGGTCACGCCCAGTTCAACAGATTCGAGGTTCTGATAGGCCACATCGACCTCGGCCAGTTGGGACTGCAGCAGCGCGGCATTGGAGGACGCCTTGCCGTCTGTGCCATAGGCAAAGCTCTTTCGGGCCTGATAGGCATCGGCCAATTCGTCTTCATCGCCAAAGGCGGAACTGTCCACCAGCTGGTTGACGTTGGATCCGTAAGCACCCTCGGCGTTCGAGAAGACCCTCAGGGATGCCTCTGCCATATCGCAGCCAGTTTTTTCGGCATAGGCCAGCGCATGGGCGCGGATATAGTTCAACTCAACCGGTTCATCGGCCATGGCGCATTTCTGTGCGGCCTCAGCCAGCATCCGGGTCTGCAAGGGCAAGAGATCACGGAAGATACCCGACAGCGTCATGATCACATCAATGCGCGGACGTCCGAGGTCTTCCAATGAAATCAGATCCGCTCCGGCGAGCCGTCCAAAACTGTCAAAGCGGGGCACGCATCCCATCAGGGCCAGCGCCTGTGCAATCGGGCCGCCGTCGGATTTGATGTTGTCGCTGCCCCAGAGCACCAGCGCCACGGTGCGCGGCAGCGTCTGATGCGTATCCAGCAACAGTTGCGCCTGTTTCGCACCGTCCTGACAGGCAAAGGCCGTCGGCATGCGGAAGGGGTCAAAAGCATGGATATTGCGCCCTGTCGGCAGGATATCCGTGGAGCGGATCAGATCGCCACCCGGCACGGGTGCGATGTAGCGCGCGGAAAGCGCACGGCAGATCGCATCAAGTTCGGTTTCCTGTTGCAGCAGCGCATCCACCCGCGCGCGGGTGGCGTCATCTGCGTGATCCATGATGCTGAGGTATTCCGCCCGCGCCGCATCAGAGAGCGGTTTGCCAAGAATGTGCAGACCGTCCGGGATCAGCGCGTCTTCGGTTTCCAGCAGTTTGAGCCACAGCTGATCGGGTGTGACATCACCCATGTCCACCGCATCCGCCTGCTGGGCAATGAGGGCTTGCAACTCGTCCCGCTCGTCGCTGTCCTGATCCATCGCGCGCCAGCGGGTCAGGCTGTCCTTGAGGTCCAAAAGCCCTTTGTAGAGCCCCGAAGCCGCCAGAGGCGGTGTCAGATGGGTGATGGTCACCGCACCGGAACGGCGTTTGGCCAGCGAGGCCTCGGACGGGTTGTTCGACGCATAAAGGTAGATGTTCGGCATCTCACCGATCAGACGATCCGGCCAGTCACGCGCCCCAAGGCCCGCCTGTTTGCCGGGCATGAATTCGAGCGCGCCATGCATGCCGAAATGCAGGATCGCGTCTGCTTTCAGTGTATTGCGCAGCCAGAGATAGAAAGTGGTAAAGGCATGTGTCGGCGCAAACCCTTTTTCGAAGAGCAGCCGCATCGGGTCGCCTTCGTAACCGAAGGCCGGTTGCACGCCGACAAAGACCTTGCCGAAATGCGCACCAAGGATGAACACACCGCGCCCGTCCGATTGAATGCGCCCGGGTGCCGGGCCCCAGACCGCTTCGATCGCAGCCAGCGGGGGTGTGGTTTTCACGATGGTGTCGGCGGTTACGTGATCCGCGACATTGGCTTCCTGACCGTATTGCCTGGCGTTGCCCGCGAGTACCTTGTCGCGCAGCGCATCGACGGTTTCCGGGACCTCGACATCATAACCATCGGCCTTAAGGCGGTGCAACGTGTTGAACAGGCTCTCAAAAACGCTGAGGTACGCCGCAGTGCCCACGGCCCCCGCGTTGGGCGGGAAACCAAACAGAACGATCCCGAGCGTCTTTTCCGCGTTGGTCTTGCGCCGCAAAGTGGTCATGCGGATGGTCTTTTCGACAAGGCTGTCGACCCGTTCGATGCAGGGGGCCATGGCCTTGTGATCAGACTTCATCTCACAGTCATGATTGCAGCCGTGACACCCTGCTGTGCCGTGGCGACCGGCAAAAACGGTCGGGTTGGTTGCACCGTCAAGTTCAGGCAGCGCGATAAGCATCGTCGTCTCTATGGGTCCAAGCCCCTGCGTCGAGCACGCCCATTGCTCCAGCGTCTGAAACTCAAGCGGATGCGCGGCAAGGTAGGGCACATCAAGGTCTTTCAGGACCGCGATGGCGGCGTCGTTGTCATTATAGGCAGGGCCACCGACCAGCGAAAAACCGGTCAGAGACACCATCGCGTCAATCTGCGTGCCGGACTGATCGCGGAAATAGGCATCAATCGCGGGTCGCCCATCAAGGCCCCCGGCAAAGGCAGCGCGCACCGCAATGCCACGCGCTTCAAAGCTGCGAATGACAGCATCGTAATGCGCCGTATCCGAGGACAACACATAGGAGCGCATCAACAACAACCCGACCGTCGCCGTGGCACCTTCGGGGCGGGGCAGGTCGTTCAGATCGGTGGTAATCCGTGTCGGCAGGTCGGGATGATAAAGCCCGGCATCGGGGTACTCGATGGGCGCGGGGGCCTCTGGTGCCTTGGCCCATCCGGGGTTCCTGGCGTAGCGGTTGAGCAAAAAGCGCATCATCGCTTCTACATTGTCGTCCGAACCACCCAGCCAGTATTGCATGCTCATGAACCAGGCGCGCAAATCCTGGCTTTTGCCCGGAATGAACTTCAGGATTTTTGGCAAGCGGCGCAGGAGCGCCATCTTGTCCGCCCCCGATGAACTCGACGGTTTGGAGGAGCCACGCAGCTTTTTCATCAGCTTCATGGCACCCGATTTCGGCGCCATCATATCGAGCGCGCCCATCTTGGTCAGCTTGACGATGGAGGCATCGGCAATCACGCCGATCATCGCATCGCAATGCGGGCGGCGGGCCTCAAGGCTGGGAAGAATGCGGGCATAATGCTCTTCGAGGAACAGCAGATTGGCGATGATGATATCGCCGGTTTCCACCGCTGCTTTGGCCGCTTCAAAGGTGCCGGGTGTTTCGCCCCATTCCGCCGCTGCGTGAATGGACACATCCAGCCCGGGGTAATCCGCAGACAGACGTTCTGCCGCGCGCATGGCCGGACCCGCCGCATGGCTGTCCAGCGTGACAACCACCACGCGATAGCCGGGCAGTTGCCCGTTTATGCCAACCTCATCGCGCATAATGGGCCTTTGCTTCGTACAGCGTATCAACGCTGATTTCGCCGACGCCACGTTCGGAGGCGAAGGTTTCGGTGTTGCGCCGTGCCTTGCCGCGCACAAAGAAGGGGATCTTTTTCAACTCGCGTTCCGCATCCGCCAGCCACACGACTTCTACCGAGGTGCCGGTGTTTTCCGGCTGTGGCGCGGCCTGCGGTGCAGGTTCGGCGGCTTGCGGCTTGGGGGAATGCCCGCCGTGATGGGAGGGACCTGCGGCGTCATGAAATTCGAAATCATCGCGGAACATGTGCAGCAGATGCTCTTCAAGCCCCATGACCAACGGGTGGACCCATGTGTCAAAGATGACATTTGCGCCTTCAACGCCCATCTGGGGTGAATAGCGGGCGGGGAAATCCTGCACATGCACGGGCGCCGAAATCACGGCACAGGGAATGCCCAGACGTTTGCCGATATGGCGTTCCATCTGCGTGCCGAGGATCATTTCGGGCTGCAGCGCTTCGATCCGGCTTTCGACTTCGAGATAGTCGTCAGTGATGAGTGCCTCGATCCCGAAGTCACGCGCCAGCGCTCGGACCGGACGGGCCATTTCGCGGTTGTAACAGCCAAGGCCGACGACCTCGAACCCCATCTCATCACGCGCGATGCGCGCAGCGGCGATGACATGCGTACCATCCCCGAAGAGGAACACGCGTTTGCCTGTCAGATAGGTGCTGTCGACCGATCTGGAGTACCATGGCAGGCGCAACCGACTGTCGTCGAGATAGGGGGCGACACCAGCGATCTGTGCCACTTCGGCAATGAAATCGCGTGTCGCACCGACACCAATCGGGACGGTTTTGGTGTAGGGTTGGCCGAGTTCGCGTTCCATCCAGCGCGCAGCGGTTTCCGCCGTTTCGGGATACATCAGAACATTGAAATGCGCCGCACCGATCCGGGCGATATCCGTGGGCGTGGCATCCATCGGGGCCACCACATTCACGCTGATGCCCATATCCGACAACAGACCTGTCAACTCGGTGATGTCGTCGCGGTGCCGGAAACCAAGAGCGGTCGGACCAATCAGGTTGCAGGTGATCTGCTTGGTGCGCGCCATCGGCTTCGCCAGTGTCCGCACGATCTGGAAAAAGGTCTCATCCGCGCCAAAGTTCTCTTTGCGCTGGTAGCTGGGCAGTTCCAGTGGGATCACGGGGATCGGAATGCCCATGGTTTCGGACATGCCCCCGGGGTCATCCTGAATGAGTTCCGCCGTGCAGGAGGCCCCGACAATCAACGCCTCCGGCTGGAAACGGTCATAGGCGTCCTGCAGCGTTTGCTTGAACAGATCGGCCGTATCAGAGCCAAGATCACGCGCCTGAAAGGTCGTGTAGGTTACGGGCGGGCGGTGGTCGCGCCGCTCGATCATGGTGAACAGCAGATCCGCATAGGTATCGCCCTGCGGCGCATGCAACACGTAGTGCAGACCTTTCATACCCGTGGCGACGCGCATCGCGCCGACATGGGGCGGGCCCTCATATGTCCAGACCGTCAGTTTCATTCGGCGGCCTCCACTTTAAGCAATCCGGCGCGGCGCACCGGACGGGAAAAGAGCCCGGCAAGATCACCGGCCTGTTCGTAGAAATGCACAGGGGTGAACACGAGCTCGATGGCCCATTTTGTGGCCAGCCCCTCAGCTTCGAGAGGGTTGGCAAGACCAAGCCCACAGACCGTCAGATCAGGGCGGGCCGCGCGGCAGCGGTCAAGCTGCAGATCAACGTCCTGCCCTTCGGATATCACGGGGCCTTGCGCGAGCATCTCAAGGTCGGACCCGATGATGCCTTTGTGCACGAAAGGCGAGCCGACTTCGATCGCCTCCATCCCGCACTCGCGGGTCAGAAAGCGGGCCAGCGGGATTTCAAGCTGGCTGTCAGGAAAGAAGAAAATCGTCTTGCCCCGCAGGGCCTCAGATGCCTGCGAAATGGCCTTGCGCGCGCGGGCACGGGGGGCGGCGGTCACGCGTTCGAATGTGTCGGCATCGACGCCAAATTCATCGGCAATGACGCGCAGCCACGCGGTCGTGCCTTCTTCACCAAAGGGGAAGGGGGCCGGCAAGTGCCGTGCACCGCGCCGTTCAAGCGCACCATGTGTATCGCCCAGAAAGGGCTGCGTGAGCGCAAAAACCGTGTTTTCACCAATGCCAAGATCGGTATCGGCACGCGGGGCTGGCAACACCTTGATCGGGCCAATGCCCATCTGTTCGAGCAGGGAAACCGCTTGTTCCTCGACCACATCAGGCAAAGCGCCCACCAGAAGCAGTTGGCGTGTATCCGTTTTCGGCAGGACCGGCACCATGGAAGCGAGGCAGGCGTCCTCGCCTTGCGTAAAGGTGGTTTCAATGCCGGAGCCGGAGAAGTTCAGCACCCGCACGGAGGGGGCGTATTTCTCGGTCATACGCTCGGCGGCGCGCGACAGGTCCAGTTTGATGACCTCAGAGGGGCAGGAGCCGACGAGGAACAATTGCTTGATATCCGTGCGCCGGGCGAGCAGTTGATCCACGACCTTGTCGAGTTCAGCCTGCGCATCGGCAAGACCGGCCAGATCGGTTTCTTCGAGGATGGCGGTGCCAAAACGCGGTTCGGCAAAAATCATCACCCCTGCCGCGGATTGCAAAAGATGTGCGCAGGTGCGGCTGCCCACGACGAGGAAAAACGCATCCTGCATCTTGCGGTGCAACCAGATGATACCGGTCAGCCCGCAAAAGACTTCGCGCTGGCCACGTTGCTTGAGAATCGGTGCGTTGCTGCATCCGCCCTGGGCTGGAAGTCGGGGAAGTTCTGTCATGCGGCCACCTCTGGCGTCGTATCGGAAGTCGTGTCGGAAGCTGCGGCGGCCTGCAGTCTTGCTGCGCGGAGTTTCAGGATAAACTGGATCGCGTTTATCACGTAGGCACCGTAGGCCGTCAGCGCCAAAATCATCAGGTTTGTGGTGCTCATCGCGTCACTGAAAAGCGCCCAGATATAGGCCGTGTGCAACGCGATCACCGCGAAGGAAAACACATCCTCCCAAAAGAAGGCAGGGGCGAAAAGATATTGACCAAAAACGATTTTTTCCCAGATCGCACCGGTGACCATGATCAGATAGAGCAGCATCGTCTTGAGCACGATGGACCATGTGGCAATGACGTACCCCTCGCCGTTCCAGAGGTAGCGCACCACCAGCACCAGAGAGACCAGAAAGACCGCGAATTGCAGCGGCGCAAGCACGCCCTGAATGGTCGTCCAGACGGTCTCGTCACGCCGGGCGCGCTCTTCCGCTGAATAAAGGCCGGTTGGGGCCGATGTTCTGGACGCATGTCCGTTCATTTGGGGAGTCGCCTTTCTTGCCATCTACACCGAAACTAGCGGCTTTCAGCGAAAAGTGTCAACTAAAACTTACACACCTGAAACGCATAGTTTACATTCAGAATGTCGTCCGAAATCACCCCTCGCCCAGCGCAAGCCATAAAAACAATGCTATTTGGGTTTGAATTCCTGTAAATTGACTGTTTTAAGCGGCACAGACTGTCAATTTGATTTGACATTTTGCTGCCAAGGGTAGACCTTTTGTATATATATCGACTCTGCGGGGGCCCCTGCCCTCGCGATGCAAAAGGTGAAGGGTCGTTAGGAAAGAGCCATGTCGACGGATGATCAAACAGACCCGCGTGGCGTAATGCGCAACCGGCCCGACAGTGTGGATGTTTTGGCATCGACAGTCATCTCCGTGCTGCGTGACCGGCAAGCTGTGTCCTGTGAGGGATTGCGCCAGTTCGTGCTGGACCAGATATCGTCGCGGGTTCTGAGCAAGAAACACTTTGCACCCGATGTTGTGCTGGCAGAACTGCGCGGCTATCGTCTGTCGGTGGATGCCATCATTGATCTCTATGTCCCAGCCGCCGCCCGCATGCTGGGTGAGCAATGGGTCGATGACAAAATCAGTTTTGCCGATGTGACAATCGGAACGATGCGCTTGCAAGCGCTGCTGGCCGATGCCTCCGGAGCAAGCTGCGTTGACCACAAGGTCGGTGCGGTGCGGCTGAACGCCCTCGTGGTGATCCCCCAGAATGAACAGCATTTTCTCGGCGCCAGCGTTGTGGCTGCGCAATTGCGCCGTTTGGGCTGCGAAGTCGCAATGTCCTATGACGAGGATCACGGTGCCCTGACGGCCCGCCTGATCAACGATGTTCCCGACCTCGTGCTGGTCACATGTGGCCGCCTTGAAACCCTGCCAAGTGTTGCCAATACAATACAGGTTGTGCGGAAAGCTGTCGGAAACGATCCAACGCTTGCAGTTGGTGGGGCTTGTCAGGTCAATAAACAGCGCGTGATGGAAATAACAGGTGCTGATATCGTGACCAGTGTTGCAGAAGAAGCTGTGGCGCACTGCCTGAAATACGTCAATTCACCAAGCACTTCATGACAACCGGCGGAAATACCTTCTGGTCCAGTGGGGCAGTACCGCTGATCGAACCCGAGTTTCTGAGCAGTATTATCGCCGCTGCGTCGGACATTGCGCTGGTGGTATCTGCTGAAGGCATAATTCTTTCTGTTGTCGTGAATTCTCACAGCGAGTCTTTTGGCAACCTCAAGCATTGGGAAGATCGCCCCGTTTCGGAGTTCCTGACGCGGGAATCCATCCCGAAGTTTGAAAAGGCCCATGCGGCCTATCTCTTGGGCGAGGTTCCCAAAAAGCAGCTTGAGCTCAATCATAGTGACAACGCGGTGTGGCAATACCCCGTGCGCTATACGTTTCATCGGTTCGGGCATGAAAACGCGGCACTGCTGTTGGGGCGCGACTTGCGGCCCATTGCCGAAACACAACAACAGTTGGTCCAGGCGCAGATCGCGCTGGAACAGGGCTATGAAGCACGGCGTGAATTTGACGCGCGCTACCGTGTTTTGCTGGCCAACACCAAACAGGCCGTGGTTTTTGTCTCGGTCCAGAGCGGGCGCGTTGAGGATGCAAACGAAGCCGCTGCGGCCCTCTTGGGCCTGAATGCGGATGCGCTGCGCTCCAGCAGCTTTGCGCAGCATTTCATGGATCGCTCGAATGTCGAACTGACCGAAAGCCTGATGAATGCAACGCTGGCCGAAGAAGAAGGCCAGGTGACATTGACCGCCACGCGTACGCAAGCCACCGTGATCGCGCATCCGGTTGTGTTCCGCGCCGGTGGGCAGCGCGTATTGATGTGCCGCCTGGAAACAAAGGAAAGCAAGGCCGCGACCCCGGATGCAGCGGCGGACCACGCGCTGGCCATGTTCCGCGCTGGCAGTGACGCCATGCTGTTCATGGGACCCAATGGTGTGATCATCTCGGTAAACGAAAGTTTTCTGGATCTCGTCGGCGCGGCGCATCTGTCTGATGTGGTTGGGCGTAGTTTCGGGGATTTCCTCGGGCGCGGGCAGATTGATCTGGCAGTTCTGACAGAGCAGCCGCAGCGGTCGGGTCATATGCGCATCTATGCCACCAAACTGGTGAATGATCTGGGCACGCGTCTGGCGGTCGAAATCTCCGCCACGCATCTGGCGGATGCGGATGTTGCAGCCATTGGCTGCATGATCCGCGATGTCAGCCGGACGGAAACCGCACGCGGGGGCAGTGGCGGGACGATATCAAACGCCGCTCCGGCGGAGCCTGCGCGCAATGTCATGGATCTTGTCGGCTCGGCTGCCCTCAAGGATATCGTGGCGGAAACAACGGATGTTGTCGAAAAGATGTGCATCGAAACGGCGGTCGAGTTGACCAACAACAACCGCGTTGCCGCCGCCGAAATGCTGGGCCTGTCGCGCCAGAGCCTCTATGTGAAATTGCGCAAGTACGGACTCCTCAACAAAAACGGTTAGTGTGACGCAGTCCTGGCCCTTGCACCGACTCAAAGTGTAAGGCATAGTTTACACATGGCTGTAACTGATAGCATACATACCCGTCGATTCCCCGAGCCCGCCGCCGCGCTGCGGCTGATCAAACCGATCACATGGTTTCCGCCGATGTGGGCCTATCTTTGCGGTGTTGTTTCCTCCGGTGTGTCGCCGGTCGGGAACTGGACATTGGTCTTACTGGGCGTCGTTCTGGCCGGTCCCATCGTCTGCGGGATGAGCCAGGCTGCAAATGATTGGTGCGACCGCCATGTAGATGCCATCAACGAACCCCACAGGCCGATCCCGTCGGGTCGCATCCCGGGCCGTTGGGGCCTTTGGATTGCGCTGGCCATGTCGGTTCTGTCGCTTGGCGTCGGCTGGCAACTCGGCCCTTGGGGCTTTGGCGCGACGGTTGTCGGCGTGCTCGCGGCCTGGGCCTATTCCGCCGAACCGGTCCGGCTCAAGCGGTCCGGCTGGTGGGGTCCGGGGCTGGTCGGCCTGAGCTATGAGACACTACCATGGTTTACAGGCGCTGCCGTGTTGAGTGCGGGCGCGCCGAGCCTCCCCGTCATCGTGATTGCCGTCCTTTACGGTATCGGCGCGCATGGCATTATGACATTGAATGACTTCAAGGCCCTGGAAGGTGACAGGCAGATGGGTGTCAACTCCCTGCCCGTCACCCTTGGCCCGCAACGCGCAGCGCAGGTTGCCTGCGCCGTCATGTCCGCCCCGCAGGTGGTTGTCGTCTTCCTGCTGTTTTCGTGGGGCAAGCCGCTGCACGCTGCCGGGGTCTGCGCCGTGCTGTTTGTGCAGTTCTGGGCCATGACGATCATGTTCAAGGATCCAAAGGCCAAAGCGCCATGGTATAATGGCACCGGCGTGTTGCTCTATATCAGTGGCATGATGATTGCAGCCTTTGCACTAAGGGGGCTCGCCTGATGCTCAGTTGGTTCGGGATTATGCGGCTGGGCCTCGTGCAGATGTCGCTGGGCGCGATTGTGGTGCTGACCACGGCGACCATGAACCGGGTCATGGTGGTTGAACTGGCGATGCCCGCGATTCTGCCGGGGCTATTGGTTTCCATTTATTACGGCACGCAGTTTTTGCGCCCGCGCTTTGGCCATAGTGCGGATCAGGGCGGTCAACGCACGCCCTGGGTCATCGGTGGAGTGGCTTTGCTGGCTGCAGGCGCGATTGGCGCAGCGCTCTCCGTCGGGCTGATGGAAAGGATCGCGTGGGCCGGTATTGCCACCGCTATCCCGTCGTTTCTGCTGATCGGGCTTGGCATCGGGGCGGCGGGTACGAACCTGCTGGCGCTGCTGTCCACCCGTGTGAGTGCGCAGCGACAGGCACCGGCAGGCAGCCTTGTCTGGATCATGATGATCTTCGGGCTTGCAGTGACCGGGATCACCGCAGGCCAGCTTCTTGATCCCTACTCGCATGGTCGCCTCGTTGCGGTGACGCTGGGTGTGTCGGCTGTCGCGCTGACGCTGACCTGCCTTGGCATCTGGGGTCAGGAACGCGGCGAAAAGCGCGTCGTTGAAAAACGTAACGGAAATTTCCGCGCCATTCTGCGCGAGCTTTGGGTTGACCCAAGGGTGCGTATTTTCACGATCTTCGTCTTTGCCTCGATGCTGGCCTATAACCTGCAGGATCTAATCCTCGAACCCTTCGCAGGCCATGTCTTTGGCCTGACCGTCGGGGAAAGCACCAAATTGGGAGGCATGCACCACGCAGGTGCCCTCATGGGTATGATCGCGGTTTTGCTCGGCGGGACAGTGCTGGCACGCTGGTTCATTGTGCCGACCCGGGTCTGGGTTGTGGGCGGCTGCCTTTTGTCAGGTGTCTCGCTCGTCGGGCTGGCCTATGGCGGTCTGCACGCAGCAAGCTGGCCGATTGGGGCGAATATCTTTGTGCTGGGTCTGGCCAATGGCGCCTTTGCCGTGGCCGCGATCGGCGCGATGATGGGTCTGGCCCGCGAGGGCGGCGGCGGGAGCGAAGGGGTCCGCATGGGGCTTTTCGGCGCGGCACAGGCCATTGCCTTTGGCCTCGGCTCCTTTGCGGGAACGGCCATGGTTGATCTGATGCGATGGATCACCTCTCAGGACGCGGTCGCCTATGGCAGTGTGTTTGCCATTGAAGGACTTGTTTTCTTGGTCGCAGCGGTGCTCGCCCTGCGGCTGACTTCACCTCACGCGGACGCACGCGCGCGGCCCGCCATGATGCCGGGAGAATAAACGGATGTATGATGTAGTTGTGATTGGCGGAGGCCCATCGGGGGCCACAGCCGCCCTTGATCTGGTTCACTCCGGGCACAGGGTTGCGCTTTTGGACCGCAAAGGGCGGATCAAGCCCTGTGGTGGCGCGATCCCACCACGACTGATGCAGGATTTCCACATCGGTGATGATCAGCTGCTGGCCAAGGTCAACACCGCGCGGATGATTTCGCCCACGGGGCGCAAAGTGGATATCCCGATTGAAAATGGCTTTGTCGGCATGGTGGATCGCAAGGATTTCGACCCGTTCCTGCGCCAACGCGCGGCCGATGCGGGGGCTGATTACTTCACCGGCACCTTCGTGCGGATCGAACGGCCCGAGGGCACACCGGTCGTGATCTACCGCGACAAGGCCACGCAGGAGGAACGCGAACTGCCCTGCAAGCTGGTGATCGGTGCGGATGGCGCGAAATCACGCGTCGGGCTGGCCGAGGTCAAGGATGCGGACAAGGTGCCGCTGGTCTTTGCCTATCACGAGATCATCAAGGCACCGCCAAAATCCGCGATCTATGATCCGGAACGCTGTGACGTGATCTATGACGGGGCGATTTCGCCGGATTTCTATGGCTGGGTTTTCCCCCATGGCAACAGCGCGAGTGTCGGCATGGGAACGGAACTCTCATCCGTGAACCTCAAGGAAGCCACCGCCGCTCTGCGCGATGCCGCCGGGCTGTCCGACTGTGAAACCATCCGCAAAGAAGGCGCACCCATCCCCTTGCGTCCGCTCGACCGCTGGGACAATGGCAAGGACGTGCTGTTGGCAGGGGATGCCGCAGGCGTCGTGGCCCCCAGTTCCGGCGAAGGTATCTATTACGCGATGGTGGGGGGGCGCGTGGCGGCAACCGCTTGTGCCGCAACACTGGCATCGGGCCGTGTGAAGGATCTGCGGTTGGCGCGTCAGCTGTTCATGAAAGAGCACAAGATGGTGTTCAGGGTCCTCGGCTCCATGCAGAACGCCTATTATCGCAGCGACGAACGCCGCGAGCGTTTCGTGTCGCTGTGTCATGATGTGGACGTCCAGCGCCTCACGTTCGAAGCCTATATGAACAAGAAGCTCGTGCGCGCCCGGCCCATGGCCCACCTCAAGATCGGGATAAAAAACCTTGCGCATCTGACAGGCCTTGTGGCAACGACGCGCGTATGACGATCATGATCCCGGCCTGGGTAAATGGCACGCTGACATCCGTTGAAAAGCTAGAGGCCCATGTAAAAGGGCTGCGCCACAAAGCCGTGTCGGTTTTTGTGCTCAAGGGGGACGCGGTGTTGATGCAACAACGCGCCATGTGCAAATACCATACGCCGGGGCTGTGGACGAACACATGTTGCACGCATCCCGAATGGGATGAGGCCCCCGAGGTTTGCGCGATCCGCCGTCTGGATGAAGAGCTTGGGGTGCGCGGCTTGATCCCTCAACACCGCCATCACCTCGAATACCGCGCGGATGTGGGCGGCGGCTTGATTGAGCATGAAGTGGTCGACGTCTTTGTCGCGGAGGCGGATGAAACCCTCGTCGTGTTGCCGAATCCGGATGAGGTCATGGCAGTCGAATGGGTGCACTTTGATGATCTGGTCGATCAGGTCGCGCAACACCCCGACAGATATACGCCATGGCTTCGCATCTACCTGAGGGATCACGCGGCCACGATTTTCGGGGAACTTGCCCTGCTTTAAAGCGTCTGACGAAATACCTCAAACATCAAGCATCATGTAACGCGTTGAAATCTTTGGTTTCTGGCAGCGTAACGTGATCGAGGTTTTTCACATGACGCTTTAGACTGCGGTGGCGTGGAACGCCTCGTTTCCAGACTTCATCGACCGTTCGTCTGTGACAGCGGCATTCCTGTAAAAATCCAAGCGCTTGCAGCTTTGCACTATCGCCCTGCCCAAGCGGGACCGGGTAATGGTTTTGCGCCTTGTGCAAAGGCAGTACGATGCAGACTCCCGGATATCGGAATGAGCGTGGTACTCGCTGCTTCATATCAGATTGCGTCTTGCACCTTGCTATTGGCGTCATTGAACACCTCACAGATGAGCGACGACCTCCGGGTATTGAATTAATTTGTTTTGGTTACTCAAAATAAACGCAATTCCCATAACCCTCGGACACCGCAGAACGCGGCGCTCGGAGGCTCAATGCACAACTGCAAACGTTTCGTTTACCTTTTCTGGGTTTTTCTTTCGTCGGGATTTGCTTTTGAGGCAGAAGCATCAACGCAAAATTCTGCCGCACGACATGTCTGTGACCAAGCTGCTGTTCAAGCAGCACGCAGTTCGGATGTGCCTTTGAGCGTGCTCAAAGCCATCGCGAGGACTGAAAGCGGGATCACGGTGGATGACCAGTTTGCCCCCTGGCCCTGGACGGTAAATTCAGAAGGACGCGGGGTCAGGTTCTCCTCGGCTGAAGAAGCCATTGAATACGTTGGCTTGAACCGTCAGCGCGGCGTGAGCAACATCGACATCGGTTGTTTTCAGATAAACTACAAATGGCATGGGGCGAACTTTTCATCCGTTCAGGAGATGTTCAACCCGTACAAAAATGCGCTTTATGCCGCGAATTTTCTGACCTCTCTTTACAATGAGTTTGAGGATTGGACCAAGGCCGCCGGCGCGTATCATTCACGAAATACAGAGCATTCCGACCTTTATCTTGCAAAGTACATTCCAATTCTGGAGCAGCTTGACCAGACGGGCAGGCTGAGCGGTGCGCAAAAACAAAGCGTAACGAAAGCAAACTCATTTCCATTGCTGATTGGTCAACCCGCCGACTCAACGCGAGGCTCTTTGTTTCCGTTGGCGGCTTCATCCCGAGGCAACCTGCTCGTTTCCTCCGGCAGAAAGAACTGAAGATGGAAAACCTGACCGTCAAGGCCCTGTTCAACCCCACCATCCTGCTGGCGATCGCTCTGATGACGGTGATTGTCATGATGATCCTGCCTGTCCCGTCCTGGGTATTGGACGCCGGGCTTGCCGCATCATTCGCTTTGGCAATCCTGATTTTTACCGTGACCTTGTTCATCGAACGGCCTTTGGATTTTTCGGCCTTTCCGACGATTCTTCTCGCATCTTTGATGCTGCGGCTGTCCCTCAACGTCTCATCAACCAAACTGATCATTGGACAGGGGCACACGGGCACTGATGCCGCCGGTGAAGTCATTGAGGGGTTCGCGCAATTCGTGATGGGGGGCAGCGTGTTCCTTGGATTGGTGGTTTTCTCTGTTTTGCTGATCGTGAACTTCATGGTCATCACAAAAGGGGCCACGCGCATGGCGGAAGTCGGCGCACGCTTCGCATTGGACGGTATGCCCGGCAAACAACTCGCCATCGACAGCGATATGGCCGCGGGCGCCATTACGCACACGGAAGCCAAAGAGCGCAGAGAGCGCGAACAACAGGAAACGACGTTTTTCGGCTCCCTTGACGGCGCGTCAAAGTTCGTGAAAGGCGACGCAATTGCGGGTCTTTTGATCACCTTGCTCAATCTGGTTGCAGGACTGATCATGGGCATCGCCGTGCATGGAATGCCGCTTGGGCAGGCGTTCGAAACCTATGCAATCCTGACGGTCGGTGACGGGCTGGTATCACAGATTCCCGCCGTCGTCATTTCCATTGCCTCGGCTCTTCTCTTGGCGCGCGGCGGCGCACAGGGTGCAACAGACCTTGCGGTTTTCGCGCAGTTGGGACGGCATCCTTCTGCTCTGGCCACCGTTGGCGTTCTGATGGCTCTTTTTGCCTTTTTCCCGGGGCTGCCGTTTGTGCCCTTCATCGTGGGGAGTCTGGCGCTCGGATTTGTGGCGTACCGTCTGCATGTAAAGCAAAAGGCGGAGCCGCAGGAAGTGCTGGCCTTGCAAGATGAAAGCGAGACACCGAAAGAGGCCGTCTTGGGCGACATTCTTGAAATTGATGACATCCACGTGGAGTTTTCCCAAGACCTGGTCAACATGGTGTTGGATCCCGGCACGGGTCTCGACGCACGCATTTCCAATATGAGAACACATGTGGCGACCGTTTACGGTTTGATCCTGCCCGAAATACGTCTGACCGATAATGCCGGACTGCCAGTTGGTACTTATGTTTTGAAAATACAAGGCGTTGAGCAGGCAAGAGCGCAACTGAACCCCGATCAGGTATTGGCGCTTGTCCCGGAAAACCCGGTAAATCTGCCAAGCGGCACAGATACGAACGAACCGGTCTATGGCGCACCGGCGCGCTGGATCAACAGAAAGGATCAGGAAAGCGCTGCTCTGGACGGTCTGACGTTGGTAACGCCCGCGGAAATCCTCGCGACACATCTGCTGGAGACCGTCAAACGCAACTTCAGCCGCCTGCTGACACTGAAATCACTGAGGCGACTGCTTACAGAGATGACCAATATCTCGAACCCCGCGCGGGCGGAGGCAAATCGTAAACTTCTGGATGAAATGATACCGGACAAGGTGCCGATCGACGTTTTGCATTCGGTATTGCGCCTGCTTCTGGACGAACAGGTCTCCATTCGCAATCTGCCACTGATCCTTGAAGCAACCGCGGAAGCGCGCGGGCGAAACTCGCAGGTCGAAGCAATTTGCGAACATGTGCGTCAGCGCCTGGGCTTCCAACTGGTCGCTGAAATGCGTCGAGAAGATGGGACGCTGCCACTGATCCAGCTCGCGCCGGAATGGGAAGATACGTTCACCATGTATCAGGTCGAGGCAGATCGAGGTTTGGACATTGCCCTGCCACCAGACTTGTTCAACAAGCTCGCGGAAAATGTATCGGAAAAACTGCAGACGGCGAACCAGAACGGCATAAACGCAGCGCTCGTTACAAACACGAAGCGCCGCCGTTTCCTGAAGACAGTCATGCGCGCCAAAGGCATCAACAATCCCGTTTTCTCATTTGAAGAAATCGGACTGGATGCGCGCCCCTCTTTGGTTGGAGTCGTCGCCCAGTGATCGCACTGCAGGAGTTCTTTCCATTCCTGAACTCGGCCATTTGGCATGGCTTTGTCGTGTTTTGTCGCGTGGCCGCTTTGGCCGCTGTTTTACCCGCCTTTGGCGAGCAGACACTTTCCGCCCGCGTCAAACTCGCTGCGGCTCTGGCATTCACTGTGATCGTGGCACCGGCCTTGCCGATCATCCCTGCGCCGGGATCGATTGGCGCGGTGTCATTTGTCATTCTCACCGAAGTGGTTGCCGGGCTGGCGATCGGTATTGGTCTGCGTCTCTTCGTACTCGCATTACAAACCGCCGGGTCGATCGCGGCGCAATCGACCTCCCTATCGCAGGTTCTCGGAGGGGCCGCAGTCGATCCCCTGCCAGCAATGGGGTATATTCTTGTCATCGCCGGTTTGGCACTGGCGGTCATGGCCGGCCTACATGTCAAAGTCGCCCAGCTGATCATATTATCATATGATTTCATGCCTGTCGGGCGTTTCGCCAATGCCGCCGACCTCTCGGAATGGGGGACAAGCCAGGTTGCGCATGCCTTTTCCCTGGCCTTCACCCTGGCCGCGCCATTCGTCATACTGTCAGTCCTTTACAATTTTGCGCTGGGTGCAATTAACAGGGCGATGCCGCAGCTCATGGTCGCTTTCGTCGGTGCCCCGGTGATTACTCTGGGTGGGTTGGCGCTCTTACTGATTTCAGCGCCATATATGCTGACCGTCTGGTTGGGCGCGATGGATCGCTATCTGGCAGATCCTTTCGGAGTATTACCGTGAGCGCGCCTGACGAAGAGGCAGACAAGTCTTTTGAGGCGACACCACAGAAACTGCTGGAGGCGCGAAAAAAAGGCGAAATTGCGCGTTCGACTGAACTTCTGACTGCCGCCTCTTATGCAGGTTTTCTGCTCGCGCTTCTTTTGTTTGGCGAAAGTGGCTTGTTGGAACTGGGATCGACGATGGCTGTGATCATTGGCCAATCGGCACAGATCGCGCCGCTGTTTTTTGAGGGCGCTGGAACCGTTCCTGCGCGGGGGATCATTCAGTCAACTGGCTCAGCGCTCCTGCCCATTTTCGTATATCCTGCGCTGGCCGTGATGTTGGTGTTGTTTGCAACGCGGGGGATTGTCTTTGCCCCGACCAAGGTGCAACCGAAACTGTCAAAAATTTCCGTAATTTCAAATGCGAAAAACAAATTCGGGCGGACGGGATTATTCCAGTTTGTCCTGAGCTTTTCAAAGCTGATAATCTACTCCGCCATATTGGCCGTGTTTCTGTATCATCGCACAAACGAGATGGTCGCCGCCCTGCAAACCACGCCGCAATACACGGTTATTCTGCTGGCCAAGATCTGCATCGAATTCCTGATTTATGTTGTGATCGTGTCAGCGATCATTGGCGGCATAGATGCGATATGGCAGCATTTCGAGCACCTGCGCAAAAACAAAATGTCGCGCAAAGAAGTCATGGATGAGACGAAAAACAGCGAGGGTGATCCGTACATGAAACAGGAGCGCCGACAACGCGCTCAATCTCTGGCTGGCACGCAGGTCGCCGTCGAAGTCGCCGCCGCAGATGTCGTTATCGTGAACCCGACACACTTCGCAGTTGCGCTGAAATGGGACAGAACTCCCGGACAGGCCCCTGTATGTGTGGCTAAAGGCGTCGATGAAACTGCATTGCGCATTCGTGAAATCGCAACAGAAAACGCGGTTCCGATTCACAGTGACCCACCGGCGGCGCGAGCGCTGCATGCCACGACCAATATCGGAGATCAGATCGCTCCGGAGCATTACAAGGCTGTCGCGGCGGCCATCAGGTTTGCAGAAAACATGAGAAAACAATCAAAAGGGAAAGTGACTTGAGCAAGCAGCAGCTGCAAACGATACAACAAGTCTTTGAGCTGAAGTTCAAAAAGAAACAGGGCGCGTTTCTGGCTGTGCTCCAGCAGGAACAACAACTGCGCGCGCAACTCAAAAAACTGGACACCCAATTGCGCAATTCGCAAATGGACCAGCACCAGAATATGCAAGCCATTGGCGCCGACGTCATTTGGCAGTCGTGGGTTGAGCGCAGCAAAAAATCACTGAATTTGGAATTGGCGCAGGTTCTGGCGCAAAAGGAAACGCTGCTGGTCAATGTCAAAAAGGACTATGGAAGACTGCTCGTAAGCCGTGAACTTTATTCGACATTAAAAAACACTGAGCGCACTCAAACGCAGGCAAGGTTATTGGCCGCAGCAATTAAGGGGTCTTGACCTGCCCCTCAAGGCTTCCTCTGTCATAGTGAGTGTTCGCGGGTCTGTTTTTTACAGTCTTCATCGTTGGTTTGGGCATGCGCGTCTGGCGGCGCCTGTAAATTGCTCAAGCACTCGACGCGCTTGTGCGGAGAGGACCAGCACCCTGATCCGTGCCGCTCAGGTGTAGAATCCGTTCTTGTTTCTTTCTCGTGATTAGGTTGCGGTCAATGCCTGCTGAGGGGAGCCCTTGCGGAGTTCAAGCGAGGCAGGCCGGGTGGCACAGTTGAAATTAGCGTAGACGGTTGGTGGCAGCCCGCCAAGCGATATGTGTGGTCGTTCTGTGTTGCGGTCGATCCTCCAGTTTTCAATAATCTTCCTCGGCGAGATTGCCGAGGGTGTGTTCATTTAGACGTTCGTTGCGCAGCATAGCGTTGAAGCTTTCCACAAAGGCGTTCTGCATTGGCTTTCCTCGCGCAATGTATTGCCAGCCGACGCCAGTGTCCTTGCAACACCTCAGTACAGCATGGGATGTCATTTCAGTTCCGTTGTCAGAGACGATCATGTCAGGCTGACCGCGCCGTCGGATCGGATTTTCCAGTTCACGGGTCATCCTTGCCCCGGACAAGGAACGATCCACGACCGTTGCCAGCGCTTCGCGCGTACAATCATCCACAATGCACAACACCCGGAACCGTTGCCCATCTGCAAAGGCGTCAAACACGAAGTCCAGTGATCCCATTGCCCGGCAGGCGATTTTGCAACGCAAAATCTGCCGAGAGGCGGCGTTTACTAGCGCGATCCGCTACCGGCATTGGCCTGCGTGTTCGCAAAGCCCGCTTGCGCGACCGCCTGCGACGGACTGCCAACCCTTTTTCGCGGTAGAGCCGGAACAGCTTCTTGTGGTTCACCTCAAAGCATTCCCTCGCCAGCAAGATGCCCAAAAGACGCTAGCCGAACCGGCGACGCTTATTCGCCAGTTAACGCAGCCGCTTACGAGGGGCCTCATCACCCTGATCCTGCTTCTTGTACTGAAGGACCGATCCATGGACGTCAGTCAACTCACACGTCCGACGTTCAGACAGGCCGTACCGGTCCATAACATCCGACACGGCCCTGCGCTTCACGTGTCCGGCATGGCCCTCGAGCCGATGGCGGCCTCATACCAAACCGTCAGTAGTTTTTTGTCGCAAGATACTTAAGCACGGCGTTGTCCAGTATCGCATCCGCAAGCATCCGTTTCAGACGATTGTTTTCGTCTTCCAAAGCTCTCAGCTTCTTTGCACCAGACATATTTATGCCGCCGCCCTTAGCTTTACACCTGTAAAATGTGGCGTCGCTGATCCGATACTTCCGGCACAGTTCCTGCGCTTTCATGCCAGTCTCGAACTCATTGATCATGCAAATGATCTGCTCGTCACTAAATCTGCATTTCATATTCCATCCTTTGCTTGGACGGATTACTAACACCTCTCTGGCCTAACTTCAGAGTGTTACGTAATACTTGATGTTTCAGGGATTACGTCGGGCGCTCTAAAATCGCTGGCCAACATAGATGTATAAGTATTCCTCATCATCATTGTTGGTCGACACATCGACGGACAAATCGACCGGGAACTGTTTTGATACGCGATACCTTAAACCCACACCTCCGGCGATACGGTCACCGTTATCTGTCAGAGCATTGAAGGTTTCTCCAGTCCAGCCGACACCGCCGAATGCCACAAACCCGAACCGGCTTCCCAGTCGTTGGCGATACTCGGCCTGCAAGGAAATCAATCGGGTGTCGTAGAACTGAGTTGGCGTGAAGCCTCTGAAACCATCCGTAAAGCCAATGGAACACTGGTCAAAGAACGGTGCGTTCGACGAAGCCGAGCAGGCCGACACTCTGCCAGCGACGACTTTTTCCGAACCGACGGTTCTGTAGACGTCGAAGTTTGCTGATGCAAAATCATAACTGCGCGATGTGTCGGCCAGCGAAAACCCACGGCTGAACGCCAGCGTCAAAAGCGATCCGTCAGTTGGATAATCGCCGTCGTCCCGCAAGTCCCATTCATAGGTCAAACCCAAAGTACCCAACTCCAATTCCAGATCAGGCAGCAAATCGTCCGGAATGGGGGTGTCAGAAGTTCTTAAGCCGATTGTGGTGTTCAGATATCGGGCATTGATACCGATAGTGCTTTGTCGCGAGACCGCATATGAAAGGCCGCCCGACACCAATTCTCCATCTTGTTCGATTGGCAGTTTCGTAGCGTCGAAGAACAGATCGTAGCGCATTTCCGCTCTGGCCAAGGCAATGTTGAAACCCCATCCGTTTCCAAAACTCAAGTTTGCAGCAGCCCCGTAAGCTTCACTTCCGTTGTCTGAGCGCATTGTGCCAAGGCCGATAAAGGATGTGTCAGCCTCTGGTGAAAGCTGAAAGAGATATCCTGCACCAAGGGAGAGACCGGACCCGATTGCCGGATTGTGACCTGCTCCCCTGAAAAGTCCTCGAATTTTGGTTAGCCTGTTCTCCAACTGAGGAGACAGACGATGAAGAGAAGCCGTTTCAGCGAAGAGCAGATCATTGGCATTTTGAAAGAGCACCAGGCCGGGCTTGGCGCGAAAGAGCTGTGCCGCAAGCATGGGATCAGCGATGCGACTTTTTACAAGTGGCGATCCAAGTATGGCGGCATGGAAGTGTCCGACGCACGGCGGCTCAAGACGCTTGAAAGCGAGAACACCAAACTGAAGAAGATGCTGGCCGAGCAGATGATGGACGTGGCGACGCTGAAAGAGATGCTCGGAAAAAACTTCTGAGGCCCGGTTCGAGGAGGAATGCTGTGAACTGGGCCATGAAGACCAAGGGCTACAATCAGAAACGGGCCTGTTCCTTGGCCGGGATCGATCCGCGTGTTTATCGGCGAAGGTCGAAGCGCCCCGCCGACACGGAATTGCGGGCCAGGATGAAGGAACTGGCGTCCGAGCGGCGACGGTTCGGATATCGCCGTCTGCATATCCTACTGAAGCGCGAGGGATGGCAAGTGAACTGGAAGAAGCTGTACCGGCTCTACCGCGAAGAAGGGTTAACCGTTCGCAAACGGGGCGGGCGCAAGCGTGCTGTGGGCACCAGGACGCCTATGGCGATCCCGCAGGGGCCGAACCAGCGATGGTCACTCGACTTCATGTCGGATGCATTGGAGGATGGTCGCCGGTTCCGGGTTTTGAATGTGATCGATGACTTCAGCCGGGAATGCCTGGCCGCTGTGGTGGACACATCCATCGGAGGCACGCGTGTTGCCCGTGAGCTGGATCGCATCGCAGAACTCCGTGGCTATCCCTGCATGGTGGTCTCAGACAACGGCACAGAACTGACCAGCAATGCGATGCTGAAATGGCAGGAAAACCGCAAAGTTGGTTGGCACTACATCGCGCCAGGAAAGCCGATGCAGAACGGTCTTGTCGAAAGCTTCAACGGGCGAATGCGCGAAGAATGCCTCAATGAACACCTGTTCCCGTCTTTGCGCCATGCCCGCCGCATGATTGCGGCATGGCGCGGCGACTACAATCACTACCGCCCACATTCGAGCCTCGACGGGCTCACGCCGTGGGAGTATCACCAACGGTCAAAGGAAGACCAAAACCTGAACAGTGCTAACCTAAAGTAGCGGACTCTCAGGGGAGCAGGTCAATTGGAGAAAGGTACCGGCACAGCCAGAACAGAGCCGCTCCCGATGCCAAAGTCGGTTTTTTCCTGCGTCGTACGCACAGATGAAATGTTGTCATCAACGATGTCTGGGTTGGCATCGGATGACGTGCCGAAAGAGAGCGCTGCGACACAGACCAAACCGGCTCGACAGACGGGTTTGTGTCCAGTTGCAATTAGACTGATTGCCTTCATTGTCGTTAATCTGGCGGGCGAATTCATCCCAAAACAATATTGGCTGAGCCGCAACTGTACCCGGACGCCCTCTCCTCGTTTGATCCATCTTTCTTAATTCAAAAACATATTCAGATAAATGGTTAACCCAAAGTTATCTCACTATGTTCTGACTGGGTCGCATACTGTCCTTAGTGCTCAGATACTTTTTTTCCCGTGGAGGTGGACTTGTTCTGAATGGTTCTCAGGCGCACAAAAACAACCAGAAATTGGGAAAATCAGTCAGCTAAAAATCTGAAGGACTGTCAGCTGTAGCGCTGTTGAATGGCACCCTTACATCGAGAGCGGCATGATGATCAGAACCTAAACCGTTGAAATGAGATGCCTCCGGATTTGTAAAGGCGTGGTTGGCGCTTCTGCTCCATATTCAGTAAATCCGCATATCCACTTTCAACCTATTCCGACGTCAGTATCCTGAACGCGCCTCCTCTCAAGCGCAACCTTGTCTTTAGCTTCTAGCTAGTGGTTCTTTCGCTTCTTCATTCTAGATCACCTCTTTCGCCACGCGATTGACCTCAACTCCTCGTCCGAATTTTCGCGAGCGCTTCTGGATTCAGAGAACCTATTGACGAGATGGTGCAAACCGCCATCAAGCCAACACTCACGTTTTCAGGATTGCAACAAAGTCAAAGCGATCGAAGCCGATGAAGTAGTTGCATTGAAACTATCGAGCTGCGAACGGACTATGTACTTCGTGATCAGGTCTTGTACGGCCTCATCACTTGCGAATTGGCTTACTTCGTCAGTACCGAAAACCGCGCGAGAGCGTTCTTTAAGCACCACCAATTGCTGATCAATATCAATCTGTCCAAAGGCCGATGGCAGGTTCAAGGCTTTTTCAAAAACGGCCCTCAAGGGAGGCTGCCCCATGATCCCAAACCACTTGGCGTCGTTAGAAGTATCTTCTGTTGCCAAAACAGGCATTTCGCGTTGCGCAAATAGGGCAACCCTCATGGAGTCGTCTTGGTTCCCGGTAGCAATTTCAAAACTGTTTGCTCGGTATTTTGCAATTATATCTTCCGCAAAACCAGGGTCTTGGACCTTCGATCTTTCTCCCTGCCCTAAACCGAAAGCGGCTGAAAAGTCTTTGTAGCGACTATCTGAAAACCTGTTGGCCAACGAATCTTCATTGGTCGTACCCTCTTCGAGCACTTTCTGGATGAAAAAACGGTTGTCTATATCGTCCTGAAGCCCGAATGCGCCCAAGGCGACCTCTCTCAGACGACGGTCAGACACGAGCTCCTCGGCCGAATTAATACTAGTGATTTTCTCTTCAAAGTATTCTGTTGCACGCGTCAATTGCGACGACTGATTAAAAGCTGCAAACTGACTGTCGTAGGTCCGCTGCAGAAACCGCCAACCGGTAAGGCCGGTGGATGGAATTATTGGAGAAAACATCAGTTAGGCCGCGCTGCCAATAACCGATCTTCTCGGGGCAGCAGTGCTCGCAAGGCCTTGAGTGCTCGATAATGTTGCCCTTCGACCAGTCCACGCGTTGCATCAGCCAATACGTTTCGGCTATCGGGATCTGTAAAAACTTGGCTCAGCTCTTCTATCTGACGTAACAAAGGCAAGTGAGCATCATCGGGGCTTTTGTCGCCGGATAATACCAACTGCATTGCGAAACACGCGCGGCGTACGGGCGTTTTAGCATCCTCTGGGTGGATTGCGTCTCTTAGCCTCAGGATATGCGCATCAGGCGTCATAATGGCAAGGCGGCTTCGGCGGTCGCCGTTTTCAATTACGACACCGTTGATAAGCACGCGCTCCTTCGGGCTTAACTTTAAAACCAATCCGCTCATTTGCCTGATACCTCGTGTTTTAGTCCTTTGAGAATCGCTGCATTGATTTCCAGCAAAGGCACTGCTGTCTCGGTCTTGCGCATTACTTTATGAGAATGCTGCCGTGTGAAATCCGCCAGATAAACAATCCTTGCGCGCAATTCATCGGGGAGAAGATTGTCGGGATTTCCTACATCGATGGCCAGCGTTGTCCATAATTTGTTATTCTCATGCAAAGCTTCTGCCAAGGCTGGGAAATCGTCTTGTTGCATTGCACGTTTCATGCGGTGCGAGATGCGTGCGATCACCTCATACTCAGTGCTGCGCGCCGTTTTTATCGGGGCCTGTGTTGGCGCATAAGCGCGTTGAGCCTGAGCAAATGAGTTCACGTTGCAACCTTCATGAAAGTTTCAGAGAATTGGGATCAGGGGCGCGAATGTTCGCGCCCCTGAAATAGTTTTAGCGGAAGAGAGACAGGATTGTCTGCGGTGCCTGATTGGCGATCGACAAAGCCTGAACACCAAGCTGCTGCTGTGTCTGCAGAGCCTGGAGCTTGGCGGATGCCGCTTCCATGTCGGCGTCGACAAGAGAACCGATACCGGATTTCAGACCATCCATCAGCTTACCGACGAACTCATTCTGGGTTTCGATGCGCTTTCCATCGGAACCAAGCGAAGCAGCCGCGTCAATAGACGTCTGGATTAGCCCTTCGATCGAAGCCAAAGCGGCTGCAGCACCATCGGCGTCTGATACGTCGATGTCAGCTAGTGCGGCAAGACCGCCCGCTGCTGTGCCGTCGAGATTTTCAGCAACAGCAACCCCGAGTGTGTCCGCAGCCGCACCGGTGTTGGCAACGGTGATTGCACCTGTTGTTGCGTCCTGCGTGAACGTTGTATTGGTGAATTCATTGGCGGTAGCATAATCGTTCATTTGCTTCAGCAGGTTGTTGCTAACGTCCATTTCTGTATCGCCATCCCGCGCTACATACTCGAAGTTAACCGCAGTTGTTCCCCATTCGTTTGCTGCCGCACCAGTCAGCGTGATGCGATAGGATGCGCCACCTGCTGCGCCATCAGCAGTGAAGCTGATCACTGGAGTTGCGCCGGCTGGGCCGACCGCACTCGCCGCTGAGACTGCAATCAGATCGCCCGCACTTGCTACTGCAGTAGCACCAAATTCTGCAGCCCCTGTGCCAAGGTCCTGCTTGGATACGTCAATGTTGCTTGGAGAGATGGTCCCGTCGCCTGCACGATCCAGCGAAGACAGGATGCTTGCTGTACCGGAGCCTTCTGTATTGTCAGTATTGCTGAGCAGGTTAAGACCGTTGAACTGAGCAGCGCCGGCGATGCTCGAAATCTGGTCGCGAAGCGCCACGATATCTGTTTGAATCTTACCGCGGTCAACGTTCTCTTCTTGAGAATTGACGATCTTGCCTTTGATCTCTGTCAACAGGTCGGTGATGCCCTCAGCCGCATCCAATGCCACACCTACGGTGGACTGGCCCAAAGACAAAGAGTCAGAAATTGCCCTGAAACCTTCCACGTCCGATGACATGACCTTGGAAATCGCCCAGGTTGCGGCGTTGTCCTTGGCGCTTTCCACTGTTTTACCAGTTGAGATTTCGCTTTGAATCTTGCCCAGATCGCTGTTGATGGACTTCAGAGTTTGCAATGCCACCATTGCACTGTTGTTGGTAAGAATGCTTGACATAAGCATGTTCCTTTGATCAATCACGCTTTGCGTGGATTACGCCCGGGGAAGTGACCCCAGGCAAAATATGTCTTTCTGACCAATGCATTCGCCCACTATCAGGCAATGCGCCACCCGACCTCGGATGCATGAACACTATGCCGCGAAAAACCCTAATGAGTTCTAAAGCGCTCTGTTTTGAGTATGCTCGTTTTTAAGCAAATCCGGCTTAAGCCCGCTTTTCCAATGACGTGTCATTTGTCATATCTACAGAGCGCTTGGTCCCGTTGGCATCATAGGTGTCCAGAGAACTGCGCACGCGGCGCATTGCAGCAAGGCGCCCTGCGACTGACCGGATGCCCGCCAGTGCATGATCAAGCAGGTCCTGGTTTCGTTTCATTTTTCCGGTAAGGTCATGCAGGGCTTTAGCTTCGATTTCTTCCAGCACAGATAACTCCTCGATCAGCGCTTCTTTTTGTTCCAGCAAGCGACCGATTGCCTCAAGGTTACCGCTCAAGAGTGCTTCGCGTTCTTTCTCAAGCACATCATCCAACGCGCCGATAACATCGCTACCTACTACATTACTCATTACTCTTCTCCTTCAGGGATTCGAAAAGCGCTTCGGACAGGCCGATCCCGCCAGCTTTCACCATCATCATGGCCTGTTCCTGGACCAGAAAGGATGCAAACTGATCCTCACCAGCGCCACCGCCAAATTCACTGCTTGATTTACCCAAACCTGCTGATTTGAGCATTTCTGCCAGGAAGCTCGCCTCCATCTTGTTGGCAGCTTCTCGCAGCGCCTTATCGTTGCGCGCTGCCGGATTGGATGGCTTGCCCGCCACCGATGAAAGCTCTGTCATTCTAACTAGCTCCAATTGCAATTACTTTCAGCGATATTGCACGAGACCAGTAAAGAAGCGGTAACCAACCTATGTAACAACAGTGGCAGAAACGTGGAAGAACTCCCGGAGGCGCCATGCTTGATATACTAACGACACAGACAGCCCCCCAGCAGATGGGCAAGACGGCCCAAAACAAAAAGATCGAGAATGCAGATTCAAAAGAACAAGCATTCGACGAAGAATATGCCGCAACCGGCGATGATGTTGAAGGGACTGAACAGCAGCAAACCGACGAATCACAGGCCGCTGATCAACAATCAGCCGATGAAGCGGAAACGAAGAGCAGTGATGACACCTCTCCGGATACCGCACCGGAGCCGAATGCGCAAAACAGTGATGTCACCGTAGAAGAGCAACCGGCCTTTGCCATTGCGCAAGGCAGCAAGGCGGCGAAAACGCCAGAGGCGGAAAGCAAGACATCCCCAACTGATTTAAGCAGTGCTAAACGCGCGAATATGCAAGAATCTGCGCCGACAATGCCAGCGGATGCGGCGCAACCGGCCCAAAAGCCGGGCGTGACAAAGACAGCGGTTTCAGCAACCTCGGCCGCAGAGGCTTTTGTGACGGCCAAGGCTGCTGAAAACGCGGCGCTGTCGGCTTCGCCGGGCATGGCAGGAAATGCTGAAAAAAGCGCGGTAGTGGACCCACAACCGCCACGCACATCGGTGTTGAAACAAGCGAATACAGCAACCGCTTTGGTGAGTGCTCCGATCTCCGGCGAGCAACCATCGGAGAAACTCAAGTCGTTGAAACTCAGTGACGAATTGGCAGCGCGCGCAGTATCGCTGCGTTCTGATTCTCAAGCGCAACCAGCGCCTCCGATGGTCTCCAGTCCTGCGCAAACCGCAAAATTGATGCCGCTGACAGCCCTTTCCAAGATCGACATCGGCAAGGAAAAAATGGCGTTGGATTCAACAAGCGCACTGAGTATCGAAGCGCTGAGTGCAGCTGAAACCCGCAGCGCGTCTTCTACTTCGACAACGCCGCTGAACCAGCTTTTAGCGCGTGCAGAAACGCCCACGGCGATTGCGCGGCAAATGGCAGAAGCCTTACAAAAACTGCCAGACCGGCCCGTTGAAATTTCGCTGAATCCAAAAGAACTGGGTCGTGTTCGCATGAACATTTCCGCGGCCGAGGCTGGAATCACTGTAACCATTGTCACCGAACGTCCGGAAACACTGGATTTGATGCGTCGCAACATTGATCAACTCGTCCGTGAGTTTCAGGCGATCGGGTACAACGACATAAATTTTGCATTCTCCGAAGGAGAAACACAGCAGGGTTTTGCTGAAACTTCGGACGAGCGAAACGGTGCGGCAGCCACACAGCTAGAGTTGTTGCAAGCGGAGGAGACCGCCGAGTCCAACGACACAACCCTGAATGCGCAGACTGGCGTGGACATTCGACTTTAAGGATAAGACATGGATATTTTGAACGCTCAGGCAACACAGCCGACAAGACAACTCGGGACGGCACAGGCATCAAACAGCGCTGCTTTGTCTTCTGATTTTGAAACTTTTTTGAAAATGCTGACGGCACAGGCACGGTTTCAGGACCCTCTGGAGCCTATCGATTCCTCCGAATATGCGGCCCAATTGGCGCAGTTCTCGATGGTGGAACAGCAAGTGTTGTCAAATGATCTGCTTACCGAATTGGGCGCTCAACTCGGCTCAAACAGTATCGGCCAGATGGCTGCATGGATCGGCATGGAAGCGCGCACAACCGCGCCTGTGGCCTTTGACGGCTCGCCGATTACAGTGCTGCCAAAATCTGAAGCCGGTGCCGATGAAGCTTATCTGATTGCCTATGGACCGGACGGTTCCGAAGTGCAAAGGCAACAGGTCACACCCGGTACCGATCCGATCGAATGGCTCGGTTTGGATGATAATGGCGCGGCCTTGCCAATTGGAAACTACAGCTTTGTGGTCGAAAGTCGCGCAGTCGGTCAAACGATCGGGACGTCCCCTGCCGAGACATACAGCCGAATTACCGAAGCGCGACGCGAAGGCTCTGATACCGTATTCATACTGAATGGCGGATCACCTGTTTCTGCTGCGGATGTATCAGCGCTGCGCGAAGCGTCCTTGCAAAGCAGCACTTAAAAGCGGTCCTGCAGCATCAGCTGGCCATAGACCGGGGGCAGTAGCATGCGACGAACACGCCCCAATGGGAATTTGGTCAGCGGCTTGGTCATTACTTCGGGGCATTCGCCAGTCGCGCGCCCAAGCACCATGTCCGCGACCAGCTTGCCAGCGTAACTGCCCATCGCAACGCCGTTTCCATGATAGCACATGGCCGTCCAGATACCGTTTGAAGCAGGTATTTCCCCGACGAACGGCAGCTTTTTTCTCGCCAGACTTACCATTCCGGACCACATATTCGAAATTTCAACGGTGGACCAAGCCGGGAACATCTTGCGAAAGTCCGCTTGGGTTCTTTGTCGCGCTTTCATTTCGGCACGTGGACCTGAACGTATAGCACCACGCATGCCAAACAAAAAACGCCGGTCTGGCATCAAACGGAAGTAATGCAGCAGGTTCTGCGAATCATACCCCATCTGCTCCGTCGTCCAGCCTTGAGCATCAAGTTCGGCGTTACTCAAAGGCCGCGTTACGAGAACGGTCGATTGTACCGGCATGAAGCGGCTCGCCAACCAGATTGGTATGTCTTCGGATGAGTACCCATTGGTTGCGACGATTACCTGTTGCGCGTTCACGACGCCTTGCGGGCATTTCAACGCGTGGCCATGGCCATTGCGGGCAACCCCCAGAACTGGCGAGGCGGCAAAAAGATCTGCACCAGCATCGATAGCCGCCAAAGCAAAGCCAGCAAGCAACTTGCGCGGGTTCAGCCCGAATCCAATAGGTATCGACAAAGCCCCGAAAAACGCCGGACCGCCGGTCATACCCAAGCCGGCGAGGTCTGATTGATCAATAACTGTTGCTTCAACCCCATAGTTTTCGTGCGTCCGCTTTGCCATTTTGGCAAGCCCTGCCATATCCTTGGGGCGACACGCGAATTCGGTTTCGCCTTTGGAGTGGCGATCAACATCAAGGCCCAGACGGTTGATCGTCTCCTCCACAAAAAGGACTGCCGCCTTTTCGGCGTTTCGAAACCCCAACCGCGCATCGCGGCCATATCTGGAGTCAAGCGCGTCATCACCGGCGATGCCGCCACCCAGACAACAAAACCCACCATTACGACCAGAGGCACCCCATCCGATATCCTGCGCCTCCAGCAGGGTAACTTTGACACCTTGCGTCGCCAAATGCAGCGCCGCGGACAGACCAGTAAACCCGCCGCCGATGATCGCGACATCAACGCTCAGGTCACCCTGCAGCGCATTGAGCTTTGGCAGATCACAGGTTTCGTCCCACCAGCATCCCGCACGTGGCCCTGCGCCATAGGCATATGCACTAAGAATTCGTTGCATCACGTTTGGGCGGCGGCGGCGCGTTCATCATTCTGCTGGCGGACCATATTGCGTTTTGAAACCAACGATGCCACCACGACGCCAACCGTGACGATCGCAATCATGATTGTCGAAAGCGCGTTGATTTCAGGGGATACGCCAAGGCGCACCGCAGAAAAAATCTTGATCGGAAGGGTTGTTGCGGACGGCCCGGCGGTGAAGGACGCAATGACGAGGTCATCAAGGCTGAGCGTGAAGGCCAGCAACCATCCTGAAATGACGGCGGGGGCAATAATCGGCAGCGTCACAAGACGGAAGGCGTCAAAGGGTGAACAGCCCAGATCCAGCGCGGCTTCTTCCAGTGAACGGTCAAAAGTCAGCAGCCGCGACGAGACCACGACCGAGACAAAGCACATTGAAAAGGTAGTATGCGCCAACACAATCGTCAGAACGCCGCGGTCCAGACCGATGCCAATGAACAGCAGCAAGAGCGACAACCCGGTGATCACTTCGGGCATGACAAGCGGCGCATAGATCATCCCCGAAAACAGCGTCCGGCCCAGGAACCGCCCGCCCCGCACCAGCACATAGGCCGCCATTGTGCCCAGAATTGTGGCCAGGGTTGAGGAGAGGACCGCGACCTTTATCGTGACCCATGCCGCATCCAGAAAAGCCTCGTTCTGAAGCAACTCGCCGTACCATTTCGTCGAAAACCCGGCCCATACCGTGACCAGTTTGCTCTCGTTGAATGAGAATATGATGAGGATCAGCATCGGCAGATACAAAAACGCAAACCCCAGCGTCAGCGACGTGACATTGAACCAACTGAGCCTGTTCATGACTCTTCCTCCGCCTGTCGCTGTTGATTGCGCTGAAACAGAACGATTGGAATGATCAGGATCAACAGCAAAACGATGGCGACAGCGCTGGCCACCGGCCAGTCGCGGTTGTTAAAGAACTCTTCCCAAAGAACCTTGCCGATCATCAGGGTGCCTGACCCGCCAAGCAAGGACGGGATGACAAATTCACCCAAGGCGGGGATGAACACGAGGAAACTGCCGGCGATGATGCCGTTTTTCGACAGCGGGATCGTGACCAGCCAAAACGCCTGAAGACGTGAGCAGCCAAGGTCCTCCGCAGCCTCGATCAGCGAGCCATCCAACCGATCCAGCGCCGCGTAGATCGGCAGGATCATGAACGGCAGGTAGGTGTAGACGATGCCGATATACACTGCCGTGTTGGTGTTCAGGATTGTCAGGGGCTGACCGATCATCCCCGTCCAGAGCAGGAATTGATTAAGAAACCCCTCCTGGCTGAGGATACCCATCCAAGCGTAAACGCGAATCAGAAAGGATGTCCAGAAAGGCAGAATGACCAGCATCATCAACGTCGCGCGCCACTCCGCGGGCGCGCGCGCCATGCCATAGGCGATTGGATAGCCCACGCACAGCGTCATGAAAGTCGACAGAACCGCGATCTGGAGCGAGCTGAGGTACGCTTTCCAATACAGATCATCCGACGCGAGGAATGCGAAGTTCTCAAAATCCAACCCTGCGATGAACGCCGAGAATCCGTCTTTGAGTGTCGGCGTATAAGGCGGGATCGCGAGAGCAATGTCCGAAAGAGAAATTTTGAAGACGATACCGAAAGGCACAAGAAACAGCGCAAACAACCACGCGTAGGGGATGGCGATTAGAAAAAGGCGCTGCATGATTAGGAACCTCCCCGTGGTATGCCGGGTGCGTGTCTCATTCCGGCAGGAGTACGCCGGCAGTCGACGTCCAGCTGAGCCACACCGTGTCTTCCCAGGTGTAGCTGCGCCGCGAGACGCGCCGGGTGTTTGCCGTCTGCGCCTTGATGATTTGCCCACCCGGCAATGCCACGTGGTAGGTGGACAAGTTACCGAGGTATGCGATGTCCAGAATTTTGCCCTGCACCGCGTTTTCTGCAGCCTCTGGCCGCTCCGCGTGAATGCCGACTTTCTCCGGGCGCAGCGCAAGGTGGCAGGGTTGCCCCTCGGAAAAAGGTCTGCTTGAGGTGGCGAGGAAAGGGGCGTTCCCCTCTGCCCAGTCGATGTGAAACTGTTCGTCCCCTATGGCGCGCGCCGTTCCGGAGATGATGTTCACCTCCCCAATGAAATCAGCCACATAGAGGCTGTTGGGCGCTTCATATATCCGCTCTGGCGTCTCAACCTGCATGATGCGCCCTTCATCCATCACCGCGACGCGGCTGGCGACGGTCATGGCCTCTTCCTGGTCATGCGTGACGATGACAAAAGTCGTGCCGGTTTTTTCCTGTATGTCCATCAGTTCAAACTGCGTCGCCTGACGCAATTTGGCGTCCAGCGCCCCAAGCGGTTCGTCCAGCAAAAGCAGCTTGGGGGCCTTGGCAAGGCTGCGCGCAAGGGCCACGCGTTGACGCTGCCCGCCTGAAATCTGATGTGGCTTGCGTCTTGCGAATTTCTCCAGCCGTGTCAGTTTGAGCATCTCCGAAACACGTGCATCCAGCGCATCACCCGATACCTTGTCACGGCGCAGGCCAAAGGCGATGTTTTCATACACACTGAGGTGCGGAAAAAGCGCATAGGACTGGAACATCATGTTCACGGCGCGTTTGTTGGGCGGCAGGGGTGCAATGTCCGCCCCGGCCAGTTCGATCACGCCGGATGTCGGCGTTTCGAAGCCGGCCAACATGCGCATCATCGTCGTCTTGCCGCAGCCCGACGGCCCCAGAAGGGCAAAGAATTCTTTCTCAAAAATATCGAGCGTCAGATCGTCAATCGCCGTAAAGCTGCCGAACTGCTTTGTCACCGATTTGAACCGGATCAATGGTTTCTGCGTTGGATCGCTCCAAGGTTCAAAAACGGCTTGGTTCACGGCTTGTCCTTACTTGGGCCCCAAGGGTCAGGCAGATTGAAAAGGCGGCACAATTGCGCCGCCTTTTAGGGTTAGATGATCAGGTTCCGGATTTAACTCTGGTCCACATCCGCGTGACGACCCGCTGCACTTTTGCCGGGTAGGGCGTGACTGTGAACAGGTTTTCCAGGGTCGCTTCATCTGGGTAGACTGCGGTATCGTTGATGACATCATCAACCAGAAACGGCTTGGAGGCTGCGTTGCCGTTCGCGTAATACACATAGTTTGACGCCGCCGCGATATTCTCCGCATCCATGATGAAGTTCAGGAAGGCATGCGCGCCTTCAGGGTTCGGCGCATCCGTTGGAATGGCCATCTGGTCAAACCACATCAGCGCCCCTTCGGTCGGGGCATTGTAGACGATTTCAACACCGTTGTCCGCTTCGGCCGCGCGGTCACGCGATTGCAGGATATCACCGGACCAGCCGAACGCGACGCAGATGTCACCGTTTGCCAGCGCGTTGATGTATTCGGAACTGTGGAACTTTTGAACGTAGGGGCGGATCGCCGCTAACACAGCCTCGGCCTTGGCGATGACGTCCGGGTCATGGCTGTCGGGGTCTTCGCCGATGTACTTCAGAGCCGCCGGGATCATTTCAGTCGGTGCATCAAGGAAGTGAACGCCGCATTCCGACAGTTTTTCCATGCTGGCGGGGTCAAAAATCAGGCTGAGTGAGGCAACCGGTGCGTCCGCGCCCAGAATTTCCTGAACCTTGTTGATGTTGGCGCCAATGCCCGTGGTGCCCCACATGTAATTGATCGAATACGCGTTGCCGGGGTCATATTGTTCGGTCCGCGCTTTCACCACATCCCACATGTTTTCCAGGTTGGGCAGCTTGGACTGGTCGAGTTTCTGAAACGCGCCCGCCGAGATCTGCCGCTGCAGGAAGGTGCCGGTCGGTACAACCACGTCGTAGCCGGAACCGCCGGCCAGCATCTTGGTCTCAAGGACTTCGTTGCTGTCAAACACGTCGTAGATCAGATTGATGCCGGTTTCTTCTTCAAACTTTTCAAGAAGCGATTCGTCGATGTAATCGGACCAGTTGTAAACGCGTACTTCATCGGCAAGCACTGTCGTGGCACACAGCGCGACCACGGCGCTGGTGATCATTAGCTTGTTCATTGCATTCTCCCTTTGATGCGGCCGGGTTTTTCCCGATTACACATAATTTGATCAAGTTTTGCCCAACTCGGCAAGATACATTATGCTTTCATGCGAGATGAGCTTGTGCAAGCGATGCATGTTTTGCACAAACAAAGGAAGACACAGTTGCGCTGGCGCTGCTTGAAAAAAAGGCAAAAGGACGTCTTATGGAATACGTAAAACTCCCGGCGCATCAATCCGTTTATGAGGATATCCGCGACCAGATCCTTTTTGGTGACATGGCGCCGGGGCAGCCGGTGACCATCCAGGGGCTGGCTGATACACTCAAGGCGGGTATGACACCAGTGCGTGAGGCCATACGCAGGCTGACTTCTGACGGGGCGTTGAACATGACTGGCAATCGACGTGTGAGCGTGCCGGTTATCACGCACACATGCCTTGAAGAGCTTGAATTCATGCGAAAAACGCTGGAACCAGAACTGGCTTTCCGCGCTGTTTCGAAAATTACGGATGCTGCGAAAGAGATGCTTCATGCCCATGACGACGCGCTGAATTCAGCCATCTCGCAGGGCGATATCAAAGGGTATCTGACGCATAATTACCACTTTCATGCGATCCTGTACCAAGCGGCACAGGCCCCCATCATGACCGCCACAGTGGATCGACTGTGGTTGCGGTTCGGACCTTCCTTACGGGTTGTGTGTGGTCGGCATGGCACCATGAACCTGCCTGATAAACACGCAGATCTGCTTGCCGCATTGGACAGCAAAGACGCCAGATGCGTCCGTGAAGCGATGGCTGAGGACGTCCATCAGGGCATCATTCAAATCCGGGAAGCTCTTGATGCGACAATGAAACCGGATTGATTCGATTGACTCCTCGTAATTTGATCATATTCTGAAATCGAAACCCTATTGTACATTTCAACAAAGGCAGGTGCCCTATGTCCGCTATCTCGAATCATATGCCAACTGCCGAGTTGCAGGCGTTGGATGCAGCACATCACATGCACCCTTTCACATCCAACGAGGTGTTGGCCACAAAGGGCGCGCGGGTCATAACGCGCGCTGACGGTGTGTATCTGACGGACAGCGACGGCAACCGCATTCTGGATGGCATGGCGGGTCTGTGGTGTGTCAACATCGGCTATGGCCGCCCGGAACTCGCAGAGGTAGCCGCGCGGCAGATGAAAGAGCTGCCTTATTACAACACGTTCTTCATGACGACGCATGTCCCCGCAATTGCCCTTGCGCAAGAGGTCACCAAGCTTGCGCCGGCGGGGATGAACAACATCTTCTTTGCCAGCTCCGGGTCGGAGGCAAACGACACGAACATCCGTCTCGTGCGCACGTACTGGGCGCAAAAGGGCAAGCCGCAGAAATCCCACATCATCAGCCGCAAAAACGCCTACCACGGATCGTCCGTCGGATCGGGCAGCCTCGGTGGTATGACCTACATGCACGAGCAGGGCGGCATGCCCATTGCCGGCATTCATCACATCAACCAGCCCGACTGGTGGTCCGAGGGGGGCGATATGACGCCCGAGGAATTCGGCGTCGCGCGGGCCAAAGAGCTTGAAGCCAAGATTAACGAGTTGGGCGAAGATAACGTCGCCGCCTTTATCGCAGAGCCTGTGCAGGGCGCGGGCGGCGTGATCGTGCCACCTGAGACTTATTGGCCTGAAATCCAGCGCATCTGCGATGAATATGAAATCCTGCTGATCGCCGACGAAGTCATCTGTGGATTTGGGCGCCTAGGTGCGTGGTTCGGCTCTGAGGTGATGGGCATTAAACCGCACATCATGACCGTCGCGAAGGGTCTGTCGTCAGGCTATCAACCCATCGGCGGGTCGATCGTCTGTGACGAGGTGGCCGAAGTGATCGGGCAAACCGAATTCAATCATGGCTATACATATTCCGGGCACCCTGTCGCCGCAGCCGTTGCGTTGGAAAACCTGCGCATCCTGCAGGAAGAAAACATCGTCGAACATGTACGCACCGTGGCGGCCCCTGCGCTGAAGGCGGGGCTTGAAACGCTTGCCGATCATCCGCTGGTCGGTGACGTGAGTTGCAAGGGCCTGATGGCCTCCCTGGCGCTGACCCCTCATAAGGAGAGTCGGGCAAAGTTCGCATCAGAGCGCGGCACGATTGGCACGATCTGCCGCGAGAGAGCTTTCGCGAATAACCTCGTCATGCGCCATGTTGGCGACCGAATGGTGGTATCTCCCCCGCTGATCATCCAGCAGAACGATATCGACACGCTGGTTGAGCGCGCAGGCAAAGCGCTTGATGAAGCCTATTCCGAAATCAAATCCGAAGGGCTTCTGAAAGCCGCTTCCTGACATCAGCAACTTGATATTACATAGAAATAGCAAGCCGCCTAATATGTATCCCGTGCGGATAATCCGACAGCCTGCATGATCCACGTCATGCGGGCCGTTTGCCGCGCATCTCCTGATTTTACGTCAAAATCAAACGTTGGAGAGCAATTTGGCGTGATACGCACTTAACTGCTTGCACTCAGGTGCCACAGTAGTTTTACATTGAGTCAACAAGCGCGGTTAACCGCCACAAGAACAATGGGGAGCCAAACCTTGGCTGAAAAAAGCTCAAACGACTCGTTCGTCGAATTCGACCGCGTGCAGAAAAGCTATGACGGTGAAAATCTGGTCGTAAAAGATCTGAACCTGTTCATGCCGAAAGGTGAGTTTCTCACGATGCTGGGGCCATCGGGTTCCGGCAAGACAACATGCCTTATGATGCTGGCCGGCTTTGAAACCGCGACGCATGGGGATATCCGCCTTGACGGGGTGTCGATCAACAACATTCCGCCGCACAAGCGCGGGATCGGGATGGTGTTCCAGAATTACGCGTTGTTCCCGCATATGACGGTGGCGGAGAACCTGTCCTTCCCGCTGGAAGTGCGCAAGATGGGCAAATCGGACCGCGAGGCGAAAGTGAAACGCGCGCTCGACATGGTGCAGATGGGCGATTTCGCCGGGCGCCGTCCCGCACAATTGTCCGGGGGTCAGCAGCAGCGGATTGCCCTGGCCCGGGCGCTTGTGTTCGAGCCGGAACTGGTTTTGATGGACGAACCCCTGGGTGCGCTGGACAAACAGCTGCGCGAAACGCTGCAGTTTGAGATTACCAACCTTGCCCACGCTCTGGGGATCACGGTCGTCTATGTCACGCACGACCAGACCGAAGCCTTGACGATGTCGGACCGTGTTGCGGTGTTTGACGATGGGCGCATTCAGCAACTCGCCCCGCCGGACAAGCTCTATGAAGAGCCCGAAAACAGCTTCGTGGCGCAGTTCATCGGCGAGAACAACACGCTTGAAGGTGTGGTCAAGGAAATCAAGGGCGATCATTGCCTGATACAACTGGACGATGGTGGTCTGATCGATGCCAAGCCGATCAACGTATCGGCGGTTGGCGAGCGAACCCGCGTTTCCATCCGGCCTGAACGGGTCGAATACAACAAGGACCGCCTGAGCCCCGATGCGCATACGCTGCATGCCGAAGTGCTGGAGTTCATCTATATGGGCGACATTTTCCGGACGCGCCTGAGGGTAGCGGGCATTGATGAATTCGTGATCAAGACCCGCAACGCACCGGACGTTGACCGCCTGAAACCCGGCCAGTCCATCGAAATCGGTTGGCTGCCGGAAGATTGCCGCGCCTTGGACGCCTGACAGGTTCTTGGTGCGCGACATATCGTGCCCGTTCGGGTCACGATCTCAAAGAGGCGGTGTATAAGCCCGTTGACACGCGCCTCACATTCGAAACGGGTAGATAAATTGGGAGACGACGAATGAAACTGACCAAATTGCTTTTGGCCTCAACCGCGCTGACATTGGCTGCGGGATCGGCATTTGCGGAAGTCGAAATGGCGAACGAAATGACAATCGTAAGCTGGGGCGGCGCCTATTCCAACTCGCAACAGCAAGCGTATCACAACCCCTACATGGAAAAGACCGGGGTCACCATCATCAACGATGAAAGCTCGGCCGAAGCGGTGTCAAAGCTGCGCGCGATGAACGAAGCGGGCAACATCACATGGGATGTGGTGGATGTGGTTGCCGCGGACGCACTGCGTCTGTGTGACGAAGGTCTGGCGATGGAAATTGACGCAGACGAAATGCTGGCGCCGGCACCGGATGGCACGCCGGCTTCCGAGGATTTCGGCGACCTGCTGGTGGGTGACTGCTTCATCCCGCAGATCGTCTACTCCACCACCGTCGGCTACCGCACGGATATGGTCGGTGACACACCGCCCACGTCCATCTGCGCATTGTTTGACACTGAGGGTTATCCCGGCAAGCGCGCGCTGGAAAAGCGCCCGATCAACAACATGGAATGGGCGCTGCTGTGTGACGGTGTTGCAAAAGACGACGTCTACGACGTGCTGGAAACGGACGAAGGTCAGCAGCAGGCGCTTGATAAGCTGGCAACGATCAAAGACGACGTGATCTGGTGGTCCGCCGGTGCCGACACGCCACAGCTTCTGGCGGATGGCGAAATCGTCATGGGTTCGACCTATAACGGTCGTCTGTTCTCGGTCATCGAGGAGCAGAAACAGCCAGTTGGTATGCTCTGGGACGCTCAGGTGTTCGATCTGGACGGCTGGATCATCCCCGCAGGTCTGCCTGAAGACCGTCTGGCCCGTGCGCTTGACTATGTATATTTCGCAACCGACACGCAGCGTTTGGCAGACCAGTCCAAGTGGATTAGCTACGGCCCTGCACGTGCGTCTTCTGCACCATTGGTCAGCACACATGCCGAATTGGGCATCGAAATGGCACCACACATGCCAACCGATCCGGAAAACGCCAAGAACACGTTCCTCTACAACTACGAGTTCTGGGCTGACTATCGCGACGATATCGACGCGAAGTTCCAGGCGTGGCTGGCACAATAAGCGCCTCTGCGTGACTGAGATCAGGAAGGGCGGTGCATCCGCCCTTCCCACAAGAATAAAAGGGGACGGAAAATGCCCAAGGGATACATCATCGGCAACATCAGCTTGAGGGATGCAGACGCATATAAACCCTACAGTCTGCGCAATGATGAAATCGTTCCACGCCACGGCGGCAAGTTTCTGGCGCGCGGCGGTCGGTCGCAAATCCTTGAGGGTGACAGCCATGACCGCCAGGTCATTATCGAATTTCCGTCTTATGAGGACGCGCTCGCGTTCTACAATGACCCCGACTATCAGGAAAACATGAAAATCCGACAGGCAAACGCCGACGGATCCATACTCGTTGTGGAGGGCGTTTGAGCCATGACCGATACCGCTGAACACTCCGGCCCGATGCTTGCCGCGGACGGCCGTCCGCTCAAGGCAAGCCTGAACCGTGCGTTGCGCCGCCAAAAGATGCGCGCGCTCTTGCTGATTGCGCCGCTGTTGCTGTTCGTGCTGGTCACGTTCATCGCGCCGATTGCGGACATGCTGTTCCGCTCTGTCGAAAACCAGATTGTATCCGACACATTGCCCCGCACCACGACCGAGCTGGCGACATGGGATGCGGATAGCGGTGAAATCCCGTCGCAGGAAACGTTCAACGCGCTGTTCAAGGACGTCTTTATCGCGGCGGAGCGTAAAGCGCATACGCGGCTGGGGTCCCGGCTCAACTATGAATTGACGGGTGTGTCATCCCTGTTTCGCAAATCAGGCCGCAGCGTCGATGACATGGCGGAGGTCTATCAGGACCAGTTCGAAGACCTCAACGACTTCTGGAAAGAGGGCGAAAACTGGAGCCAGTTGATGGGCTCGGCTTCGTGGCTCACCGCGATGAACGGCTGGAATGAGGATAGCGGACAGGCGCAGCCGGTCTTCGAGGTGCGCGACGACATCGCCGCCGCCTTGCCGGAAACGACTGCCATCTATGAGGAATTCGCAACATTCGTTCAGATCGAGGAAGAAGAACGCCTCACCACCGAAGACCCCTGGGCGGTTGTTTATGCGGCGCTCTATGAGGATATGGCAGGCGGCGCGGACCTGTCGGGCATCTCCGGTGCGGGCAGTGCTGAGCTTCTGGCCGCCGCTGAAGCCGCAGCGACGTTTGAGACGGTCGATTATACCGCCGCCTTTTATGAGGTTGACGAGGATTGGCACGACATCGACGTCTGGCAGACCATCCAGACTTATACCCCCGACTTCACCTCCGGCTATTTCCTCAACGCGGTTGATATGAAGAAATCGCCGGACGGCCCGGAAATGCGCCCGGAAAACGAACAGCTGCACATCATGTTGTTCATGCGCACATTGTTCATGTCTCTGGTGATCACCGGAAGCTGCATTCTGCTCGGCTATCCCGTGGCGTGGATCCTGGCCAACCTGCCCGCGCGCACGGCGAACCTGTTGATGATCCTCGTGTTGTTGCCCTTCTGGACATCGCTCTTGGTGCGCACATCCGCATGGAAGGTCATGTTGCAGCAACAGGGCGTCGTGAATGATACCCTTGTCTGGCTTGGGATTGTGGCCGATGACAGTCGCCTTGCGCTGATAAACAACCAGACCGGCACGATCATCGCGATGACGCATATCCTGCTGCCGTTCATGATCCTGCCGCTCTATTCGGTGATGAAGACGATCCCGCCGAGTTATCTGCGCGCCGCCAAGTCATTGGGGGCCACGAACTGGACAGCCTTCTGGCGGGTCTATTTCCCGCAATCCGTGCCGGGGATCGGCGCGGGGTCGATCCTCGTGTTCATCCTGTCCATCGGCTATTACATCACGCCTGAAATCGTCGGGGGCACCACGGGTACGTTCATTTCCAACCGGATCGCCTATCACATTTCCAGCTCGCTCAACTGGGGCCTTGCCGCCGCACTCGGGGCCATCCTGCTGGCGGTCGTTCTGGCGCTCTACTGGGCATATGATAGAATTGTTGGCATCGACAACGTGAAATTGGGAGGCTGACACATGGTAGCTCTGACACCTGTATCCCGGACGGAGCCGTCCTTTTATGTCCCTGTTGTCGCTGCGTTCGGCGCCTTTGCAGGCCTTTTTGTCGGCACAGCACAGGGCAGTTCACTGCTTGGCCTGATCATTGGCGCGGCGCTGATGGGGGCGGTCGCCTTTGTCTTGACCAAGGTGATCAAGGACGAACGGCTCGGTCTCTGGGGCCTTGTCATTCTGCTGGGCATCGCCGGTTTTCTGATGGGCGGTATTCCGGCGGGACTGATCGGGGCAGGATTCGGATGGTTTTTCGCCTGGCTGAGCTTCTGGCTCTACGAGTCGCGCTATCGTCAGCATCTCGTGCCCTACCTCACGCCCGGGCAGGTCCTGTGGCACTATACCTTCCGCGTGATCTGCGGTGCGATCCTTGTGTTTCTCATCACGCCGATCCTTGTGGTCATGCCGCTGAGTTTCAACGCGGAGAACTTCTTTACCTTCACCCCTGAGATGCTGCGTTTTGATCCGGCGGGCTATTCGCTGAAACATTACGAGGATTTCTTTACCAATTCGGACTGGCAGGGTGCCTTGGCCAATTCCATCAAGATCGCCCCGGCGGCGACGCTGCTCTCGGTGACCTTTGGCACGCTGGCGGCCATCGGCCTTAGCCAACCGCATGTTCCGTTCCGCCGCGCCATCATGGCCATCCTGATCTCACCGATGATCGTACCGCTCATCATCTCCGCTGCGGGCATGTATTTCTTCTACAGCCGCATCGGCCTGCAGGGCACCTATATGGGCGTTGTGCTCGCGCATGCGGCCTTGGGTATCCCCTTTGTCATCATCACGGTGACGGCAACGCTGGTGGGCTTTGACAACTCGCTCACCCGTGCGGCGGCCAATATGGGCGCAAACCCGGTCACCACATTCTTTCGGGTGCAGATGCCGCTTATTCTGCCCGGTGTCATATCGGGGGGGTTGTTCGCCTTTATCACGTCCTTTGACGAAGTGGTCGTGGTGCTCTTTGTCGGTTCAGCCGGTCAGAAAACGCTGCCCTGGCAGATGTTCACAGGTCTGCGCGAACAGATCAGCCCGACGATTCTCGCCGTGGCGACGATCCTTGTGCTGGTGTCAATTGCGCTGCTGACGGTGGTGGAACTGCTGCGCCGCCGCTCCGAGCGTCTGCGCGGGATGAGCCCCACGTGACATGAACCACGTCACCGGTTTTGCACAAAAGCGTTGACGCGCCCCCCTTGCTGCCGGATCAGCGCAAGGGGGGTCGGTCACGCGGCACAGATCATCGCAGTTTTTGCAACAAGGCGGAGGAGGCATAGCCATCCGCCACCAGACCCCGGTTGCGTTGAAAAGCACGGATCGCATCCGTTGTTTTGGGCCCGATGCGGCCATCGACCCCTTGGGTATTGAATCCGGCATGGGTCAGCCGCTGCTGTATTTCCTTACGCTCCGCAAAGGTCAGCGCCCGTTCGTCCGTGGGCCAGCTTGACCGGATCGGGCCGCCGCCTTTGATACGGTCGCTCAGATGGCCCACTCCGATGACATAGGCATCCGCCGCGTTATACCGTTCGATGGCGGCAAAATTATCGAAGATCATGAAGGCCGCACCCTCTGCGCCAGCGGGCAGCAGGATGGCCGCACGCCCGTGATTGGCCACTTTGCGACCACTCATGTCTCTGACACCCAAGCGCGCCCAAGCACCGGGTGTCTTTCTGGTGATCCGGTTGGCCTGCGCATAGTCAAACCCTTGCGGCAGTTGTACCTCAACGCCCCAGGGCTGGCCGGTTTTCCAACCTGCGTTTTTCAGATAGGCCGCCGTAGAGGCCAGCGCGTCAGTAGGATCCTCCGACCAGATGTCGCGCCGCCCATCGCCCGTGAAATCAACGGCATAGGCAAGGTAAGACGTGGGAATAAACTGCGTATGTCCCATGGCCCCGGCCCAGCTGCCGGTCATATTGCGCGGGGCCGTGTCTCCGTTTTGCAGGATTTTCAGTGCCGCGATCAATTGTTCTTCGAAAAACGCGCCGCGCCGTCCTTCATAGGCCAGAGTCGCCAGAGAGCGGATCACATCATTTGAGCCGCGATAGGCACCATAGCCGCTTTCCAGCCCCCAGACCGCGACGACGACTTCCTTTTCAACGCCGTAGCGCCGCTCGATCGCCTCCAGCGTTGTGCGGTGTTTGGCCAGTGCCGCCTTGCCATTCGCGATGCGCCGATCCGAGGCCGCACTCGCAAGATACTGCCAGATCGTCTTGGTGAATTCGGACTGGTTTCTGTCCCGCCGGATCACATCGCTGTCAAAACGCACACCTTGAAAGGCAGATTCCAACGTTGCCGATCTGATCCCCTGTCGCGCCGCACGGTCCTTGAACCCCGCCACCCAGGCGTCAAACTCGGCGGCGGAAGTGGCCAGCGCAAGTGCCATTTCGGCCTCGCCCTTGATGGCATCCGTCCTCAGTTTGGGTCGAATCGCCCGCTCAATCGCCGTGCCTGACGCGGCAACATCGACAAGGTTCACCGGCGGCGCAACGGCCGGGCGCACCACGGGCCGCAAGGACTGCCCGGAGGTCTGGGCATAGGCACCATTTACCCCCAACACCAAGCCAAGCATACCCGACCAAAAGATCATGCGTTTCATGAAAACATCCTGCTACGATTTTTATTATTAGTGACAGTGTAGCGCGACTTTGCTTTCGGAAAAAGAACTCTGTGTCTCTATCGCGGCCTGTCGCCGACGGTGAAAGCGATTGGCCGTTCTACGCAGCGCTTGTTGCAACCGTACAGATGTGTTGTCTAACATGCGCTGAGCATCGCGCGTCACGCAGGATTGAATGATGATCAAACTACTGACCTTTCCACCGGCGTTCGGGCTCTTTGCGGCGAGCCCCTTCTGTGTAAAAGCTGCCTATCTCTTGAACATGTCCGGCCAGAAGTGGGAGCGTGAGGATATGCTGGACCCGCGCAAGATGCCCTACGGAAAACTGCCTGCCATCCGCGCAGGGGAGCGGCTGATTGCAGACAGCGACCGTATTCAGACATACCTTGAAAGCGAAGGTGCGGATTTCAACAAAGGGTTATCGGACCTCGACAAGGCCAATGCCCGTGCGTTCATTCGCATGTCCGAGGAACATTTGTATTTTCATCTGGTGCTCGACCGATGGGCCGATGATGCCATTTGGCCCAAGGTGCGCGATGTCTATTTTTCTCAGGTTCCGCCCGGCCTGCGCCATGTCATCGCCGCCGGTGTGCGCAGAAAAACCCTGAGCGGGCTGCACAGCCAAGGTCTCGGTCGGCTCAGCCAGGAGGAACGTTTGGCGAGAATAGAGCCTGATATTGATGCGATCACCATGCGCTTACGGCACAGTCATTTCCTGTTTGGGGACCAGCCAACGGCCGCCGATGCCTCGGTCGCGCCTATGTTGGCGGCCGCAACCGCATCGCCGGGAGTAACGCTGATGGGCCGGATGATCGAAGGGAATGAGGTCTTGATGGCCTATATCGCACGGGTCGATGAAAGCTGCGGCTAACGGCGGCTGCGTTTCACCTTGCGTTTGATCTTATCCGCCTTACGCTTGGCTTTGACACCGCGCTTGCGCGGCGTGCGCCCGGCGGGTGATCTGCGGCCTCGCGCCAGTTTCGCGCCCTCAAGCTCCAGCAGTTCAAGCGCGATGCCGCCGGTGATGGGTGCCGCCTCTGCCAGACGGACGGTGGCGCGCTGTCCAAGTCCAATGATCTGCCCGCTGTCTGCGCCCATCAGGGTCATAGTTTCCGCGTCGAAATGAAAATACTCGTTGCCGATGGAGCGCATCGGCACCAAGCCATCCGCCCCCGTCTCGTCCAGCTTAACAAAGATGCCAAAGCGCGCGATGCCACTGACCCGCCCGGTAAACTCGCTGCCAACACGTTCGCTCAGGTAGGAGGCAAGATAGCGGTCGGTCGTGTCGCGTTCCGCAACCATCGAACGGCGCTCGGTATCCGAAATATGCGTGCCCGTGTCGTCAAGCCCGTCTGCGTCTTCGGGCCGCAACCCGTCCTTGCCCCACCCATGGGCAGAAATCAGAGCGCGGTGCACGATCAGATCGGCATAGCGCCGAATGGGCGACGTGAAATGCGCATAGCGCGGCAAGGCCAGACCGAAATGGCCCAGATTGATCGGCCCATAATAGGCCTGCGTCATCGACCGCAGGGTGGAGATGTTGATCAACTCAGCCTCCTCAGTCCCCGCAGCCTCGTTTAACAACCGGTTCAGATGCGCCGTCTTGAGCACCTGACCCTTGGCCAGATTATAGCCGCTGGCGCGGGCCGTTTCGCGCAACGCATCCAGTTTTTCGGGGCTTGGTTCTTCATGAACGCGAAACAGCAGCGGGGATTTCTTTTCGATTAACGTCTCGGCGGCGGCGACATTCGCCAGCACCATGAATTCTTCGATCAGGCGGTGGGCATCCAGCCGCTCTTTGAAGCTGACGGAGGTGACGGTGCCATCCTCCGCCAATTCGATGCGCCGCTCTGGCAAATCCAGCTCAAGCGGTTGACGCCGGGCACGCGCCGACACAAGGGCAGCGTAAGCGGCGTAAAGCGGTTTCAAAACAAGCTCCAACAGGGGCTGTGTGCGGTCATTCGCTGTGCCGTCGATGGCGGCTTGGACCTCTTCGTAATGCAGGGAGGCAGGCGATTGCATCAAGGCGCGGTAAAAGCGGTGGCGCAGTTTGTTTCCGTCAGCATCAAGGACCATTTCAACCGCGATGCAGGCCCGTGGCACCCCTTCGTGCAGGGAACACAGATCACCGGACAACCGGTCCGGCAACATCGGCACCACGCGGTCCGGGAAATAGGTGGAATTGCCCCGCTTGCGCGCCTCGCGATCCAGCGCGCTGCCCGGCGTCACATAGGCTGCAACATCCGCAATCGCGACCCAGACCACATGCCCGCCCTCGTTTTTCGGGTCGTGATCTGCACGCGCGAAACAGGCATCATCATGATCCCGCGCATCCGACGGGTCGATGGTGATCAACGGCAGGTCACGCAAATCCTTGCGACCTTCAGGACCAACGGGTTTTGCGGCATCTGCCGCTGCGATCACATCATCGGGAAAGCTGTCGGGGATACCGTGCTGGTGGATCGCAATCAGCGATACCGCCTTGGGCGCGGATGGATCGCCCAGGCGTTCAACGACCCGCGCGCGTGGCAATCCCAAGCGGGCTTTGGGTCCGGCTTGTTCTGCCTCGACCAACTCGCCGTCCTTGGCGCCATGTGTCGCGCCGCTGGCAACCTGCCATTCCTTGTCTGAACCCTTGTCGATCGGCTGGATTCGCCCACCCTCCGCCGTCTGGCGGAACACGCCGACAACACGACGCGGGTTCGTGCCGATGCGGCGGATCAGGCGCGCCTCGTAGTGATGCGTATCGTTCTTGACCAGCGTCAGGCGCGCGAGGATACGATCTCCTGCCCCCATCGCCGGGTCGGACGCACGCGGTATCAGCAGAACGACGGGTTCCTGCCCGGTGCCGTGCCATTCCATGGGTTTGGCGTAAAGATCACCGTCGTCATCCGGCCCCGTGACCAGCAAGACGCTGACCGGCGGCAGGCGTTCGGGGTCCTGATAGCTGCGGTTGCGCTTTTCAAGGTGGCCATCGGCTTCCAGTTCCTTGAGCACGCGCTTGAGATCAATCCGTGCGGCCCCCTTGATGCCGAACGCCTTGGCGATGTCGCGCTTGGCGGTCAGGGTCGGGTTTTGCTCAATCCATTCAAGGATGTCGTTTTTTGTGGGCAGGCTGCTCATGCCTGTCAGGTAGCACGCTGCCCCCGTGCCGTCATGCGCAAATCAGCGGTTGTGTCCACATCCTGTAGTTTATCCACATAAGCCACTGAAAAATCACCAAGCGAGCGCACCGTATCGGCCAGCGCAAATTCCGTTGACCAGCGCACCGATTGAAACAATTGCCGCCGTGCAGGGCGCGCATTCTTCAAACCGATCAACCAGTAGCCGCCATCATAGGCAGGCCCCAGAACTGCATCTGCATGGCCAAGCGCTTTGAACGCCCGCGCAATGTGACGCCGCTCTATCCCCGGAATGTCGGCACCGATGACACAGACCGGACCGGGTATTTGCCCCCGCAACGCGCGCTTCATGCGGATGCCCAGATCGCCATGACCTTGCGGGATGCGGCGCAGGCCACGAGGCCAGACGCGGCTCTTTAGCCCTTCGCCATCGGGGGAGACCATCAGAACGACATCCCAGCGTGGGTCCTGCAGCCGTCGGATCAGCGCGGTTGCCTGATGGCGAAACCACCAGGCTGCGTTCGTCATGCCGATCTCGTGGCCCAAGCGGGTCTTGACCCGCCCCGGGCGCGGCTCCTTGAGCATGATCGCAAGGGTACGTCTCATGCAAAATAGTCGGTGAGAATTCTCGAATAGATCGCTTTCAGCTCGACGATGTGATCGGTTTTGACGTGCTCATCGACCTGATGCATGGATTGACCGACCAGACCGAATTCAACCACAGGGCAGTGATCTTTGACAAAGCGCGCATCCGATGTGCCCCCCGTGGTGCTGAGCACCGGTTCGATCCCGGTTTGCGCCTTGACGGCCTTGCTGACGAGCGCGGACAGGGGGCCGGGCGGGGTCAGGAAGCTCTCCCCCGAAATCTTGATCCGCAGGTCGATCTGAACCCCGAATTCACCTTCGATCCTGGACAGTTCTGTCTTGATCCACTCGGTCAGGGATGCACCGCTATGAGCGTCATTGAACCGGATGTTCACCGTGCCGGAGCAACTGGCGGGAATGACGTTCGTGGCCGGGTTCCCGGTATCCACCGTGACAATCGCAAGCGTCGAGGGGTCAAAAAACTCGGTGCCCTCATCGAGCTTATGGCTGGCCAGCCGATCCATCAGGCGCATAAGTGCGGGCAGCGGGTTACATGCGCGGTGCGGGTAGGCAGCGTGCCCCTGCTTGCCGATGAATGTGATCCATGCGGTCATTGATCCACGGCGGCCTATCTTGATCATCTCGCCCATGCGATCCGGGCACGTGGGCTCGCCGACCAAACAGGCGCTCATCTGTTCGCCCTGCGCCGCCATATAGGCCAGCAGCGCGGTCGTGCCATCTGTTGCATCGCCTTCTTCATCCCCGGTGATGGCCAGCACAATCGCCCCATCGGGGGGCGTGTCGCGCACGAAATCCACCGCAGCGGCGGCAAAAGCCGCAACGCCTGATTTCATATCCGTGGTGCCACGCCCATACATGATGCCATCTTTGACCTCAGCGCCAAACGGGGGCATGGACCAATCATCGGCATTCCCGATTGGTACAACATCCGTATGCCCGTTAAAGCCAAAGGTCTTTGGGTGCCCCTTGCGGCCCCAGCGCGCGAAGAGGTTGCGAATGCCACCGCGATCGGCCCATGCGCAGTCAAACCCCGCGTCGCTGAGCACGTCGTGGAGGATATCGAGCGCGCCCTCATCGGCAGGCGTCACGGATGCGCAACGGACCAGATCAGCGGTCAGACGAACAGGATCAACAGCGGGCATGGCATATTCTCGTATCTAACAAAGGCCCATTTCTACAGGTGCGGGCGAAAGCTGCAAGGGCGGCAGATCACTGCGCCTCCTCAGATTGAAACGTCCCGTAAAACGGCTCCATCTGCGCGACAATGACGGCGTTTTCATCAAGTGCGCGTTGCATCAGCATGCGTTCCTCATCGCTGATTTCATGGCCTTCGGCCAGGCGTTCCTGCAGGGTGCCGTACCCTGTCACATCCAGTGGGGCCGTGTCCGCCTGTTTCAGAATGGCCACGGTTTCGCGCACGGCTTCCGCTTCGTCGATCCCACTGGCATAGATCACAAGGGCCGCGCCGGTCGCTTTTTTCGGCAGCCCGTCGCCTTCCTTGCGGCCAATCTGGACGACAAGCGTATAGACCTGCTGGCGCGAGGGTTTCTTTTCCTTTGTCATGTTCCCTAGTTAGGGCTTGGCAAAGGGCATCACAATGGCTTTATCAAGGCGCTGTTCTACGGGCCAATCGGCATAGGGTTCCCAATCCTCTTCCATCTCGTGCAGATGCCGCAAACCGGCCATCAGGGGGACGCGCACATCAGTGGGCAGCAAGATATAGTCATCCGCCTGCTCCTCATAACGGGCCGCCATCTTGCCACTGGCATCACGCGTGGCAATCGCATCAAGGATCATGAGGGCAGTAGCTGCCGCATAGGAGGGATGCACCGGATCAAGTGACACCTGTTCGACCACCTCGGAGGGGAACCAGCCGCCGAATTCCGACAGAATGCAGCTGCTTTTCAAACAGTTGTCCAGCGCCTTGCGGTGCACGTCGCGTAATTCCTCGGGTGCCAGTGTGCAGACGGCATCGCGCATATCCTCCGTCATGGACCGGGCGATGATTTTCAACAGCCGCGTCAGGTCTGTTTCCTCATAGGTGCGCAGGTCCGTGCCTTTGGGGCGCTGATCCAGCGCAACAAGGCCCAGCATATCCGCCCGGCGAAACCCATTCATCAACGCCGCACGCACCGGGGAGGGCGCCTCGCGGAACCGGTCGCGAAAGGCGCTCCAGTTCCAGAAGAGATCATCCTCTCCGGCGCCGTAGTTCAGGCGATCCGCCAGCAGGATGATCGTTGCCGTCATGAAAGCCGGGTGGTTCTGGTTAGGCATCGACGCAACCATCATCAGTTCGGCATGCAGCGCTTCGACATCCGCTGCGGTCATCTTGCATTCCTGGTCGAAGACCACACGCTTGAGGTCTTCGCGCAGGCGCGGGCTAAGCTGCAAAGCCAGTTCGGAACACCCCGCCACGGCAGCGCTTTGCAGGTCAGACAGGACCTGAAGCATCGTGAAGTTTTTTGGTGCTGCGATTTTCCTCATGGCATCGGACTATACGGCCATCCGGGCAGGATTGTATCGGAATCTGGACAACACGCTGGAATAATTGGGGCGAAACCGCCCCAATCAATAACACGGCGTAAACATCAGTCGCGCAGCAACTCATTGATGGATGTTTTGGACCGCGTCTGCGCATCGACCTTTTTGACGATGACGGCACAATAGAGGTTCACGCCGTTTTTCGATGGCATGGACCCGGCCACAACCACAGATCCTGCAGGCACTTCGCCATAGGTGAACTCGCCGGTTTCACGGTCGACGATCTTTGTGGATTTGCCGATGAAAACACCCATCCCCAGAACAGAGCCTTCGCGCACGATGCAGCCTTCGACAACTTCGGAACGCGCACCGATGAAACAGTTGTCTTCGATGATCGTCGGGCCTGCCTGCATCGGTTCAAGCACACCACCAATGCCGACGCCACCCGACAGGTGCACGTTCTTGCCAATTTGCGCGCAGGAACCGACGGTTGCCCATGTGTCAACCATCGTGCCTTCGTCCACGTAGGCACCAAGGTTCACAAAGGACGGCATCAGGACAACGCCCGGCGCGATATAGGCCGATTTGCGCACGACACAGTTCGGCACGGCGCGGAAGCCGGCGTCTTTCCAGTCGGCCTCGCCCCAACCGGCGAATTTGCTGTCCACCTTGTCCCACCAGCCGCCGCCTTGCGCGCCACCGGATTGCATTTCCATGTCCTTGATCCGGAATCCCAGCAAGACGGCTTTCTTGGCCCATTGGTTCACATGCCAATTGCCATCCGCCTGACGCTCGGCCACGCGCAAACCGCCGCCGTCAAGTGCCGCAAGCGTGGCTTCGATTGCATCGCGCTCGGCCCCTTTGGTTGCGGGCGAAATGCTGTCGCGCGCCTCCCATGCGGCCTCGATCGCGGTTTCCAGCTCAGCATTAGACATCGGATTCTCCCCTCAGGTGACAGTGTTCCACGCGCCTATACTAGCCACGCAGCGCCCGTGCAATGCGTTCACGAAAGTTGAACAACCTCGGGTTAGGTAGGAAAGGCCGTTGCATATCGGCGCACATCATGCGCCCCTGCACGCAAAGCGATTGATCAAAGAGGACTATCCATGAACCGACGCCACCCTTTGCGCCACGCCTCTGCCGACCGAAAAGCCATTCGCGAGGTCCCGGACACACCGCAGACCCGCGCACCGGAGTATCGGCTCGCCTTTGCGGATGATGACTTTCTGTGCCGCGAGGAGTTACGCCCGGTCCGGCTGCAACTGGAACTGCTGAAACCTCAGATGCATCTGGATGCACTTGGCATCAACAGCACCATCGTCCTGTTTGGCGGCGCCCGCATCCCGAGCCCGTCGAACAAGGATAGCGCTGCGACTAGAACACTGGCTGATCTGTCGCATTTCTACGACGAAGCGCGGGAGTTTGCGCGGCTGATGACCCTCAAGAGCATGGAAGCCGAGGGCAAGGAAAATGTGATCGTGACCGGGGGCGGCCCCGGCGTGATGGAGGCGGGCAACCGCGGCGCATTGGACGCAGGCGGGCGGTCCATCGGACTGAACATTGTCCTGCCGCACGAACAGGCGCCCAATTCCTACGTGACGCCTGAACTCTGCTTTAATTTCCACTACTTCGCCATCCGCAAAATGCATTTCCTGATGCGGGCAAGCGCGATCTGCGTCTTTCCCGGCGGCTTTGGCACGTTGGATGAACTGTTTGAAGCACTCACATTGATACAGACCGGACGCATGCAGCCCGTCCCGGTTCTGCTATTTGGTCGCAAGTTCTGGGACAGTATCATCAACTGGGATGCGCTGGCCGATGCGGGCACGATTTCCGCCGAGGACCTTGAGTTATTCAGCTTTGTGGAAAGTGCTGCGGAAGCGATGGAAATAATTGACCGCTGGCAGGACATGCCGACCCGCGAGGCCATGCCTGGTCGTTAATAGCGGTACCTGATGCATCAAGTATCACGTAACGCGTTGAAATAGTAAAACTAAGGCAGCGCTTGCATGACTCAGGGTTTTCGCGTGACGCTTCAGGCGCACACCATCTGGGGCTGTGCGCTTTCGATCTCGATCAGCTTGGTGAGGTCCGCGTCATTGGTGGCGCCGATCACCAGTGTCCGCCCGATCACCGTGCCAGGTGTGCCCGGTATGCCGAGCCGTCGACCCAGATCCAAGCTGGTGGCCAAGGCCTGCGCGACGCGCGGTCCTGATACCTCTTGCGCGAAAGCGTCCGGCGGCAAGCCCAATTCATGCGCCATAGCACGAAGCGCCACAGGACCGGGACGCAGGAACCGCTGTGATAGATAGGCGCGCGCGGCCTCTTCTGCGTCGAAAAACCGTGCCGCCAGAACGGCCTGCGCACTGCGCCGTGACGCCGCCCCCAACAGCGGCATTTCATGCCAGATCAGCCGGACAGGCGCGCCCGCATCCCTGCGCTCCATCAGGCGGTTTTCAAGGACCTTGCAATAGGGACAATTGAAATCGCTGAAGATCGCAATTGGCACGACTCCCGTCTGCCAACCCTCTGGCCCGAAAAGCGCCACGCAGGGCGATCCCGCCCGTTGCGGCGCTGGTGTTGATGGGTCTGGCGGCTCAAGCCCGAGAAACGGGTTGCTGGCCGCGGAAACACTGCCCCCGGTGATCCGGCGAAACCCGGCAAATCCGGGCAGCGGTTCGAATTCGAAATCGGTCGGGATACGTCGCAGTATCGGGGGAATCGCAACGGCAACGGCGACGATACCGCCCCCGACAAGCAGGTCGCGACGGCGCATTATGCGCCCGCCAGACCCGTCTCTGCCGCGATCTGTTTGCGGGACTTGCGCGCGCGTTCGGTTGCAGATTTCAACTGCCCGCAGGCCGCCATGATGTCTTCACCGCGCGGCGTTCGGATGGGCGATGCGTACCCGGCCTTGTAGATGATATCGGCAAAGGCGCGGATGCGATTGTTGGACGAGCGTTTGTAGGGCGCGCCGGGCCATTCGTTGAAAGGGATCAGATTGATCTTGGCGGGAATGCCGTCAATCAGTTTGACGAGGCGGCGGGCGTCTTCGTCGCTGTCATTAACGCCGTGCAGCATCACGTATTCAAAGGTGATCCGTTCTGAATTGGACACTTTGGGATAGGCCCGCAAAGCCTCCAACAGCACCTCTATGTTCCAGCGTTTGTTGATCGGGACCAACGTGTCACGCACGTCATCGGTGGTTGCGTGAAAGCTCACGGCGAGCTGGCAGCCGATTTCAACAGCGGTGCGCGCGATTTCCGGCACGACACCGGATGTGGACAAGGTGATGCGGCGTCGGGACAATTGTATCCCCTCAGGGTCCATGGCGATTTTCATCGCGTCACGGACGTTTTCAAAATTATAAAGCGGCTCCCCCATGCCCATCAGGACGATGTTGCTGAGCAGCCGCGTCTCGTCCTTGGGCGCCCCGATTTCGGGCCACTCACCCAGATCGTCGCGTGCAACCATCACCTGACCGATGATTTCGGCAGCGGTGAGGTTGCGCACCAGCTTTTGCGTGCCTGTGTGACAGAACGAACAGGTCAGCGTGCACCCCACCTGACTGGAAACGCATAGCGTCCCGCGCCCCTCGTCGGGGATATAGACGACCTCCACCTCGTGCCCGCCGGCGATGCGCACAAGGTATTTGCGCGTGCCATCCTCACTGACCTGACGGGTGACGACCTCCGGGACTTCAACGACGAATTTTTCCTTGAGCTGCGCGCGATAGGCCTTGGACAGGTTGGTCATCAGATCAAAGTCGCGCACGCCCCATTGATAGATCCATTGCCAGATCTGCCCCACCCGCATCTTGGCCTGTTTTTCGGGCGTGCCCTCGGCAATCAACGCATCGCGCATGGCTGCACGGGTCAGACCCACCAGATTGACGGGGCCATCGGGCAATTTGCGCGGAATGGTGTGGACATCTTGCGTGATAGGCGCGTTGGCGGGCATGGGAACGACTCTCAATTGGCTGAATGCCGCTCTATATAGGGTTTTTGGATCAGATCAAAAGAAAAAGCACCGCCCGCCGGGCCGGGCCTTGCGCCACGTCCGGACCGGGATCAACCCGCGCAGCGTTTTTCCGCGTCTTCGGTTGCGGCAGTAAACCCGAGAAGGGAAAACGTATCCTTGGTGGTCGTTCCCCGGCTGGAGATGCCAGTCACAACCGCATCCGCCCCACGCTTCATCGCGGCGACCAGCTTGGCATCATCCGCAGCGGTCGCAGGCCACGCCCAGTCGCCATCGGTAAACAGGGAATATTCCGTGCCGCCAATCTCCACCGAGACCTGACTGCCATCCCGGAACGGATATCCGCCGGTAAAGGCCACCTGACCATTCGCGTTGGCGGAGGGTCGGAAAAAGACCATCAGCAGTATCTCGCCCCGGTTGGCCGCCACAACGCGCCCGTCACGGGTGTTCACCGTTTCTGTCGGGACAGAAACGCTCCAGCATTCTTTCGGATTGTCTTCGACAAAGACGCTCCAGTCGGTCTTGGCAGCGACGCGGTTGTTGCTGACCTCTTGCGCGGCGGCTAATGACCCCACGAGTGACAATGCACCGACCAACCCGAGGAAACTCTTCGAAATTCGCATGCTTTTACAGCCTCCAGCTGTCATAACCTCAATTTACCAGCCTGCTGTGGTGGCTATTTTATACCACTCTTTCCGACAGACGACCTTGTTTCTCGATGAAACAGACAGTAGCCCAAATTATGCAGGAGGCGAAAGCCTGATTGGCAAAAATTCGCTAAAACGTGAGGAAAAAAATGTCTCAACCGGTCCCAATGGTCGAAATCTGGCGCGGTCCGTTTCTGGAGAGCATGCACACGGGCCATGCCGTGATCTGTGACGCAGCAGGTGGGATCATCGAGGCGTGGGGCAACCCGGATCAGGTGGTGTTGTCGCGCAGTTCCTCCAAAATGATACAGGCACTGCCGTTGATCGACTCCGGTGCCGCAGATGCCATGGGCCTGACCCCGCAACATCTCGCACTGGCCTGTGCATCGCATGGCGGGGCACCCATGCATACGCAGCGTGTTCAGGCATGGCTGGAGACCCTTGATCTGACAGATGATGCGCTGCGCTGTGGGGCGCATATGCCGTATGATCCGGTGACGCATGACCAGATGCTGATCGCGGGTGAGAAACCGTGCCAGCGTCACAACAATTGTTCGGGCAAGCATGCCGGCTTTTTGACCCTGTCCAAACACCTCGGTGGTGACAGCGGGTACATCGACACGGATCATCCGGTGCAAAAAGCCGTGTTGGAGGCGTTTGAGAGGCTCACGTCAGAAACATCGCCCGGCTTTGGCATTGATGGATGTTCGGCCCCGAATTTTGCGAGCAGCCTGCATGGAATGGCCCGTGCGATGGCCCGGTTTGCGGCCAGTCCAGAAGACAGCGCCGAGGCACGCCTGCATCAGGCGATGCGGCTGCATCCTGAACTGGTGGCGGGTGAAAACCGTGCCTGTACGGACCTGATGCGGGCGACCGACGGTAAAGTTGCCATAAAAACCGGGGCCGAAGGGTTCTTCAATGTGATAATCCCCGAACAGAAGATCGGCATCGCGCTGAAGATCACCGATGGAACGACGCGCGCGTCCGAATGCGCGATTGCGGCGATTTTGGTCAAACTGGGCGTTCTGGCACCGGATCACCCCGCGACGATGAAATATGTGAATGCCCCCATTCTGAACCGCAGGGGAGTCACCACAGGCCATATGCGCGCCGCGCCCGCGCTGCTGTAACGGGCCATTACGCGGGGTGCACAAAATCCTGCTCCGCGTAGCCTTGCAGGTACAGCAACGCGGTCAGGTCCCCGTGATTGATGCGGATATCGCACTGGGCGGCAACGCTCGGTTTGGCATGGAGCGCGACACCGGTGCCCGCAGCTTTCAGCATTCCCAGATCGTTCGCGCCATCCCCAACGGCCAGCACGTCAGTTGGCGCAAGGCTCAGGCGCTGCGTGATGTCGTGCAGGGCGTCGACTTTGGCTTGCTGACCCAGGATTGGCGTGCCGACCTCACCAGTAAGAATGCCGTCCTTGGCCAGCAATGTATTGGCACGGTTTTCGTCAAAGCCAAGCTTGCTGGCGATGGCTTGCGTGAACGCGGTGAATCCACCGGACACCAGCGCGGCATGCGCGCCATTGGCTTTCATCGTAGCCAGTAGCACTGGACCGCCCGGCATCAGGGTGATGCGCGATGATAGCACATGCTCAATGGTTGCAACCGGCAGACCTTTGAGAAGCCCGACGCGTTCCCGCAAGGCTGCATCGAAATCCAGTTCGCCATTCATGGCGCGCGCGGTGATCCCTTTGACATGCTCTCCGACGCCTGCCTCGTCAGCAAGTTCGTCGATACATTCCTGTTCAATCATGGTGCTGTCCATGTCCGCCAGCAGCATCTTCTTGCGCCGCCCTGCCGCAGGCTGTGCGACCAGATCAACCCCGAGGCCCTGCATCTCAGCCCAGACCTCCCACAGGTTCTCCGGCTTTTGCGCAACCTGAAACTCTGCCGCCCCACCCGGGGACAGCCACACAACATCGCCACCACCCCAGGCGTTTCGCAGGGAATCAGCCAAAGCCGGCGCCAGCGTTCCGGGTTTTGCGATAAGGGTGATTGAAAACATACGCGTGCCATCCCATCGGGTCGAAGTCCGCGCCGAAGTACACAGGTGCGCCCCTGCAACGCAACCACGCAGCGCGTTATTTTTCAAACGTCCCATCAACATGCGCCACGTTCAATGCGCGCATTTCTTGGTTTTGCGCCCCACGGTAAGCAGGCACATCCCGGGATACCTTGTTTCCGATGGTAAACAGGCGTGCAGCCTAAAGCGCAGTTTTACACGATTATCCGTCAGGTATGCTGTTGTGCCGCTGCGCTGCGTCAACTATTCACGCAAGTGGGACACCCTTCCCCAACGAAGGGCGATTATCTGGAAGGATAGCATCAATGGCTATACAACAACCGGCAACACGGCCGGCCCCTAAACCTGTCGCCGTTCCGGCGAATCCGCGTTTTTCTTCAGGCCCTTGCGCCAAACCACCGACATTTGATCTGAAAAAGCTGGCGGATGCACCGCTCGGCAGGTCGCACCGTGCATCTGAGGGCAAAGCGAAGCTGCTCAAGGCGATTGAGACGACCCGCGAAGTCCTCGGCGTGCCCGACGACTATCGCATCGGCATCGTCCCGGCGTCAGACACCGGCGCTTACGAAATGGCCATGTGGTCGCTTCTGGGGGAACGCCATGCCGAAATGGTTGCCTGGGAAAGCTTTGGCGCGGGCTGGGTCACGGATGTGGTCAAGCAACTCAAGATTGCCCACACGGTTCACACGGCAGACTATGGCGACATCGTGGATATGGCCGCGTTGAACTACGATCACGACGTTTGCTTTACGTGGAATGGAACGACCTCTGGCGTGCGCATGCCGTCGGGTGATGCGATTCCGGCGGACCGCGCCGGGCTGACCCTGTGCGATGCCACCTCGGCCGCATTCGCGATGGATTTGCCGTGGGACAAGCTCGATGTGACCACATTCAGCTGGCAAAAGGTGCTCGGAGGCGAGGCGGCACATGGCATGCTGATCCTGAGCCCGCGCGCTGTCGAGCGGTTGGAAAGCTATACACCGCCCTGGCCCTTGCCCAAGATTTTTCGCCTCACCAAAGGCGGCAAACTGATCGAAGGTATTTTTACCGGTGCCACGATCAATACGCCCTCCATGCTATGCGTCGAGGATTATCTGCAAGCCTTGGACTGGGCCAAGTCGGTCGGCGGTCTGCAAGGTCTGATCGCGCGGGCGGACGCCAATGCAGGCGCAATCGCTGACTTCGTCGCGGCCCATGACTGGATCGATTTTCTGGCCAAAGACCCGGCGACACGGTCGAACACTTCCGTTTGCCTGAGGTTTACCGACGCTCGTATCACGGATGGCGCAGCATTCGCGAAAGCCGTGGCAAAGCGTCTGGCGGATGAAAACGTGGCGCTTGATATCGGGGCCTATCGCGAAGCGCCTGCCGGGCTGCGTATCTGGTGCGGTGGCACGGTCGAGACCTCGGACATCACCGCAATGCTGCCTTGGCTCGCGTGGGCCTTCGAAGCCGAAATCAACGCGTAACGCGCGCAACACCATTCCAGACTTCAAAAAAGGACCAACAAGATGGCTCCCAAAGTACTTATTTCCGACAAACTGTCACCCGCCGCTGTTCAGATCTTCAAGGACCGGGGCATTGACGTGGATTTCCAACCGGATGTTGGAAAAGACAAGGACAAGCTGGCCGAGATCATCGGCGATTACGACGGCCTCGCCATCCGCTCTGCGACCAAGGCGACCGCGAAGATCATCGCCGCGGCAACCAACCTCAAGGTGATCGGGCGTGCCGGGATCGGCACCGACAACATCGACAAGGATGCAGCCTCCAAGAAAGGCATCATCGTGATGAACACGCCCTTCGGCAACATGATCACGACGGCCGAACACGCCATTGCGATGATGTTCGCGGTGGCGCGCCAGATTCCCGAGGCCTCCGCTTCGACCCACGCGGGCAAATGGGAAAAGTCGAAATTCATGGGCGTTGAATTGACGGGCAAGACACTTGGCGTGATCGGGGCCGGGAACATCGGTGGCATCGTCTGCGACCGCGCAAAGGGCCTCAAGATGAAGGTTGTCGCCTACGATCCGTTTCTGGGCGAGGAAAAAGCCAAGAAGATGGGCGTAGAAAAGGTTGAACTTGACGCGCTTTTGGCACGCGCGGATTTCATCACCCTGCATGTGCCATTCACCGACCAGACGGCGAATATCCTGAGCGCTGAAGCGATAGCGAAGATGAGACCCGGTGTGCGGATCATCAACTGCGCGCGCGGCGGTCTGGTGGATGAAGAGGCGCTGGCCGCAGCCCTCAAATCGGGCCATGTGGCAGGGGCCGCCTTTGACGTGTTCTCGCAGGAACCGGCGACGGAAAACCCGTTGTTCAATCTGCCCAATGTCGTCTGCACCCCGCATCTGGGCGCGGCGACCAGCGAGGCACAGGAAAACGTCGCCCTTCAGGTGGCCGAACAAATGTCCGACTATCTGCTGACCGGCGCGGTGAGCAACGCGCTCAACATGCCATCCGTCACCGCCGAAGAGGCCAAGGTGATGGGCCCTTGGCTCAAACTGTCCGGGCATCTGGGCGCGTTTATCGGTCAGATGACGGATGAGCCGATCAAGGCGATCAACATCCTCTATGACGGGTCCGTGGCCGAAATGAACCTCTCCGCGCTGAATTGCGGTGTGATTGCGGGCATCATGAAAAAGGCGAACCCGGATGTGAACATGGTGTCGGCCCCCGTCATCGCACAGGAACGCGGCATCACGATCTCGACCACGAACCAAAGCAAGTCCGGCGTATTTGATGGATACATCAAGGTGACGGTCGTTACCGACAAGCGCGAGCGTTCCATCGCAGGCACCGTGTTTTCGGACGGCAAGCCCCGGTTTATCCAGATCAAGGGCATTCAGATTGACGCCGAAGTCGGTGCGCATATGCTCTATACCACCAACGAGGACGTGCCGGGTATCATCGGCACGCTGGGCCAGACCATGGGCGAAAACGGCGTGAACATTGCGAACTTTACGCTGGGGCGTGCCGAAGCAAAGGGCGAAGCCATTGCGTTGCTCTATGTGGATGATCAGGTGCCGGCGCCGGTCATCAAAAAGCTGGAAAAAACGGGCATGTTCACGCAGGTGAAACCGCTGATTTTTGACGTCGCATAAATTGCGCGTTTCAGGGTGAGGCAGGGGCGCTTTGATGCCTTTGCCTTGCCCATTGGTTTGCGGGTCAAGCGGTCGTCCAGTCCAGCACAACCTTGCCTGACTTGCCCGATTTCATCGCTGCAAATCCGGCCTCATACTCGTCCGCGGCAAAGCGGTGGGTGATCACCTGCGACACATCCAGCCCATTTTGAAGCATGGCGATCATCTTGTACCATGTCTCGAAAATCTCGCGCCCGTAGACACCCTTGATGGTGATGGCTTTGAAAACGATCTGGCTCCAATCGACCGGGGACTTTCCGGGTGGAATACCGAGCATGGCAATCCGCCCGCCCATGGTCATGGCATCAACCATCTGATCCAGCGCCTGCTGGTTGCCCGACATCTCCAACCCCACGTCAAACCCCTGTTTCATGCCAAGGTCCGCGATGGTCTGTTTCAGATCGTCTTGCGCCACATTGACCGGCACCACGTCCGCCACCCGAGAGGCCAGCGCAAGCCGGTCGGCATTCACATCCGTAATCACGACATGGCGCGCGCCGGCATGACGGGCCACCGCGGCTGCCATGATCCCGATCGGGCCTGCGCCCGTGACCAGCACATCCTCGCCAATCAGATCGAAACTCAGGGCGGTATGCACAGCGTTGCCCAACGGGTCGAGGATCGCGCCGATGTCATCGGAAATATCATCCGGCAGCGGCACGACGTTAAACGCGGGCAACTTGAGGAATTGTGCAAAGGCACCCTGCTCATTCACGCCAATGCCCCGTGTCGCCGGATCGAGGTGGAACTTCCCCGCCCGACTTTGGCGCGAGGTCTTGCCGATCAGATGCCCCTCACCGGAGCATCGTTGTCCGATAGACAGGTCGGTCACATTGCGGCCGACTTCAACGATTTCACCGGCAAACTCATGCCCTGTGATCATGGGAACAGGAACGGTGCCCGCCGCCCATTCGTCCCAGTTCCAGATGTGAATGTCGGTGCCGCAGATCCCGGTCTTGTTGATCTTGATCAGCACGTCGTCGGGTCCGATTTCCGGGACCGGCGCTTGGGTCATCCAGATCCCTTCACGGGCATGCAGTTTCGCCAAGGCCTTCATTTCGTTGCTCATTTTATCACTCCAAGCCTGCGTCCAACCACGGCGAATGCCTCCAGCGCCTTGTCCAGATCATCTTTGCTCAACGCGGCATTCATCTGCGTTCTGATCCGGGCCTGCCCGCGCGGCACAACCGGATAGAAAAAACCCGAAACGAACACGCCCTCATCAAAAAGCTGCGCCGCCATATCCTGCGCCAATTGCGCTTCGCCCAGCATGATCGGAACAATCGGATGCGCGCCGGGCAAAAGATCGAAATTCAGCGCCTCAAGGCCGTTGCGCCAGTATGCCGTATTTTCAAACAACTGCGCGCGCAGATCATCCCCGGCCTCGACCAGATCAAGTGCTTTGAGACCCGCCGCAACAATTGATGGCGGCAAGGAATTGGAAAACAGGTAAGGCCGCGCGCGCTGCCTTAACAGATCAACAATCGGTTGCGGCCCGGCGATGTAACCCCCGATGGCCCCGCCCAATGCCTTGCCCAGCGTGCCGGTCAGGATGTCCGCCGACACACCGGCATGCGCCGGCGTGCCACGCCCCTGAGGACCCATGAACCCGGTCGCGTGACAATCGTCAACCATCAGCAGCGCGTCGTATTTATCGGCCAATGCCTTGATGTCGGACAGTTTTGCGAGATACCCGTCCATGCTGAACACACCATCCGTGGCGATCATGATAAAGCGGGCACCCTCATCGCGCGCCAACTGCAACTGGCCTTCCAGATCACGCATGTCGGAATTGGCGTAGCGATAGCGCCGCGCCTTGCACAGCCGGATACCGTCAATGATCGAGGCGTGGTTCAGCGCGTCGGATATGACGGCATCCTCCGGCCCCAGAAGCGGTTCGAACAGGCCACCATTCGCGTCAAAACAGGCCGCGAAAAGGATCGCATCATCCATCTGCAGGAATTGCGCCAACCGCGCTTCCAACTGGCGGTGCAGGTCCTGCGTGCCACAGATGAAGCGCACCGAGGCCATGCCGAACCCACGCGGTTCCATCGCGCACCTCGCGGCAGAAATCAGCTCAGGGTGATCTGCCAGCCCCAGGTAGTTGTTCGCGCAGAGATTGATGACCGATTTGGGCCCGACATCGATGTTCCCGGCCTGCGGCGAGGTGATCGCACGCTCTTTCTTCATCATGCCGTCGTTTGCAATCTGATCGAGCGTGGCACTGATATGCGTCAGATAGGCTTGTGTCATGGCTGAACTCTCCTTTGGGCCATGTCTACCATATCGGATGTGATTCCGAAATAGGGGAATAACACTATTACGGAATTAATCTGTTATTACGGATTTATGCGTTCTGAACCACCAAAAAGGCGCGTGCGGCACCGATTGCCCTGATCTGATGCGGCACGTCAGCGCTGTAGCGGGCGGTATCCCCAGCCTCCAGTCGGCTGGTGTTATCTGCACTGGTGACATCAACGACCCCTTCGATCACGGTCAGATGTTCACGCGCGCCACGGGTATGCGGCTGACTGTCAAGCACACCGTCCAGCGAGAAGACCAATTCATATACTTCGTGATTACCCGCCTCTTCGGGAGGCGACAAAATCCTGATACGCAGACCTTTGCCGAGGTTTTCGATGGTTGGAACATCAGCTGAGCGCAGTGTTTCGATCTTGGATTGCGTCGATGCAACGTCGAGTAATCCGGCAAAATCCACCTGCAGGGCCCGCGTCAGATTCCACAGGGTCGAAATGGTCGGGCTGCTTTCCCCGCGCTCGATCTGGCTGACCATGGACCTCGACACCCCGGACAGCTTGGCAACCGCATCCAGTGACAGGCCCTGCACCCGGCGCGCGTCTTTCAACCGTGCCGGCAACTGCCCGAGGATATCGTCTCTGTCGTCCGCCATATTGGATAATTCACTTGTATACAGGACGATGTCAACAAATGACGTAACATCAGCATAACTCCTTGCTGACAATCCGATGTGACACCCGCATAGTGGCCGCCACAAGCAAGCGGAGGGCATCATGACCAAAGAGATCGTAATTCTGGACGGCGCGCGCACGGCAATCGGCACGTTTGGTGGCGCATTGGCCGCAACGTCCCCCATTGATCTCGCCACCGTGGCCAGCAAGGCGGCATTGGAACGGTCAGGCGTCGAGGGGGCGCAGATCGGGCATGTTGCCTTTGGTCATGTCATCAACACCGAACCGAAGGACATGTACCTGAGCCGTGTGGCCGCGATGCAGGCGGGCGTGCCTGAAACGGTCCCGGCGATGAACGTCAATCGTCTGTGCGGCTCAGGGGCGCAGGCGATTGTCTCGGTCATTCAGTCTCTTATGCTGGGTGATGCGGATTTCGCCCTTGCGGGTGGCGCCGAGAACATGTCGCGTTCGCCCTTCATCATCCCGCAACAGCGTTGGGGTGCAAAAATGGGGGACGTCAAGACGCTGGATATGATGCTGGGCGCGCTGAATTGTCCGTTCGGAACGGGGCATATGGGCGTCACAGCTGAAAACGTCGCGGCAGAGCATGACATCACCCGTGCTCAACAGGACGCATTCGCCCTGCAAAGCCAGCAGCGGGCAGCAGATGCCATCGCGGCGGGGTATTTCAAATCGCAAATCACGCCCGTTGAGGTCCGGGTAAAACGGGACATGGTGGCCTTCGAGGTGGATGAGCACCCCAAGGCGACAACTCTTGAGGCCTTGTCGGGGCTGCGCGCCGTGTTCCAGAAAGACGGGTCTGTGACCGCAGGCAATGCCAGCGGCATCAATGATGGTGCTGCCGCGATTGTGTTGGCAACGGGTGACGCTGCGCAAAAGGCCGGATTGAAACCAAAGGCGCGCGTTCTGGGCTATGCGCATGCAGGCGTGCGCCCCGAAGTGATGGGCATCGGCCCGGTGCCCGCGGTTCAGAACCTGCTGGCGCGCACGGGCCTGTCGGTCGCGGATTTTGACGTTGTGGAAAGCAACGAGGCCTTTGCCGCGCAGGCGCTGGCCGTCAGTCAGGAACTGGGCCTGGGTGCTGCCAAGGTGAACCCGAACGGCGGCGCAATCGCGTTGGGTCATCCGGTTGGAGCGACAGGCGCGATCATCACCCTCAAGGCGATGTATGAATTGGAACGGATCGGCGGCAAACGGGCGTTGATTACCATGTGCATCGGCGGTGGTCAGGGCATCGCGCTCGCGATTGAGCGACTTTAACCGCCGCGCTCAAAAGAACATCAGATCAACCGCGATCAGGGTCAGGGACCCCGATACCCCGATCGTGACCCCGAGAATCAGCCCGCCCACAATCCACTTGCCCCAGCTATTTTCCCTGCGCACGGGCTGCGGATTGGACGTGCGGATCAGGGCGTTCTCGACCATCACGGGCAAGCGCGGGCCAAAGCGCGCCAGCACGCGGGCGGTTTTCGCCAGATCCTTGAGTGTCGCGCGCGGTCCGATGGATTGGGAGATGTAATTGCTCACCACCGGGCTTGCGACTTCCCAGATGTTGATCTGGGGATTCAGTGAGCGCGCAACACCTTCGACGACGACCATGGTCCGCTGGAGCAGGATCAGCTCAGTGCGGGTTTCCATGCCAAAGCGTTCTGTTACCTCAAAGAGGTAATTCAGCAAACGACCCATTGAGATTTTCGATGCGTCCATGCCAAAAATCGGCTCGCCCACTGCGCGCAGGGCGCGGGCAAATTCATCCACATCCTTGTCTGCCGGGACATAACCGGCCTCGAAATGCACTTCGGCGACACGCTTGTAATCCCTGCGGATGAACCCGAACAGGATTTCGGCGTAAACCCGGCGGGTGTATTCGTCGATATGGCCCATGATGCCGAAATCATAGGCGACGATATCACCATTGGGCGCGACCTTCAGGTTGCCCTGATGCATATCCCCGTGGAAATACCCGTCCCGCAGCGCGTGATTGAGGAACAGCTGCAAGACGCGATTGCCCAGTTCGACCCGGTTGTGTCCGGCGGCATCTATCGCGTCATTATCGCCCAAGGGAACGCCCGCCGCCCAGCCAAGTGTCATGACCCGTCGCGCGGACAGATCCCATTTGATTTCGGGCAGCTGGAAACCTTCGTCGTCTTTGGTGGTCGCGGCAAATTCCGACGCGGCAGAGGATTCCAGCCGGAGGTCCAGTTCCCCCTGCACGACCCCGTCAAAATGTTCGATCACGTCCATCGGGCGCAAGCGTCGCGCACCGGGAGCAAAAAGTTCAACCATGCGCGCCGCCAGATAAAAGGCATCGACGTCCTTGTTGAACGCCCGCTCAATGCCCGGGCGCAGGACCTTGACCGCCACATCTTCGCCCGTGCTGGCGATCCTTGCGCGGTGGACCTGCGCAATCGACGCCGCAGCGACCGGTTCACTGAATTCTGAAAATACCTGATCCACCGGAACGCCCAGTTCCTTTGACACTTCAGCCTTGGCCACTGCGACGGAAAAAGGCGGCAGCTTGTCCTGCAAGACACGCAGTTGCACGGCAAGTTCATCGCCCACAACGTCCGGGCGGGTCGACAGGATTTGCCCGAACTTGATGTATGCCGGGCCAAGGGCCGTCAGCGCACGTGTGGCCGGGGGCATGGACGGATCACCGTAGTAACCCAAAAACTTGAACGGTATACCCAAGGCGCGGGCGACAAAACGCACGGCCCGCGGCGCTTCAAAGGCGTCGAGGACAACCTTCATCGCGCCGGTGCGTTCCAGCGTGGCGCCTGTCCGGATCAGTCGCCAGATGTTGTGAGGTCCGCGCATTCAGAGTTTCCAGCCAGAGTGCAGACAGGCGATGCCCATGCTCAGGTTGCGGAATTTCGCATTCTCAAACCCGGCATCGCGCACCATTTTCAAGAACGTGTCCTGATCCGGGAATTTGCGGATCGATTCAACCAGATACTGATAGCTGTCGCGATCCCCCGCGATGGCCTGCCCCATGCGCGGGATCACGTTGAAACTGTAAAGATCATAGGCTTTCTGCATCGCGGGATTGGGCAGTTGACTGAATTCCAGCACCATCAGACGCCCGCCCGGGCGCAATACGCGAAAGGCTTCGTTCAGAGCCTCCTGCGGACGCGTGACGTTTCGAATGCCAAAGGAGATCGTGTAAACGTCAAAAGTGTTGTCCGCAAAGGGCAGCGCCATGGCATCGCCCGTGACCCAATCAAGTTGGTCAGCCATGGCGGCGGCTTCGGCGCGTTTACGCCCCTCAACCAGCATGGATTCGGTCAGATCCAGCACGGTGGCGTGGCCATAACCGGCGCGCTTGAGAAAACGGAACGAAATGTCACCCGTTCCCCCCGCCACATCCAGCAGCTTTTGGCCCGCGCGCGGCGCCAGCCAATCCATCATCGCTTCTTTCCACAAACGATGAATGCCGACGGACATGACGTCATTCATGATGTCATACTTGCTGGCCACCGAGGAAAAGACGCCCTGCACGCGCCCGGCCTTTTCGCCCTCAGGCACGGTTTCAAATCCAAAATGGGTGGTTTTGTTGCTGTCGTCGGTCATCGGCACTTGTGGTCCTTGGCTTTCGAGCTTTGTTATAGAGCGCGAAGGGCTGGGCACAATGCGTCCCTTTCGTCACAGCGGTCCGAATGCGTAGGACGCCCGAAGAAACTTGGCAAGAACGGGGAAGGGGAAGTTGCAAAAATGTGCCTTGAAGTCACTGCCGCGCCTGATCCCGCTGCAAAGCCTGCCCCCGCCATCACAAGAAAGCTGACCGAACATGCCTGAACTCCCCGAAGTCGAGACCGTGCGCCGTGGCCTGACCCCGGCGATGGAGGGCGTCGTGATCGCCCGGGCGGATGTGAATCGCCCTGATCTGCGCTGGCCCTTTCCTGCCGATATGGCGGCGCGGCTGACGGGCAAACGGGTGGAGAGGCTGCGGCGACGGTCGAAATACATTCTCATGGACCTCGATAGCGGGGAAACCCTGCTGGTTCACCTTGGGATGTCGGGCCGTATGCTGGTATCGGGGGATCCGCTCGGGCAGTTTGTCCACAGCCATCCGGCGCCGGAAAAACACGACCATGTGGTGTTCCATATGGCCAATAACGCGCGCATCACCTTTAACGACCCGCGCCGTTTTGGCGCGATGGACCTGATGGAGACAGCCAGTGCAGATACGCATAAGCTGCTGTCGGTGCTCGGGCCGGAACCGCTGGGCAATGACTTTCATGAATCACATCTGATTGAGGCGTTCAAAAACAGGAATTCGCCGGTGAAATCCGTCCTGCTGGATCAGCGGATCGTATCCGGTCTGGGCAATATCTATGTGTGCGAGGCGCTTTTTCGCGCAAAAATTCACCCCATACGCAAAGCGGGCAAGATTTCTGGCGCACGCGTCGCCACGCTTGTGCCAATTATCCGCGAGGTCCTCGCAGAGGCCATCGAGGCAGGGGGGTCTTCCTTGCGTGATTTCAAGCAAGCCGATGGCGAGCTTGGATATTTTCAGCACAGCTTTGATGTCTACGGACGGGAGGGCGCGCCCTGCAAGGGGGAGGGTTGCACGGGACAAATCAAGCGAATCGTGCAGTCAGGACGCTCATCTTTCTATTGCGCGCAATGCCAAAGATAGCTTGAACCAGCCCAATGGAGTGGTAGAGACTGCGCATTCAGGTCAACAACAAAGAGCTTTCTTCATGGCTTATGAAACGATCATCGTAGACGTAGAAGACCACGTCGCACAGATCACACTGAACCGTCCCGATGCGCTCAATGCGCTGAATGATGAGTTGATGAGCGAATTGGCAAATGCGCTCACAGCTGCACAGAATAACGACAAGGTCCGCTGCATAATCCTGACCGGATCAGAAAAAGCCTTCGCGGCGGGCGCTGATATCTCGATGATGAAGGACAAGAGCTTTGTCGAAGTGTTCTCGGGTGATTTGTTCACCGCAGAGACAGAAGAGATCATGCGCGTGCGCAAGCCGATCATTGCCGCTGTTTCAGGCTATGCTTTGGGTGGTGGGTGCGAATTGGCGATGATGTGTGATTTCATCATTTGTTCAGAGACGGCCAAGTTCGGACAACCCGAGATCAACCTCGGCGTGGTGGCTGGCCTTGGCGGCACGCAGCGGCTGACCCGTCTGGTGGGCAAGTCAAAAGCGATGGATATGAATCTGACCGGTCGCTTCATGGACGCCGAAGAGGCAGAGCGTTCCGGATTGGTAAGCCGCGTCGTGCCCTGCAAGAAACTGATGGATGAAGCACATGGCGCGGCACAGCGCATCGCGGAAAAATCCATGGTGTCGGTCATGGTCGTCAAGGAAGCCGTGAACCGGGCCTATGAAACGACCCTGCGCGAAGGTCTGCTGTTTGAGCGGCGCATGTTCCACTCGCTGTTTGCGACCGAGGATCAGAAAGAGGGCATGTCCGCCTTTGTCGAAAAGCGCGAAGCACAGTTCCGCGACCGCTGATTACAGAAATAGCGAAGGACACAGCACGATGGCTCACCCTATCAAACATGCGATGGCTGCGACCTTGCTGGCTCTGGGCGGGGCTGCGCAGGCGGAAATGCTGCCGGGCTCCGAATGGGAACCAACCAAAATGCAGGCACAGCCGTTTGAAAGCGCGCGTGACGTCTTCATCCGGTTCGAACAGGATGGACGCTATTTTGGCAACGGCGGGTGCAACTCCATACGGGGCCGGTTCGTCACGAATGGTGATGCGATTCTGCTCGGTCCTGCTGCAGCGACGATGATGGCCTGCCCGGAAGAGATCATGCAGCAGGAATTCGGGTTTTTGCAGACACTGGACAGTGTCCGACAATTCGACCGCTCGGGCACTGAACTGACGTTGTCGGATGCGGCGGCGCGCGTGGTCATGCGGTTGCGCCAGCGCGACTGGGACTGAACAGCGTCTATTTTCGGCTTTGCAAACCCGGTCAAACCGCCTATAGCACGCGGCAGACATGCGCGTGCAGCCCGCTCAGGCTAGAATCACCAGTGGACAGACCGTTCACGTCTGGGCTTGCCGTCGCGCGATATGAATTGAGACAACAAACCCAGGAAAGGTTTTTCACGCATGGCAAATTCGCCCCAAGCCAAGAAGCGCGCCCGTCAGAACGAAGCACGTTTTCAGATCAACAAAGCACGCCGTTCGCGCATCCGCACATTCCTGCGCAGAGTAGAAGAGGCGATTGCCTCCGGTGATAAAGAGGCAGCAACGGCGGCTTTACGCGCAGCGCAGCCTGAACTCATGCGCGGTGTAACAAAAGGTGTGTTTCACAAGAACACGGCCGCACGGAAGATGTCCCGTCTTGCTGCACGGGTTAAGGTCCTCGGTTAACTTTCTGTTAACTATGGTTAATAAAAACGTCGCTCAGCGGCGTTTTTTTTATGCCGATTAATGGCATTTTTGCGACCTTAGGGATTCTTTTACCCAATACCCTGAGTCAACAATGAAGTTCTGTTGCCCGACCACTTTGGAAGTTGCTAACACAGTACAGCGATTCACGTCGCATGGGGGGACAGGCCTCGCTTTTCGTCGTTTGCACCGACATCATGAACAGCGAGAACTGGATAAGATAGCACCAAGCTATCTTCAGTCTGCAAGTACTGCCACGGCAGCGATTTGCCCTGTCTGAATTGAGTACGGTTGGGGTCACCTGATCCGATCTGAGCGTGGGCTGTCGGGCCCAAGACGGGTTGGGGATTCTCTGTAAATTGTCCGAAGGGCGACGCCTTTTCCTTGTGGGAAGGGCTTGGCGGAGCCTTGGGCGATGAGTGGTGTGTGGGGACCGGTCTTTCGGTGAAAGGCTGTGGCATAGAAAAGCTTAAGGAACGCAGGTCGAAGATGACGAAAGAACAATGGGGTCAGTTACAGCAGAGACTGCTCAAAACGGTTGGTCAGAACAATTACAAAAACTGGATCGAACCGATTGAGTTCGGCAGCACACAGGATGGTGTGGCAACTTTTGAGGTGCCAACAAATTTTCTGGGCAATTATGTCAGCCAGAATTTCGCGGATCTGATTTTGCATGAGGTCCGGCAGGAGGATCCGGCGGTGCGTCGGTTGCGCTTTGCGGTGCCGTCGCATGTGAATGCCACCACGAAACCCGCGCGTCCGGCACAGGCGACCGCCCCGCGCGCGCCGGCTGAGAAAACACCGCGCAGCACGCTGAGCACGGCGCCACTGGATGCGCGGTTCACCTTTGACAACTTCATTGTCGGCAAACCGAATGAACTGGCCCACGCCGCCGCCAAGCGCGTTGCCGAAGGCGGCCCCGTCACCTTTAATCCGTTGTTCCTCTACGGCGGTGTGGGCTTGGGTAAAACGCACCTGATGCACGCCATTGCGCATGAATTGCGCCTGCGCCGGCCGGAAATGAATGTGCTCTACCTGTCGGCAGAACAATTCATGTACCGCTTCGTTCAGGCCCTGCGCGACCGCAAGATGATGGATTTCAAGGAAATCTTTCGATCCGTTGACGTGCTGATGGTCGATGATGTGCAATTCATCGCGGGCAAAGGCAGCACGCAGGAAGAGTTCTTTCACACTTTCAACGCGCTTGTGGATCAGAACAAGCAGATCATCATTTCGGGCGATCGCGCACCGGGTGAAATCAAGGACATGGAAGAGCGTGTCAAATCGCGCCTGCAATGTGGGCTTGTGGTCGATCTGCACCCGACCGATTACGAATTGCGGCTTGGCATTTTGCAAAGCAAGGTGGAACAGCAACGCAAGAACTACCCCGGCCTTGATATTTCGGACGGGGTTCTGGAATTCCTTGCGCATCGGATTTCGACCAATGTGCGGGTGCTTGAGGGCGCGCTGACACGCCTGTGTGCCTTTGCGTCCCTGGTGGGGCGCGAGATCGACATGGAACTGACGCAGGATTGTCTGTCTGACGTGTTGCGCGCCTCCGAGCGCAAGATCACCGTCGAGGAAATTCAGCGCAAGGTCTCGGATCACTACAACATCCGCCTGTCGGACATGATCGGACCCAAGCGGTTGCGCTCATATGCGCGGCCCCGGCAGGTTGCCATGTATCTGAGCAAAAAGATGACGTCGCGCTCCCTGCCTGAAATCGGCCGCCGCTTTGGCGGGCGCGATCACACGACGGTCATGCATGGTGTAAAACGCATCGAAGAGCTCAAGATTCAGGACGGGCAGATCGCCGAAGACCTCGAATTGCTGCGCCGCGCGCTGGAAGAGTGACAAAAAGAGGTCTGCGCGCCCTCATCTGGCCTGCAGACCTTGACGCCCTGCCGTTATCCTACGACAAATCCACAAAACGCTTGTGAAGTCGGCCAAACAGGGTAATTTGCCTGTCCCGACTGTGGATTAGGAAGTGGCACAATGAAAATCAGCATCGAACGCGCGGCCCTGCTCAAAGCGGTGTCTCAGGCACAGTCGGTTGTGGAACGTCGCAACACCATCCCGATCCTTGCCAATGTGTTGATCGAAGCTGAAGGCAGCGATGTGACCTTTCGCGCCACCGACCTTGATATCGAAGTTGTCGACAAGGCCCCCGCGCAGGTGGAACGCGCCGGGGCGACGACTGTTTCTGCCACTACCCTGCATGAGATCGTGCGCAAACTGCCCGACGGCGCGCTTGTGACCCTGACCGCGGATAGTGCCATCGGCCGCCTGACGGTTGAGGCCGGTCGGTCAAACTTTTCGCTGGCAACCCTGCCCAAGGAAGACTTCCCGGTGATGGCGACGTCCGAGTATCAGTCGAATTTTTCTGTCAAGGCACCCGTGCTGCGACGTCTTTTCGACAAGTCGAAATTCGCGATCTCGACCGAAGAGACGCGGTATTATCTGAATGGCGTCTACATGCATGTGGCGGATGCCGACGGCGGGCACGTATTGCGCTGCGTGGCGACGGATGGGCACAGGCTTGCGCGCATTGACGCGGACCTGCCCGAGGCCGCAAACGATATGCCCGGCGTGATCGTGCCGCGCAAAACGGTTGGAGAGCTGCGCAAACTGCTCGACAATGACGAGATGACAATCGCGGTTTCCGTGTCGGAAACCAAGGTGCGCTTTGCCACGCCCGATATCACCCTGACGTCCAAGGTGATTGATGGCACCTTCCCCGATTACACGCGGGTCATTCCGCAAGGCAACACGCGCAAGCTGGAAGTGGATGCGGCGGATTTTGCCCGTGCGGTGGACCGGGTGGCAACCGTCAGCTCTGAACGCTCGCGCGCGGTCAAGCTGCAACTGGACGAAGACCGGTTGGTTCTGTCCGTCAACGCACCGGACAGCGGTGCCGCCGAAGAGGAATTGGCCGTGGCCTATGGCGATGAGCGGCTGGAAATCGGGTTCAACGCGAAATACCTGCTGGAGATCGCCAGTCAGGTGGATCGTGAAAACGCCGTCTTTCTGTTCAATTCATCGGGCGATCCGACTCTGATGCGTGAAGGCAATGACCTGTCTGCCGTGTATGTCGTCATGCCGATGCGCGTCTGATGCCTTGCTCTTGTTGCCCTTGGCCGGGATAGCCACGAACGAGCTGGGGGGCATTTCATGGCCCTGCATCTGACCGATCTCATGGTCTCGCACTTCAGGTCCCACCGCGTGGCACGTTTTGCGCTGGACCAGCGGCCCGTTGCCCTGTTCGGGCCGAACGGTGCGGGCAAGACGAACATCCTCGAAGCGGTTTCTCTTCTGTCCCCCGGCAGAGGTCTGCGTCGTGCCAGCGCGCAGGACATGACCCGGCGGCCAGAGGCTCTGGGCTGGAAGATCACGGCACAGGTAATGTCGCTGGGCCAGCATCAGGAGGTTGAGACATGGTCGCAGGAAGGGGCCGCCCGTCAGGTCAGGATCAACGGCAAGACCGCTGCACAGACCGCGCTGGGGCGCGTATCGCGGGTTCTGTGGCTGATCCCCTCCATGGACCGTTTGTGGATCGAAGGGGCGGAGGGGCGCAGGCGCTTTCTGGACCGCATGACGCTGAGTTTCGAGCCGGGCCATGCAGATGCCACGCTGGCTTATGAAAAGGCAATGCGCGAGCGCAACCGTTTGCTCAAGAATATGGTTCGGGAGCCGTCGTGGTACCAGGCGCTTGAGTTGCAAATGGCACAGGCAGGCGTGGTGGTTGACCAGAACCGGCGGATGGCCCTGCGCCAACTGGCAGCAGCGCAATCAGATGCGACCACCGCCTTTCCTGCGGCTGAACTTGAGTTGATCCACAATGATGCGCCCCTGCCCGATGGGGAAACCGCCCTGCGCGATGCTTTTGCAGACAGCCGCAGCCGGGACCTCGCGGCGGGTCGCACACTAGTCGGGCCCCATCGCGCGGATCTGATCGGCACCTATCGCGCCAAGGGCGTTGCGGCCAGGGATTGCTCGACAGGCGAACAGAAAGCCTTGCTGGTCTCTCTGATCCTCGCCAATGCCCGCGCGCTGGCACAGGACTCCGGTGCCGCACCACTGCTTTTGCTAGATGAGGTGGCGGCGCATCTGGATGCGGACAGGCGTGCCGCATTGTACGATGAAATCACGGCACTCGGCGCGCAGGCCTGGATGACGGGCACGGAAAAGAGCCTGTTTGATACGCTGGGCGACGGCGCGCAGTATTTCGAAATCACCGAAACGGACGGTGCATCAACGGTGCAGGACGGATGACAATCTCCACCGCCGACCTGTTGCTTTACGCGGGTGCATTGATCATCTTGTTTCTGACACCGGGGCCGGTCTGGCTGGCACTGATGGCGCGTGCGCTGTCGGGTGGGTTTGCGGCTGCCTGGCCACTGGCGTTCGGTGTGGCCGTGGGTGACATCCTTTGGCCCTTGGTTGCGGTGCTGGGGATATCGTGGATCGTCTCTGTGTTTGATGTCTTCATGCTCGTGCTGCGCTGGGTGGCTTGCGGCGTGTTCATCGTGATGGGCATCGCGCTGATCCGGCATGCGCGGCACTCCATCAGTGCTGACAGCCGGTTGACCAGACCCGGCGTTTCGGCAGGCTTTGCCGCGGGGGTCATTGCGATCCTCGGCAATCCCAAGGCGGTCTTGTTCTATATGGGCGTGCTGCCCGGGTTTTTTGATCTGCGCGATGTAACGGGTGTTGATGTCACCGTGATCATCGCGGCTTCCGTGTGTATTCCGCTGATCGGCAATCTGATGATAGCGGCCTGCGTCGGGCGCATCCGCAGCGTTATCACGCGGCCCCAGACGCTGGCACGGATCAATGTCATCTCTGGCTGCTCGCTTATTCTGGTTGGTGTGTTGATCCCTGTATTATAACACAAAATATTGTGTCGGCGGCGTGACAACCGGAGAGAAAAACCGTATAACTCGGTCAAAATACGAAGGTATGACGACATGTCCGAAAACGATCAGACTCCCGAAGAATATGGCGCGAATTCCATCAAAGTTCTCAAGGGGTTAGAGGCTGTCCGAAAACGCCCCGGTATGTATATTGGCGATACGGATGATGGCTCCGGTCTGCACCATATGGTGTATGAGGTTGTCGACAACGGCATCGACGAGGCACTGGCGGGCCATGCGGATGCGGTGACGGTCAAAATCCACGCCGACAGTTCGGTGTCAGTGTCCGACAACGGGCGCGGCATTCCTGTGGGCATCCACGAAGAAGAGGGCGTGTCCGCCGCCGAAGTCATCATGACACAGCTGCATGCGGGTGGTAAGTTTGACAGCAATTCCTACAAGGTGTCGGGCGGTTTGCACGGCGTCGGCGTTTCGGTTGTGAACGCGCTGTCGGACTGGCTGGAACTGCGCATCTGGCGCGAGGGTAAAGAGCACGTCGCCCGCTTTGAAGGCGGGTTTACGACCAGGCACCTCGAAGTGGTCGGCGATACCGACCGCACGGGCACCGAGGTCCGCTTCATGGCCTCGACCGAGACGTTTTCCAACCTCGACTATTCGTTCGAGACGCTGGAAAAGCGCCTGCGCGAACTGGCCTTTCTGAATTCCGGTGTGCGCATCATTCTGATCGACGAGCGCCCTGCCGAAGAACTGCGGTCCGATTTGTTCTACGAGGGGGGCGTCAAGGAATTCGTCAAATACCTCGATCGTTCGAAATCCTCGGTTATGCCCGAGCCGATTTTCATCACCGGGGAAAAAGACGACATCGGCGTCGAAGTCGCCATGTGGTGGAACGACAGCTATCACGAAAACGTCCTGCCGTTTACGAACAACATTCCGCAACGCGACGGCGGCACCCATATGGCGGGCTTTCGCGGGGCGCTGACGCGCACGATCAACAATTATGCGCAGTCCTCCGGTATCGCACGCAAGGAAAAGGTCAGCTTTACCGGCGATGATGCACGCGAGGGGTTGACCTGCGTGCTGTCGGTCAAGGTGCCTGATCCGAAGTTCTCGTCGCAGACCAAGGACAAGCTGGTATCCTCCGAAGTGCGCCCCGCTGTCGAAGGGTTGGTCAACGAAAAGCTGGCCGAATGGTTCGAAGAAAATCCGGCCGAGGCCAAGATCGTCGTGGGCAAGATCATCGAAGCGGCGCACGCGCGTGAAGCGGCCCGCAAGGCACGCGACCTCACGCGTCGCAAGACGGCGATGGATGTGAATTTTCTGGCCGGAAAGCTCAAGGATTGTTCCGAAAAGGACCCTTCCAAAACCGAAGTCTTCCTTGTCGAGGGGGATTCAGCGGGCGGTTCTGCGCAGACTGGCCGCGACCGCCAGACACAGGCGATCCTGCCGCTGAAGGGTAAGATCCTGAACGTGGAACGTGCGCGCTTTGACCGGATGCTGGGCAGTCAGGAGATTGGCAACCTCGTTATGGCGCTCGGGACAGGGATCGGTCGCGACGAATTCAACATCGACAAATTGCGCTACCACAAGATCGTCATCATGACGGATGCGGACGTGGATGGCGCGCATATCCGGACGTTGTTGCTGACCTTCTTTTACCGGCAGATGCCGCAATTGATCGAACAGGGGCACCTCTATATTGCGCAGCCGCCGCTTTACAAAGTCAGCCGTGGCAAGTCCGAGGTCTACCTCAAGGATGAGGCCGCGATGGAGGAATACCTGATCCAACAGGGGATTGATGGCGCGATGCTACGTCAGGGCAACAACGAAGAAATCTCCGGTGCAGACCTCGCCCGCGTGGTTGAACTGGCCCGCCAGATGCGCCGTGTGCTTGACGCTTTCCCGACACATTACCCGCGCCACATTTTGGAACAGGCCGCGATTGCGGGTGCCTTTACACCCGGTGCCGTGGATGCAGACCTGCAGGGCGTGGCGGACAAGGTCGCGGCACGGCTGAACCTCATTGCGCTTGAATACGAACGGGGCTGGCAAGGGCGCATCACGCAGGATCACGGCATCCGTCTGGCGCGTATCCTGCGCGGAGTTGAAGAAGTGCGCACACTGGACGGGCGCATCCTGCGCGGCGGTGAAGCCAGCCGCAGTGGTTCCTTCACAGAGCACCTGCAGGAGGTCTACAACCTGCCCGCGACATTGGTGCGCAAGGATCGGACACAATTGATCCATGGTCCGATGGACCTGTTGAATGCCATTCTGCAAGAAGGCGAAAAAGGGCTATCCCTGCAACGCTACAAGGGTTTGGGTGAAATGAACCCGGACCAGCTGTGGGAAACCACGTTGGACCCGGATGCGCGCACACTGTTGCAGGTCAAGGTCGACGATATGGCCGAGGCGGACGATCTCTTTACCAAACTCATGGGCGATGTTGTGGAGCCGCGCCGCGAGTTCATTCAGCAAAACGCACTAAGCGTTGAGAACCTCGATTTCTGACCAGCTGTAGGCTTGGTTTTCAACAGCTGCGGCCAGAGGAGAAACCATACTTCACTGTTCCCTCTGGCCGACACTGTTTGTGCCGGGTGTTCAGGTCAGGCCGACGCTGCACCCAAAGCGGAATCCATCAACGCCTTGATCTGCGATTTGCCGGTCTGGGCGACGATGCGTCCCAATTCCTGATCGCCTTTCAGCACCACAAGCGTTGAGCGGCGTGGGATGTTCATACGTTTGACCAGATCCGATTTGCCGTGGTCGTCCCAATCAACGTCGATGAAGGTGATCTTGGCCTCGTATTCCGGGTTTTCCGCTTTCAGCGCGTTGATAACCCGCTCTTGCGCCGCGCAGGTGCTGCACCAGCTGGCTTTGAAGTCCAGAAAGACGGTGTCACCAGCTTTCAGGTGCTTTTCCACCAGTCCCGGCTCATAGGCGAGCGGGGCGGCGTTGGCAGCAAAGGGCAGCGCAGCGGCCCCTGCGGTGAGCAAAAGAAAATGACGACGATCCATGTGGGTCTCCTAAGGTTGTTCTTACAGTGAAACGGAAAGGTCGATCAGCCAGGCCGGCAGAACGCCGATCATCCAGGCTTCGATCATGTGATGCAAGTTGAATAAAAGGCCCAGTCCAACGGCGACGAACGCCACGCCGAGAATGGGGCGGCTGCGCAAGGCAAGGGCGCGTAGCTGTGTATTATAGCGTCCGACTGCACCGCGTGTGCCGTAAGCAAGGCCAAGGATCAGGGTCGAGACACCGGCGGCAAAGAACACCATGATGGTGGTCGCGCGCAGCAGCCCTTCGCCCTGTGACGCGAGCGAGATCGCACCCCCCAGCGTTGGACCGATGCAGGGGCTCCACACCGCGCCGAGCAGCAATCCACCGAGGAATTGCCCGCGCAGTCCGCCGCGATCCAGCGTGTCGATGCGTGCATCAGCCTGCGACGACAGGCCCGCCGTTGCCCCAGCCATGACCGCCCCGGCCTGTGGCACCAGCAGCGCAAGACCGAATAGCACCATCAACCCAGCCCCGATCTTTGAGATCGTATCGATGTCGACCCCAAGCGCCTGTCCAAAGGCCGTGACGCCCACGCCCAAGGTCACGAACGACAGGCTCAACCCCCCGGACAGGGCGACTGGCCCAAAACGGCTGGACTGAAAAGCGCTGGCGATCACGATGGGCAAGACCGGCACAACGCAGGGGTTGATCAGGGTCAGCAAACCCGCTCCATATGCAAAGAGTAATTCCATGACGGCCACTTAAGGCGTGCAGCACCGCGCTGTCATCAAACGATCCGGTGACGCGGTTTCACATGGTCGTGGGTTTTGTGACACACACGGGTCGTCAGGCTTCGCATTGTCCGTTTGTCGCAGGGGTGAAAACCATATTGCGGGAATGCAAGGGAGAACATATACAGAACAAATGGCGAGATTATCACTGGAACAAAAGCTGGCGATTCTCAGCGACGCGGCAAAATATGACGCGTCCTGCGCGTCATCTGGCTCGACCAAACGGGATTCGCGCGGCGGCAAGAGCCTCGGGTCGAATGAAGGCAGCGGTATCTGCCATGCCTATGCGCCGGATGGGCGATGCATCAGCCTGTTGAAAATACTGATGACCAATTTCTGCATCTATGACTGCACCTATTGCATCAATCGCGCCTCATCCAATGTCGCGCGCGCGCGGTTTTCTGTGGATGAGGTGGTGAAACTGACGATCGAATTCTACCGCCGCAACTATATTGAGGGGCTGTTTCTGTCTTCGGGGATCATCCGGTCGCCCGACGCGACGATGTCGGACATGGTGCAAATCGCGCGCAAACTGCGCAAGGAAGAGAATTTTCGTGGCTACATCCACCTCAAGACGATCCCCGACGCCGCTCCTGAACTGATCGAGGAGGCCGGCCTGCTGGCGGATCGCTTGTCGATCAATGTTGAAATGCCGACCGATGCAGCCGTCAAACAACATGCGCCTGAGAAAAGCCCCGAGCAGATCCGGCGCGCCATGGCAGATGTGCGCCTACGCAAAGAGGTCGCAAAGGATCGCACGCATACGGGCCGCCGTCCCCCTCGCTTTGCGCCTGCTGGCCAGTCAACGCAGATGATTATCGGCGCGGATGATGCAACCGACAGCACCGTTTTGGGACAATCAACGCGGCTCTATTCGAGCTACAAGTTGAAACGCGTCTACTATTCCGCCTTTTCACCCATCCCGGATGCATCGGCTAAGTTGCCGCTGATCAGCCCGCCGTTGCAGCGTGAACACAGGCTGTATCAGGCGGATTGGTTGTTGCGGTTTTATGGGTTCGATCTGGAGGAGATTACCGGGCATCGCAAGGATGGCAATCTGGATCTCGATATTGACCCGAAACTGGCATGGGCGCTGGCGCACCGTGGGCTGTTTCCACTTGATGTGAATACGGCCAGTCGTGACATGCTGCTGCGCGTCCCCGGTTTCGGGACGAAAACCGTTGGCCGCATTCTTTCGACCCGCCGACACCGCACGCTGCGCTACGAAGACCTTGCGCGTATGGGGGCGTCGATGAAAAAGGCGCAGCCTTTCATCACGGCTCTCGGGTGGACGCCGCGCAACCTCACCGACAGTGACACGCTGCGCGCCCGCTTTGCGCCGCCGCCGCAACAGATGAGCCTTTTCTGACGTGCCCCACGTCAGCTTGCCGCGCATAGGCACCGCAGAGGCATGGCGTGATGCCGCACGCGGATTTCTTAGCGCTGCTGTCCCGCCCGCGCAGATCACGTGGGGCGACAGCACAACCGAACCGGGTCTTTTCGAAACGCCTGCGCCACTCGTCGCGCCGGGCAGGGTGACTGTGCCGCGGTCTTTCGTGTCGATGGCCAACACCGTTGTCTGGCATAGTGATCCATCCCGCTTTGCCCGACTCTACGCGTTTTTGTGGCGGTTGAAAGACGCACCGCACCTGATGACGGACCGGGGTGACGCGCAGCTTGCCAAACTGCGGAGCATGGAAAAAAACGTGCGTCGGTGTCAGCACAAGATGAAAGCCTTTGTTCGGTTTCGCGAAATCGGCGCGCCCGGCGATAACAGGCGGTCCTTTGCCGCATGGTTTGAGCCGACGCACCATACCATCGAACCCACCGCGCAGTTTTTCGTCCGCCGATTTGCGGATATGGACTGGCGTATCCTGACGCCGGATGTTTCGGTCTTTTTCGAGAACGGGGCGCTGCGGTTTTTGGAAGATCACCCGAAACCAGACCTCCCCGAGGATGCCAGCGAAACGCTATGGGTCACTTATTTCCGCAATATCTTTAACCCTGCCCGGCTCAAGGTGCAGGCGATGCAGTCTGAAATGCCCAAGAAGTACTGGAAAAACATGCCTGAGGCGGCGGCAATTCCGGATCTGATCGCCTCTGCCCCCGAACGGGCGCGCCAAATGGCACTGGCCGCGCCCACTCTGCCGCCCACGCGCATCAGCGCCATTCAGGCACAACAAGCGGCCCATGAAAGTGTATGGGACGGCCCGCCGGGATCGCTCCCGAAGGCCATCGCCGGATGCACGCGCTGCCCGTTGCACAAGACGGCAACGCAAGCGGTTCCGGGGGAGGGACCGTTGGATGCAAGGCTGATGATTGTCGGCGAGCAGCCGGGCGATCAGGAGGATCTGATCGGGCGGCCTTTTGTCGGGCCTGCGGGTCAGCTTTTTGACAGCATTGCGGCGGATGCCGGGCTGGACAGGGGGAAGGTGTTCATCACCAATGCCGTGAAGCATTTCAAATTCACACCGCGCGGGCGCAAACGTATCCACCAGCGCCCCAATCAGGGTGAAGTGGCCCATTGCAAGTGGTGGCTGGACGCTGAATTGCGCGAGGTTGCGCCCGATCTGGTTGTGGCCATGGGTGCAACTGCAGCCGCTGCGTTGACCGGTTCGGGCAAGGCGATTTCAGCGCGGCGCGGCAGGATTGAAACGGGCGAGGCAGGGATACCGGTGCTGATCACCTGGCATCCGTCATATCTGTTGCGCCTGCGCGATGACACCCAGCGCATGGCGGCAACGCAGGAACTGGCGTGCGATCTGCGCATGGCACTAGAGTACAAAGGCAAAGCCCTCGCCGCGCGTTAATCCCTTGTCGATCAGCCGCGGAAATTCCAGCAACCTGCGTTATGACATGGCGAGTTTGACAGGCTTGCCCGTTGCAAGCGATTCTGCTGCCGCGTCTGCCATGCGTTGTGCCGCGACCCCGTCCGCGACCGACGGCTGCGGTGCGGCACCCTTGGTCAAAGCATCCACAAAGCTGCGCAACTCCGCAAGGTAGGCGGCCTGATACCGCTCAAGAAAGAAATGCTGGTTGGGCGCGGATGCAAACCCGGCTGTGGCGGCGTGGGTCACCAGATTTTCAACCTGATTTGACACCTGCAACATGCCCTTTGATCCATGTACTTCGAGGCGTTGATCATAGCCATAGGTCGCGCGGCGTGAATTGTTGATCTGACACAGCTTGCCCGACGCTGTCTTGAGCGTGACCATGGCACTGTCGATATCGCCAGCGGTGGCAATCCCGGGGTCAACTAGGCAGGCGCCAGCGGCGTAGATGTCGACCGGGTCCTCGCCCAGAATAAAGCGGGCCATGTCAAAATCATGGATCATCATGTCCCGGAACAGCCCACCGGATTGGCGGATATAGGACAGAGGGGGTGGCGCGGGGTCCCGCGATGTGATGACCAGCAGTTCCGCATCCCCGATCACCCCATCGGCCACCTGCGCCTGAAGATGCGCGAAATGCGGATCAAACCGCCGGTTGAACGCGGTCATGAAGGGCACGCCTGCCTTGGTAACCGCCGCCATACATTCCGCGGCACGGTCCGAGGACAGATCAATCGGCTTTTCGCAGAAGATCGCCTTTCCGGCGGCGGCAAGCGCGTGAATCTGATCATAGTGCAGTGACGTGGGGGTGGCGACGATGACCGCGTCAATATCCGTCGCGGCGATGATATCCTCGGCGGTGCGCGTCTGTGCACCAGAGGTTTCGGCCAGCTTTTGCGCCGCCTCTGGCACGGCATCCGCCACAGCAGTCAGACGGGCATTGCCCATTCGTGCGATGCTACCTGCATGGACCTGACCGATGCGCCCGCAGCCCAATAAACCGATTGAGATCATCTTCTATCCTTTGTTGGTGTCTTGCGCGGGTCCGATGGCACGCAAGGCCGTGCGGGCAGCCGCCTCTATGGGGGCTTCGACATCGCTCAGGATCTGCACGCGGTCAAAGCGGTCAGGATCAACTGCCACAGCCGCGCGCAGGGCCTGACCAAAGACCATGCGCAACTCGGTTCCGATGTTGAATTTGCAGATGCTGGAATTCCGGGCCAGCGCGCTGCGCTGTTCGGGTGGCACGCCAGAGCCGCCGTGAATTACAAGCGGCACATCGGTTACCGCCTCGATGGCGCGGATGCGGGCCTCGTCCAATCCGCCTTCCTGATTTTGCTGCAGATGGACATTGCCCACCGATATGGCCATCGCATCGACGCCGCTGTCCTTGGCGAATTTGACAGCTTCCGCAGGGTCCGTCCCTTGCGAGTTTTCGCCCTCAGCATAGCCCACGAACCCGATCTCCCCTTCGCAAGAGATACCGGCCGCATGGGCCATCTCGGCAATGCGCGCGGTCTGGTCGATGTTTTCAGACAGGCCAAGCCGGGAGCCATCAAACATCAGTGAGGTAAAGCCACTATCCAGTGCTTCGCGACATTCATCAAAGGTGTAGCCGTGATCAAGATGGGCCACGACCGGAACGGACACGCTATCGGCAAGATGGCGGAACATCTTGCCCAAAACCGGCAGGGGCGTGTGTTTGCGGCACGACGGCCCCGCCTGAAGGATCACGGGCAGCCCCTCGGCTTCGGCGGCACGCACGTAGGCGCGCATGTCTTCCCAGCCAAGGGTCACAAGGCCACCGACGGCGTAGCCATCGCGCAAGGCCGGGCGCAGGACATCCGTAAGGGTTGCGAGTGTCATTTGAACTTTGCCACCATATCCATGATGCCGGGGATGGTGTGTAATTGCTCGGCATGGGTGGGCTGGAAATACTGTTTCAGGCTGCGCTGGCTCAGACCGCCAAGAATGGTGAAATAGTACATTTCATACCCCGGCAGCACACAACAAGGGTGATAGCCCTTGTCGATGCAGATCGTCGAGCCGTCGACGATATGATAGGCGTCGCCCGGTTCGTTATCTTCGCGCTGCAGCATCTGGAGGCCAGACCCGTAGTTCGGCTTGAAGCGAAAGTTATAGGTTTCGTCATGCCGTGTCTCATCCGGCAGGCGGTCCGTGTCGTGCTTATGGCTGGGGAATCCGGACCACCCGCCCGCACCGACGGTGAACAGTTCTGACACCAGCAGTCGCCCCACGCGTTCATGCTGGTTGGCACCAAGGATATGTTTGATCTTGCGGTGCGTCTTGGTGTCGTCCGACCCATATTGCACCAGATCAATCTCATCGGCGCGCACGGCAAATGGTTCCAAGACCTCGTCAAACTTGGCGCCCGCGACAAAGACCTCGGCGCTGTCCGACAGGCAGGTAAAACGCGCCTCCTGTCCGCTGGGGACATAGACACCTTCGGGCTCACCATCCCAGACATCGACACCGCGCCCACCGAGGTTCTTGGCCTCGAACCCGCCGGTGGCGACATCCAGCAGGCCCGTGGCGGGGGCAATGCAGGTTTCATAACCGGGCACCGCGTATCCAAAGCTTTCGCCCTTTTTCAGCTTGACGATGTTGAAATAATTCAGCGGGACAAGGCTGTCGCCCGCATCCACGATGGGTTTGTTCTGATTGTCAAAAGGGGCGATATGCATGGGCTTAGCCTTTCGTTGGGCCGGGGTGTTCGGCCAGAAACGCGGCCAGTTGATCGTGCGTGGGCATGGCGGGCGCGCAGCCGGGTTTGGCGACAACGATGGACGCGCAGGCCGATCCGCGCAGCACGGCGTCTTGCAAATCCAACCCTTCGGCGATGCCGGAGAGCAACCCGGCCATGAAACTGTCCCCCGCACCATTGGGTTTCACCGCTGTGACCGGATAAATGCCGGTGTGTATTTCCTGACCGCCGGCAAAGGTCACAGCCCCCTTTTCGCCCATCTTGTAGATCACGATGGCCACGCCGTTTTCCGCCAGCGACTGCGCCTTTTCGAGACCCTTGGCGATGTCGCCTGCCATGAAACCGAATTCTTCGTCATTGCCCACGATCATGTCGCTGGCAGCACCCGCGCGGGACAAGACATCCGCGGCAACCTCGGGGGAGGGCCAGGAATAGGGGCGATAGTCGATGTCAAAGATCACGGGCAACTTGCGGGCGCGCGCGGTTTCAAAGGCGGCAAAGGTGGCCGAACGTGAAGGTTCCGCCGCAAAGACCGTGCCTGCGGTGACGAGGGCCCCGAAGGGCGAGAAATCGACCGCCGCCATATCGTCGGTCGTGACCTGAAAGTCCGCCGCGCCGTTGCGGTAGATCACGTTCTGAAAGTCCTCGATGCAGCTTTCATAAATCGCCAGCGAATTGCGGAACTCCCCCGCGACGGAACGCACATATTCTGTCCCTACCCCGTAGTGTTTCATCCTGTTTATACAAAATCGCCCCACCGCGTCATCGGATACCGATGTGACCAGTGACGCGGCACAGCCCAGTTTACACAAGCCCGCCGCGATATTGGCGGATGAGCCACCGAGGTCGGCGTGGAACACCTCGGCCTCTTCGCTTTTGACGCCGGGGGGATGGGCAAACATATCCATGCCTGCGCGCCCCAGAATGACAAAGTTCTTTTGCGCGATACCCTCGCGCAACTCGGTCTGGCTGATGCCTGTCACTAGACGCCCCTACGTTGTTTGGCGCGGCTGGCCTCGATTTCGGCATGTTTTTCGCGCACGGATTGGTGGTCGGATACTTCGGGCGTACCGACTTCCCACCACGTGTGGCCTTGGGTGGTCCAACCGTCATAGGCGTCCACATTCATCACGATCACCGTTGTCTTGTCCGCTGCCTTGGCGGCCTTGAATGCCGCGCCCAATTCAGCTGCATTATCGGCGCGCATCGCGTGCGCGCCCATGGACGCCGCATGCGCCACGAAGTCCACGGCAAAGGCTTCAGGTATGGTCGGTGTGTCCTCGAACAGGTTGTTGAAACTCTGATTGCCGGTGTTGTTCTGCAACTTGTTGATGACGGCAAAGCCACCGTTGTCGAGCACCAGCAAGATCATCTTTTTCTGCGTCAGGACGGACGAGTAAATGTCCGAATTCATCAGCAGGTAGGAGCCATCCCCGCAAAAGACGATCGTGTCCTGATCCGGCTCCTTTTCGGACTGGGCGATCCGCGCGCCCCAACCGCCGGAAATTTCGTATCCCATGCAGGAAAATCCGAATTCCACATCCACCGTGCCGATATCAAGCGTGCGCCAGTTTGCGGTGACTTCGGCGGGCAAACCACCCGCTGCGGCAACCACACGGTCGCGTTTATCGCAGAGCGCATTGACGACGCCAACTGCCTGCGCATAGGAGTTTGGCCGGTTGCCCGGCTTTACGTTTTCCGCCACATAGGCGTTCCACTTCTGGCGTTCTTCTTTGGCAAACCCTGTCCAGCTTTCTGGCGCTCTGTAGCCTGCCAATGCGGTGCCGAGTGCGGCAATCCCCAGCTTTGCATCACCGACCACGGGCAGCGACATATGTTTGCCTGCATCATGGCGTGCGGCATTCAGAGATACGATGCGCGCGTCCTTGGCAAAGGCGGTCCATGACCCGGTGGTGAAGTCCTGCAACCGAGAACCGACGGAGAGGATGACATCCGCCGCTTCGGCCACGGCATTGGCGCTGTCCGACCCCGTGACGCCCACCGGTCCGATATTGAGCGGATGCGTGTCATGCAGGTTTGCGCGACCGGCAATGGTTTCTATGACGGGGATATCATGGGCCTCTGCAAAGGCGGTGAGTTCTGCCACGGCCCGCGAATATTGCACGCCGCCCCCTGCGATAATCACCGGGCGCTCAGCCGCACGCAACAGGGCCGCTGCGTCTGCGATCTCGTCGGGGTCCGGGGTTTGACGGCGGATGCGGTGCGTCTTCTCTTCGAACAGAGCCTCGGGATAATCATAGGCCCAGCCCTGCACATCCTGCGGCAGTGCGATAAAGGCCGGGCCGCAATCTGCCGGGTCCAGCATGGTCGCGATGGCTGCGGGCAGCGATTGGATCACCTGCGCGGGATGGGTGATCCTGTCCCAATACCGTGAAACCGCGCGGAAACCATCGTTCAGCCCATAGGCCGGATTGCCATAGTGCTCGATCTGCTGAAGCACCGGATCAGGCAGGCGGGTCAGGAACGTATCCCCGCACAGCATCAGCATCGGCAAGCGGTTGGTATGGGCCAGCGCGGCGGCAGTCATCAGGTTTGACGTGCCCGGACCCGCCGAGGCGGTGCAAAACATGAACCGCTGACGCAGGTGGTATTTCGCATAGGCAGCGGCAGCGAATCCCATGCCCTGCTCATTCTGGCCGCGATAAAGAGGCAGCGTGTCTTTCACGTCAAAAAGCGCTTCGCCCAGACAGGTCACATTACCATGCCCAAAAATGCCAAAACCCCCGCCGCAAAGCCTGACGCGTTCACCGTCAATCTCAATGAACTGTGCGTTCAGATAGCGAATGATCGCCTGTGCCGTTGTCAGGCGAATGGTCTTGTCCGTCATCGTCCGAGCCCCCATGAATGCATTATGACAGGTCAGCGCTGATTGACGCTTGACCTGATGCGTCATTTATAGATACCCGTGTTGCAACCGGTTGCAATATCTTTTTTGGGGACAGTCATGGCCGAGATCGGAATAGGCATTATCGGCGGTGGCTATATGGGCAAAGCGCATGCGGTGGCTTTCAGCGCCGTCGGGGCAGTGTTTGACACAACCCTACGTCCCCGTCTGGAAATGGTCGCGGCCTCAACCGAATCTTCCGCTGCAAGTTATGCAAAATCATATGGTTTTGCGCGCAGCACGGGGGACTGGCGCGTGTTGGTGGCGGATGCGGATGTGCAAGCCATCGTGATCGCATCCCCGCCCGAAACACACCTTGAAATAACGCGGGCTGCGGCGGCTTTGGGCAAACCGGTATTTTGTGAAAAACCGCTCGGTCGCTCCGTCGAAGACGGCAAGGAAATGGTGCAAGCCGTTGAGGCGGCACGCGCGGTGAATATGATCGGGTTCAACTATATCCGCACGCCAGCGTCGCAATATGCGCGCGCGCTGATCGCCGAAGGCGAAATTGGCGACATCACATGGTTTCGGGGCGAACATACAGAGGATTTCTACGCCGATCCTGATGCGCCAGCGACATGGCGCGCACAAGGGGATTCCAATGGCTGCATGGGCGATCTTGCCCCGCATATGATCAACGCGGCCCTTGCGCTGATCGGACCGATTGGGTCGGTAATGGCCGAGATCGAAACGGTGCACAAAACCCGCGGCGGCGCGCCCGTCACGAATGACGATCAGGGCCAGATCATGTGCCGTTTCACGAATGGCGCGATGGGCCATCTTTTTTTCAGCCGCACGGCGACAGGGCGCAAGATGGGCTATATCTACGAGGTCACCGGCACCCGGGGAGCCATCCGCTTTGATCAGGAGGATCAAAATGCGCTGTGGCTCTACAAAGCCGAAGGCCCTGAGGCGCAGCGCGGTTTTCGCAAGATCCTGACTGGCCCCGCGCATCCCGATTACGAACCCTTTTGTCAGGGACCGGGACACGGCACCGGGTATCAGGACCAGATCATCATCGAGGCGCGAGACTTTCTTGCTGCAATCGAAGCGGGCAAATCGCGTTGGCCGACGTTTCGTGACGGGCTTGAGGTTTCCAATATCGTAGAGGCGGCGCGCCGATCTCATGCGGCGCGCGCATGGCAAGATGTCAACCACGGCTAACCCGAAGGGAGCAGACAAATGACCATCAAAATAGGCAATGCCCCCTGTTCATGGGGTGTGGAGTTTGCGGACGACCCGCGCAACCCCGCGTGGCGCGATGTTCTGCGTGAGAACGCCGAAGCCGGATACAAGGGCATCGAACTTGGTCCTGTGGGCTATGTCCCGGAGGACCCGGCGATACTGGCAGACGCTTTGGCGGAGTATGATCTGAGCCTGATCGGTGGCGTGGTGTTCCGCCCCTTTCATGACCCGGCGGCCTGGGATGATGTGCTGGATGCCGCGGTGCGCACCTGCAAAGCGCTCAAGGCGCATGGGGCGGAGCATCTGGTTCTGATCGATTCCACCTCGCCGCGACGGGCTGGCACTGCGGGCCGCGCGAATGATGCCGAACAGATGGACAAGGCGGAATGGAGCGCGTTTCGGGATCGCATCGCCGCCGTCGCGCGCATCGGTGCCGAAGACTACGGGCTGACCGTCGGCATGCATGCGCACGCAGCAGGCTTTCTCGATTTTGAACCCGAACTTGAGCGGCTCATGAACGAGATCGACGAGAACACGCTCAAGATATGTTTTGATACCGGCCACCATTCCTACGCGGGCTTTGACCCCGTCGCCTTTATGGAAAAACACATCGGCCGCATCAGCTACATGCATTTCAAGGACATCGATCCGGTTGTAAAAGCGGATGTCATCGCCAAGAGCACCGGGTTTTATGACGCCTGCGGGCAGGGTATCTTTTGCAACCTTGGGGACGGGGATGTGGATTTCCCAAGGGTGCGCGAAATCCTGCTGGAGAGCGGGTTTGACGGCTGGTGCACCGTCGAACAGGATTGCGACCCGACCTTGCCCGATACGGATTCGCTGCGGGATGCCAAGCTGAACCGGGCCTATCTCGAAACCATCGGTTTTAGCTGAGAAAGAAGCGGATATGACACGATTGAACTGGGGTATGATCGGCGGCGGCGAAGGCAGCCAGATTGGCCCCGCGCACCGTCTCGGCGCGCAGGCTGATGGCAATTTCGTTCTGGCGGCGGGCGCGCTGGACGTGGACGCGGAAAAAGGCAAAGCCTATGCGCAAAGCCTTGGCGTGTCGGCGCAGCGTTCCTATGCCAATTGGCAGGACATGCTGGAGGGGGAAAAGAACCACCCGGATCGGCTGGACCTGATCACCGTGGCCACGCCAAATTCCACACATTTTGAGATCACAAAGGCCTTTCTTGAGGCCGGGTTCAACGTGCTGTGCGAAAAGCCCATGACCATGACCGTAGATCAGGGCGAAGAGATCGTCCGCGTGGCGAAAGCATCCGGCAAGATCTGCGCGGTCAATTACTGCTATTCAGCCTACCCGATGGTGCGCCAGATGCGGCAGATGGTGGCCGCTGGTGAGATCGGCAAGGTGCGGCTGATCGTGACCAACTTCAGCCATGGGCACCACGGCGATGCGACGGATGCGGATAACCCGCGCGTGCGCTGGCGGTATGATCCGGCGATGGCGGGCGTGTCGGGGCAATTTGCGGATTGCGGCATTCACGCGCTGCATATGGCCAGCTTCATTGCCGGGGATGAGGTGCGCAGCCTGTCGGCGGATTTCGCTTCGACCATCGACAGCCGGGTTCTTGAGGACGATGCGATGGTGAATTTTCGCATGGAAGGCGGCACGGTCGGGCGGCTGTGGTCATCTTCGGTCGCCATTGGTCGCCAGCACGGGTTTGACATTCAGGTCTTTGGCGAAACCGGGGGCATGCGGTGGGCGTCCGAACAGCCGAACCAGGTTTTCTACACCCCCGTTGGCGGGCGCACGCAGATCATGGAAAAAGGCGAAGCAGGTCTGTCTGACGAAGCCGCGCGCCTGAGCCGTGTCGCCATTGCGCATCCCGAAGGGTTCCCGCTGGCCGTCGCCAATATCTATGTTGATCTGGCCGCCGCAATCCGCGGGCAGCGACGCGACAGCTTGCCCACGGCCGAGGATGGCCTGCGCTCCATGGCGGCGGTTTATGCTGCGGTGGACTCTGCCGTTCAGGATGGCAAATGGGTGGATGCCCGCCCACCAAGCCTGCGATGAACAAGACAGTGTCGCACCGGCGCTCGATTCACGCTGCCGTTTCCCTGTTTGTTGGGGGTCGAATTTACCGTACGTAGACGTATGATGCCGTCGTCGCGTTGGCATCTCCCATGCGTATAACAGGGGAAGCTGATGGATCATTTTGCAAACCTTCACTGGATTGAAGCGGTTGGCTGGCTGGCGTCCATCCTGACGGTCGCGTCCTATTCGGTGGCCACGATGCTGCCGCTTCGACTGCTGGCGATCGCGTCATCTGTCTGTTTCGCGGCCTATGCCTTTACCCTGCAGCTTTGGCCGCTGCTGGCGATGGAGCTGATATTGCTGCCCATCAACATCTACCGACTTTGGCAGGTTCTTGCGTTGCGTGGAAAACTGAGCCGCGCAACTGTGTCCACAGAATCGGATTTTTCCATCATCAAGGCCTATGGAAAGCGGAAGACGATCAAGGCCGGTGAGGTGGTTTTCCAGCGCGGTGATCCGGTGGATCAACTGTACTTCATCGCCAAAGGCCGGGTTTCCATCGAAGAGATGCAGGTCGATTTATGTGCTGGCGATATTTTTGGCGAAATCGCCTTCTTCACCAATACCGCCACGCGCATCGCGACGGCACGCTGCACCGAGGACACGCAGGTCTACAGCATTGATGAAAAGCATTTCATGCGTCTGCAATTCGAAGACCCCAGCTTTGGAATCGCAGTGATGCGGATCATCACGCACCGCCTGATCGAGAATGTCGGCAAGACCGTGGAACCCGCACCGGGGGCGTGACGGGTGCCGCGAGCAATCCACAGCACCGGCATAATTGCAATCAGAAGGCGCCAAACCGGGCGATCACTGATCTTTGCTGGTGTCGTTTTCTTTTTTCGGCGGTCAAACTCACCCCTCTGGTGATTGCAAACTGTGGTGAAATACGGCATCACAGCGCCAAACGAATGGCCTAATCAGCGCCAACGACCCAAGGCCCCCTGCGGAGCGAGGAAAAACAGATGGACAAGTTCACAACACTCACCGGAATCGCGGCACCGCTGCCGCTCATCAACGTCGACACGGACATGATCATCCCAAAGCAGTTTCTCAAAACCATCAAACGCTCGGGGCTTGGTGTCAATCTGTTCGACGAAATGCGCTATGATGACGACGGCAACGAGATCCCCGATTTCGTCCTGAACCAAGATGCGTACCGGAAGGCAGAGATCATCGTCGCCGGGGATAACTTCGGCTGCGGGTCCAGCCGCGAACATGCGCCTTGGGCGATCAAGGATTTTGGCATCCGCTGCGTGATTGCCCCGTCTTTTGCGGATATCTTCTATAACAACTGCTTTAAAAACGGCATCCTGCCCATTGCCCTGCCGCAAGAGCAGGTCGATGTTCTGATGAAGGATGCCGAAAAAGGTGCGAATGCGCGGATGACCGTGGACCTTGAGACGCAGACCGTCACCACGTCTGACGGTGAGGTGTTCAGCTTTGATCTGGACCCGTTCAAAAAGCGCTGCCTGATGGAAGGTCTCGACGATATCGGTCTGACGATGGAAAAGATCAGCGCGATCGACAGTTTTGAGCAAAGCGCGGCACAAGCCCGCCCTTGGGTCTGATCACCACGTAATATCGTCCATGCGTTAACCACTGTTAAAGGTTCTTGGCCTTTATGGTTAACGATATGATGTTTCTGCGGCATGCTGCCCGTTTGCGTTCGGGCTGGTTTCAAAAGACCCGTGATCTGCCGGATGCGTATCCGGAAAGTCGCGGGATTTCGAAACGTGCGCTGTCGAAACAAGAAAATCCGCATTTGGGCAGGGCGAGGCGCAGGTCGCGCGTTCGCATCGCAGTCAGCGCCCGCAGTTTACTTTTAACGGCTGCGATCAGCCTGAATGCTGCCTGCGCCTGGTCTGAAACCCTGCGCGTTGCCACGTTCAACACGGGGTTGGAGCGGAAAGGGCCCGCCCTTTTGCTGCGTGACATCGTCCGGGGAGAGGACGCGCAAATTGAAGCGGTGGCGTCGGTGTTGACCACAATCGCACCCGATATCGTTGCCCTGCAAAGCTTCGACTATGACCTGACCGGAGCGGCACTTTCCGCTTTCAGCAAGGTATTGCGTGATGTCGGCCTCGATTACCCTTATCAGTTTGCGGCGCTGCCGAATACGGGCATGCGCACCGACCTTGATATGGACGGAAACCGTCGCCGTGCCGAGGCGCGGGATGCGCAGGGCTATGGTTTTTTCTCGGGTCAGGGCGGCATGGCGATCCTGTCGAAATACCCGATTGTCACGGATGAGGTGCAGGACTTTTCGTCAATGCTCTGGCGGGATTTCCCAGGCGCCCTGCTGCCTCAAACGGCGGCAGGACCCTTTCCGTCCGAGCAGGCGCAAGCGATCCAGCGTTTGTCGACAACCGGGCACTGGGTTGTGCCCGTCGACGTGCCCGGGCTTGGTCGCGTGACGCTCATGACACTGCATGCCAGCCCGCCGGTGTTTGATGGGCCAGAGGATCGCAACGGCAAACGCAACCATGATGAGATTGTCTTTTGGCAGCGGTATCTGGACGGGAGTTTTGGCCCGGCACCGGATCGTCAGTTCGTCCTGCTGGGGGATTTCAATCAGGATCCTGTTGATGGCGAAGGTCTCAAGAACGCGATTCGTAGCCTTATCAGCGACCCGCGTTTGCAGGATGTCGAACCGACCAGCACCGGTAGCGCCGAAGCCACGGGCGACCCGTTCGATACCGCCGATTGGGATGACCCGGTGCCCGGCAACATGCGGGTTGATTACGTTTTTCCCTCGTCCGACTGGCGCGTGCAGGAAGCGGGGGTTTACTGGCCCTCGGGCCCGGCGGGGGTTGTGGCGCAAACCGCCAGTCGCCATCGCCTTGTCTGGGTTGATCTGGCGCGTTGAAGCCTTTGGCCTTCTTGACCCTGCATCGCCCACACGGTAGGGCGCTACAGACCACTTTTCAGGAGAACCGCCATGGCCAACCCTTCCCTTTTAATTCTTCCGGGTGACGGAATCGGCCCCGAAGTGATGGAGCAGGTCAAGCGCGTGATCGCATGGTTCGGCGACAAGCGCGACCTTGCGTTTGACGTCAGTGAAGACCTCGTAGGCGGTGCTGCCTATGACGCACATGGCACACCGCTGCATGACGAAACGATGGCGCGCGCGCTGCAGGTTGATGCGGTTTTGCTGGGTGCGGTTGGCGGACCTAAATACGACGATCTCGACTTCAGCGTGAAACCCGAACGCGGCTTGCTGCGCCTGCGCAAGGAAATGGACCTGTTTTCCAATCTGCGGCCTGCACAGTGTTTTGATGCGCTGGCGGATTTTTCATCCCTCAAGAAAGACGTCGTTGCGGGACTCGACATCATGATCGTGCGCGAATTGACGTCGGGTGTGTATTTCGGTGAGCCGCGCGGCATTTTTGAAGAGGGGAATGAGCGCGTCGGCGTCAACACACAGCGCTATACGGAATCCGAGATTGACCGCGTCGCACGCTCCGCATTCGAACTGGCGCGCCGTCGGAACAACAAAGTGTGCTCGATGGAAAAAGCCAATGTCATGGAAAGCGGCATCCTCTGGCGTGAGGTTGTGCAGAAAGTCCATGACGAGGATTACCCCGATGTTGAACTGAGCCATATGTACGCCGACAACGGCGCCATGCAGCTGGTGCGCGCGCCCAAGCAGTTCGATGTGATCCTCACGGACAACCTGTTTGGCGATATTCTGTCCGATTGCGCCGCGATGCTGACCGGCTCATTGGGCATGTTGCCATCGGCGAGCCTTGGCGCGCCGGCGGCGAATGGTCGGCCCAAGGCGCTTTATGAGCCGGTGCATGGGTCAGCACCCGATATCACCGGGCAGGGAAAGGCCAACCCGATTGCCTGCATCCTGAGCTTTGCGATGGCGCTGCGCTATTCCTTTGATCAGGGCGATGAGGCCGCACGGCTTGAAGCTGCCATCGAGACGGTGCTTGCCAATGGCGCGCGCACCGCAGACCTGATGGGCGAAGAAGGCGGCACACCAATCAGCACCACCGAAATGGGTGATGCGATCCTGAAGGCGCTGGACGCGAGCCTCTAAGCACAGCAGCTATGCATCCAGCGCTCTTGCTGGATCAGGGTCATCGGCCTAAAGCGTCTGGGCAGCCCGCATTTTGCGGGCCGCTTCCACGCGTATGAAAAGGTCACCGAAATGGCACGCGGACCCATGAACCCCAATGTGAAAGGCGCATCCTTCGCGCTGATCGCTTTCGCCGTTTTTGCGTTGCATGACGTGATCATCAAGGTGCTGGGGTCCAGCTATTCCCCGATTCAGATCGTGTTTTTCGGCGTGGTGTTCAGCTTTCCGCTGGCGATGCTTTACCTGTTGCGCGACACGACATCCGGCACATTGCTGCCGGTGCACCCGTGGTGGATGGCGGCGCGCACGGTCGCGGCAGTCATTACCGGGTTTTGCGCGTTTTACGCCTTTTCCGTACTGCCGCTTGCGCAGGTCTACGCCATTCTATTTGCCGCCCCCCTGCTGATTACAATTCTCGCCATCCCGATTCTTGGCGAACAGGTCAGATGGCAGCGCTGGCTTGCCGTCTTTATCGGGCTGTGCGGCGTTCTGATCGTGCTGCGCCCCGGGCAACAAGAGCTTGCCTTGGGCCATCTGGCGGCCTTGGTTTCTGCCATTTGCGGGTCATTCGCCTCCATCATCGTGCGCAAGATCGGGCGTGAGGAGCGCACGGTGGTGATCATGCTCTATCCGATGATGGCGAATTTTGTCGTGATGGCGGCCCTGCTGCCGCTTGTGTATCAGCCGATGCCGCTTGCCGATCTTGGAAAGCTGGGTGTCATTGCCGTGCTTGCATGGGTCGCCGGACGTTTTCTGATCGCTGCGTATAATTCGGGTGAAGCAGTCATTGTTGCCCCGATGCAGTATTCACAAATCCTGTGGGCGACATTCTACGGTGTCTTGTTCTTTGATGAGGTGCCGGATCTGCCCACGATAGCCGGTTCCGCGGTCATCATTGCCAGCGGTTTGTTTATCGTTCTGCGCGAAAGCAGCGCGCCGGGGTCCGAACGTCCCGTTCAACGCACGCGATCACGGGCCGAAACCGGCACCTCACCGAGGGTTTCCACCTTTCTGTCGCCCGACCGCAAGTGGGGCAGGTCGCGCAAAAAGGACACATCCAAGCCAGATGATCTGTAACCTTTTCGGCGGTTTGGCACATTCTTTAAAGGGCGGGCATCAGCAGTCGACTTGGCGACCTCGGCACCTGTGTCGGATTACTGTCCATGACCCAATCGACCTGGCTGCCCGTCGTTACGGCGGGTTATGACACTGTGATGGGTGACGTCACAGAATTGCGACGTCTTGTAATACCTGCCCATCTCCCCGTGGCCGCTGTGCGCCTTCCGATCCGCTCGTGCATTTGGCGGATCGGACGCAATGCTCTTGTTCGGTGGCCTAAGCCGCTAAACCCAGTTTTGTAACGTGGATTTCAAACGTCGGATGCATTTCGGCCCCAACGACATTCTCTTTGTGATGGCGATAGATTGAGCGCCAGTAGGGCTGAATGATCACGCCTTCGTCCTGCATGATCTTTTGCAGTTTGGCCATCACCTCGCGGCGCTGGTCCGCATCGGCAATCGCCATCGCATCCGACAACAGCGCATCAAACTCCGCATTGGCAAAGGCGCTTTCATTCCATGGCTCGCCGGACCGATAGGCCAGCGCCAGAACCTGCACACCCAAGGGGCGTTGCGCCCAGTCGGTGCTGGACAGCGGATACTTGGACCAGTCATTCCAGAAGGTGGAACCGGGCAACACGGTGCGCTTCACGTTCATGCCGGCATCACGCAGCATGGCCGCTGCGGCGTCGGTGGTATCCTTGCGCCACGTGTCGTCTATGGAAATCAGATCATGTTCGTAGTCTGCCATGCCAGCTTCTTCCATCAGGGCCATGGCGCCTGCGGGGTCAAACACCGGGGCAGGCAGTTCGGCGTACTCCGGATGGATGGGCGAGACATGGTGGTTTTCCGCTAGACGCCCGTTGTCTGAAAACCCAAGTTCCAGCAGGACCGCATTGTCTACCGCCATCGCCAGAGCACGGCGCACGCGCGCATCGGCATAGGGTTTGATACCATCGACTTCGGCCGCCTGATTGGGCCGGATGACAACGGTGTTGGCGGTGACAGCTTCGGACTTCGCAAGGCCGATATCATCCATGATAAAGATGAAATCGCCCAGGGATTCATAGACCATATCGACCTCATCCGCATCAACGGCTGCCACGATGCTCGCCTGATCGGTGCCATAATCCAGGTATTCGATGCGGTCGAGATACGCGCCCTCGCCCCACCAGTTGTGCGCCTCGTTCCTGACAAGCGCTGCTCTGACGCCGACTTCGAATTCTGCTGGCATGTAGGGGCCGGTGCCGATCGGGTTGTCGAGCGGGTCGCCGTTGAAGCTTTGGTGTACGATGGCGGCGGGATAGTCCGAAAAGCCCGCGATCAGCGTGATGTCGGGTTTTTCAAGTACCAACCGCACGGTCGCTGCGTCCTCAACGACAATCGCGCCTTCGCGGGCGACGCCTGTATCCGGATCGACAAGCGCGTCCATGCGCGACGCCATTGAATTACCCTCAACGCCTTTGTCGCACCACCTTGTGATGTTGAACGCTACATCCTCTGCGGTGAATGCGTCGCCATTATTCCACGTCACGCCCTGACGGACGGACAGAGTGTATTCGGTTGCATCCGCATTCACCTCCCACCCTTCAAGCAGCATGGGTTCGAAACTCCCGTCGATCTGATACTCAACGAGGAATTCAAGATACCCGCGCGTATAATTCGACATCTGCGGCCAATCATAGGTGCGCGGGTCCTTAAGTGCCTTTACCAATGATTCAATGCGCAATGTGCCGCCGGATAGCGCGGGGCTTGCGGCTTTCGCGGGCTTTGAAAGGCCCAGCAAACCATAGGCCGCCGCAGCGCTGACACCCAGGGATGTCGCACGGGTCAGAAACTCCCGGCGCGACAACGTGCCCGCAGCCACCTCTTGAGAATAGGTGCGGGCGGCGGGGTGGATGGTGTCAGAAAATTTCATTGAACTCTCTCTCTGGCTGTCATGGACATTCCACATGAGACAAACACGCGGGACGGTGTACCGCAAACAGATAGTTCACGGGCAGCATTTTCAAGGCAGCGGAAAGGCGCCTCTGCACAGGCTTGCCGCATGCCCGCAGGCCGACGCCATGCGCGTTTCTCCTTTAAATGGCGGGTGTCAGCGCTAACTCGTTGTTCGAGTAGCAGCGGGGCACCTGCATGATTGATCAGAACAACCCCTCCATCGGCCGGTTCGACAAGTCGTTTCTTGTCCACATGATCCGAGACTTTTTCATCGTGCTGGTGATCGTGACGGTGGTTGAGTTTTCCCTGAAGGCTGCGTTGGTCTTTTACAGTTACTACGTCGATGGGGTGGAGCAGGCGCAGCTTGTCGCCGAGGACCTTGCCGACAATGTCCGCTCGATCATGCGCAATGAAGGAGGCCCGGTCGCTGCCCGCACGATGTATCCGATCCTCGAAGAAAACTGGTCCGATCTGGGCTATGTGATCGCGATTGAACCGGCCCCGGTCACCGTGGAATCCATCGAAGAAGGTTTTGGTTTCACACCCAAAGGCATCCCGGCGGAAAACTGGCCCGACGGGCGTTTTCAGGTCCACCAGATCGATATCACCGCCGAAACCTTCTGCCTCGCCTGTCATACGCAGGCGTCGGTAGGCGATGTGTTGGGCACGGTGACGGTGCGCAATTATCTCTACCGTGATTTCAGCATCTGGTTCAAAGATGTCCGCCTGACCGCCATCCTGTCTGCGGGCAAGATCGTTCTGCATTCCCTGCTGTTGTTCCTGATCCTGCGGGCACGGTTGGAACCGCTGATGGAATTGCGCTCTGTGATCAGCAACCTTGCGCGGGCTTACGGGCGACTTGACCACCGTGCCGAGATCAGAACCTCCGACGAATTTGGTGTACTGGCGCGGGATTTGAACCTGTTTCTGGATCGGATCACCGGCATTGTGTCCGAACTGGATCTGGTGCTGGCGAAGGTTGTGAGGGCCAATGACGACATCATTTCCGTGCAAGGCAGCCTGCGTGAGACGGTGGACGATGTAGTTTCGGGGATCCGGCGCTTGGAACGTGACGCGATGCTCAGCGCGAAACGGGAACCGCGGCTGTCAAACGAATGGTTTGACGCTGTGAAAGGGTCGATCAACGCATTGGATGCAGCCCTCGACGGGGCGCAGGACGCGACCGCCGCGACCGATCTTCTCAACGCTCTCAGGCAGGTGGTCGCGAATGCCGAAGGTCAGACCGAGACGAGCGAGAAAATCTACAAGAACCTCGCCGATCTGGGCGATCAGAGCGAAACGCTCAAATCCTCGACACTGGAAATGACGCGGCTGGAAGAACGCCTGAAATCCATCATCGAAACCTGTGGTGGGTTGGTGCGCAGACTGAAGCCCGAAGGCAAATGATCCCGCCCCGTTCACCCGCGTCAGCGCTCAGCGAGGGCAGTCCGGGCATAAAGCGCAGCAGCAAAGAGCTTTACAACGCCTGCCCATTTGGTATCGATCTTACCGGTCCGGCCCCGTAGCTCAGCTGGATAGAGCACCAGATTCCTAATCTGGGGGCCGCAGGTTCAATTCCTGCCGGGGTCGCCACTTTGGTTGTCATGCGTTCTTGGCTGGTCAACGGCACTTAACGATGCGCGCGGCTTTTTCGACAGGTTGAAGCACCGGATTTAGCGCATTGCCAGCCCGCCGTTTCACCGTACTGTTAGCGCATGAACTCGCATGGTTCCGACAGTGCTTGATAGGCAGGCCTTTCGTAGGCTACCAATGCGCAACAGGACAGGAATTAGCAGTGACCAGACCCAAACACCGACCGTTGACGCTCCGAGATGTTTCTGAAGCCTGTGGAGTGTCAGAGATGACGGTCAGCCGGGTTTTGCGCAACCGCGGCGATGTTTCTGCAGCTACCCGCGAAAAGGTTCTGGCCGCGGCAAAGGCGCTTGGCTACGTGCCCAACCAGATCGCCGGATCACTGGCCTCGCAACGGGTCAATCTGGTGGCGGTCGTGATCCCGTCGCTGTCGAATATGGTCTTTCCCGAAGTGTTGACGGGGATCAACCGGACGCTTGATGACACACCGCTGCAACCTGTCGTTGGGGTGACGGATTACCTGCCGGAGAAAGAGGAACAGGTCCTCTATGAGATGCTGTCCTGGCGACCATCGGGGGTGATCATTGCCGGGCTTGAGCATTCGGACGCCACGCGCGCCATGCTCACCAATGCCGGTATTCCCGTGGTTGAAATCATGGATACCGACGGCACGCCCGTGGATTCAATGGTTGGTATCTCGCACCGGCGGGCGGGGCGGAAAATGGCCGAAGCGATCCTGAAACAAGGTTTTAGCCGGATCGGGTTTCTGGGCACGAAGATGCCGCTGGACCACCGCGCGCGCAAGCGGTTTGAGGGGTTCACCGAAGGGCTGACCAAGGCCGGGATCGAAATCGAAGACCGCGAATTCTATAACGGCGGCTCTGCGCTGGCCAAGGGGCGCGAGATGACACAAACGATGCTCGAACGTTCGCCTGATCTGGATTTCCTGTATTATTCCAATGACATGATCGGTGCGGGCGGCATGCTTTGGCTGATGGATCAGGGCGTCGATATCCCCGGAGAGGTCGGCCTCGCCGGGTTCAACGGCGTCGAACTGCTGGAGGGTTTGCCACGCCAGTTGGCGACGATGGACGCCTGCCGCGCCGAGATCGGCGAGAAAGCCGCGCAAATCATTCTGGACCGCAGTGCCGCGCTGGATACCGAAGACAGTTTCGAGCCCGAACATATCACCCTTGCGCCCAAGATTTCCTATGGTCAGACGCTGCGTCGCCACGGGCAGGGATGAACACGCTCACCCTGAGCAATACAGACGCCCGGCAGTTGTTTCTGGACCGGCATGCCCTTGCTGAAACGCCTGCCGGTGCGGCACAGGGTGATGCGCTTCTGGACCTCATCCGCAGACTTGGGTTTGTCCAGTTGGACAGCATCAACACCGTGGCGCGGGCGCATGACCTGATCCTTTTTGCGCGACGGCCCCGCTACCGTCCTGAGGCGCTCAAGTCGCTTTATGAAACAGACCACGCCCTGTTTGAGCATTGGACACATGATGCTGCAGTCATTCCGATGGAATTTTATTCTTGGTGGCAACTGCGACGGCAGCGCGACGCGGAAAAGCTGCGCAAACAGTGGAAAAACGGGCGGCGTGGCGGGTTCGAGGCGCAATTTCAAACAATCCTCGATCAAATTCGCGAGCAAGGGCCTGTCAGCTCATCCGATGTCGGGGCCGGTGAAAAACGTGGTTCAGGCGGGTGGTGGGACTGGCACCCGTCCAAGACCGCCTTGGAATACCTCTGGCGCAGCGGGGCGCTGTGCGTCGTGGGGCGGGACGGCTTCCGGAAACGCTATGACCTGACGGAGCGCGTGGTGGACGCCGCCCTGCGCGATGCGCCCCTGTCGCAGGACCGGCAGAAAGCAACGATTGACTGGTGCTGCACCGGTGCATTGGACCGTTTGGGGTTTGCGACCCCGACCGAACTGGCCGCGTTCTGGGACCACATCACCTTGGCAGAGGCAAAGGAATGGTGTGCGGCGCAGTTGGCCAAGGGGTGCTTGCAGCCTGTTCAGATCACCTGCGCTGACGGGGGTGCGCGTCACAGTTTTGCGCGCCCGGATCTCGCCGCCGATCCCGCGCTTGAACGCCGGGCGAGCAAGCGATTGCGCGTGCTCAGCCCTTTTGATCCGGCTCTGAGGGATCGCAAACGGGCGGAGCGGTTGTTTGGGTTTACGTACCGAATTGAGGTGTTTGTGCCTGAAGCAAAGCGCACATATGGCTACTATGTCTTCCCCATTCTTCAGGGTGACAAAATCATCGCCCGCGTCGATATGAAGGCCTTCCGCAATGAGGACGTGCTCCGGGTCAAAGCCCTGTGGCCCGAGCCCGGCCTGCGCTGGGGCAAGGGTCGCCAATCGGCATTCGAGGGGGAACTGACCCGTTTGACCCGACTTGCCGGCGTCAGCAAGGTCGGATTCGAAGACGGCTGGCTGCGGGCCTAGAGCGTCTGACGAAATACCTGAAACATCGAGTATCACGTAACGCGTTGAAATCCTTGATTTCAGGCAGCGTTACGCGATTCAGGTTTTTCGCATGACGCTTTAACCGGGTGGAAAAACCTTGGGGTTCAGGCTTTGATGGAACCAGTTGAGGTAGGTGTAGATCGAATAGACCGGCAGCCCCGTCGCGCGTCTGAGGTCTGCGGCATAGGGTACCATATTGGTACATTCGAGCAGGATCGCGCCCGTTTGCGGCGCCGTTTCAACCAGCGTCTGGCCCGCTGCAACAAGCTCATGCCTTGCACGCGCAACATCAAGATCGGCGCGATTTTCAAGGATCGAGCGTGCGAAATCCGACCCTTCCATCCCCACGATTGCACAGTCTTCTGGCACGGCGGCAACGCGCAGATGCGACGGGCTCAGGCTGGCTTTCGATATCGTGATGATGCCGAGATTCTTGTCGGGCGCGAGTGTCGCCTGAATTTGCGCAGCCTGCTCAAGCGCGGAGGCGGCAACCGGTACGCCGAGGGCCTGTGCCAATTGCGGGCGGATCAATGCCAGAAATCCGCATGTCGTGGCGATCCCCGTGCATCCTTCTGCGACCAGACGCTGCCCTTCCCTGACAAAGGCGCGCACGAAAGGGGCCGTGTCATCGCATACGACAGCCTGTGGCGACGCGCCCGGTACAACCGCGTATTGCACCGGAAAATCCCATGTCTGCGGGTTGCCGATATCTCCGGGGATGCGGGGGAACCTTGTGTCCAGCATCAGAATGCCGAGTTTATCCGCGCCCTTGTTGCTCATTGTGTCAGTTTGCCCGTGTAACAACCGATCATCAGTAGGTCGTGGCGGCCCGGGCCGCCTGATCATACTGCCCGGACATCAAACGCAGCAGGGTTGCCGCGCGGCTGACCTGTTCGGGTTCCAACCCCAAGTCACCCACCGCGCGCAGCAGCAAACCCTCGCGGATGTCGCGGTATCTTTCGCAGGTTTCAGCGCCCTTCTTTGTCGCGACAACGGTTTTTTCCTTGCCTTGCCGCCCATCTTTGACAAGCCCCGCCTTGATCAGCTTTTTGATCGCATAGTTGACCGTATGCGTGTCCTCCACGTTCAGGACGAGACAAATATCAGCCAGTTTCTTTGGGCGTTCGCGGTGATAGACGGAATGCAGAACCAGCACATCGAGCGCGCCGAGTTCGGGATAGCCCGCCATCGCAATGGCGCGCACCATCCAGCGGTGAAACGCGTTTCCCGCCAGCGTCAGGCCAAACTCCAACTCCGATATTTCGGCAAAAGAGCCGCTGGCAAGATGGGCAGATGACACGACCGGTCCGGGGAAGCTATCAGACATAACGCCAGCCTGCGCATCACTGACATTTTGTCAACATTTTGTTGACGTGTTGTGAAAGATTGTTCCTAATGGGGCCAAGAATCAGCCCTGAGGTGCGTCTTGTCCTATTCCTGCGTCAGTAGAAAGATGCCGCGTTGACCAAAAACGTGGTGGTCATAGGAGCGGGCATCGTCGGCGTGTCGACGGCGATCTGGCTGAAACGCGCGGGCGCGCAGGTGACAATCATCGACCGGGCAGGACCGGGTAAAGGCACATCTCACGGCAATGCCGGTGTGCTGGCCGCGGCGGCCATGGTGCCCGTGACCACGCCCGGGTTGATCAGGAAAGCACCGGGCATGCTGTTCAACCCTGATTTCCCGCTGTATCTGCGCTGGTCCTATCTGCCGAAAATCGCGCCGTGGCTGGTGAAATACCTGTCGAACGCAAATGATGCGGACACCCGGCGCATCGCGCGCGATCTGGCGCCGATTGTGACGGACAGCGTGAGCCAGCACAAGTCTCTGGTCCGCGAACTGGGGCTGGATGCGTGGGTCACTGAAAGCGATTACTGTTTTGCCTATACCGATGAGGCGGCCTTTAAAAGCGAGGCCTATGTTTGGGCGCTGCGGCGGGATGCGGGTTTTGAGCCCGAACTGATCCGCGGCGGGGACGTGCAGGACTATGAGCCCAACATCAGCCCAAGCGTGGGTCTGATCGCTGCGTTGAAAGACCACGGCTTCATCCGTGATCCCGGCGGATACGTACAGGCGCTGGCCAAGGCATTCGACGGGATGGGCGGCACAGTCATCACAGCCGAGGTCAAGGATTTCGACCTGAGCGGGGGCCGTATCAGCGGGTTGGAAACCACCGCCGGGCGGATTAACTGCGATGATGCGGTGCTTGCAACCGGCGTCTGGTCAAAACCCCTGATGAAGAAGCTCGGCCTCAACATCCCGCTGGAGTCAGAGCGCGGCTATCACATCGTATATGAAGACGCGACAGGCGGACCCGCGCGCCCCACCATGATCGCATCGGGCAAATTTGTGGCCACGCCCATGGCACAGGGTGTGCGCTGCGCCGGTATCGTCGAACTGGGTGGCCTGCATGCCGGACCTTCCGATGCGCCACTGAAATTCCTGCGCAAAAAGACCAAAGAGACCTTTCCCAACCTGAATGCCACCGCAGAGGTCGAATGGCTGGGGCACCGGCCCGCGCCGACGGACAGTCTGCCACTGATCGGGCAGATCGGCAAAACCGGCGTGTTCACGGCCTTTGGGCATCACCACATCGGCCTGACCGGTGGCCCCAAGACCGGACGGCTTGTGGCGGGGCTTGTGATGGAGCACCCTGCCAATCAGGATCTCACCGCCTATGCACCACAGAGATTCCAAAACTAAAAACCAACATGGAGAACACAATGAAAATGAAAAGAAAACTGATGGCAAGCGTCGCGACAGTGGCGCTGACGGTAACCTCTGCTGTCCCGGCTTTTGCGGCGGAAAAATGGGACATGCCGATGGCCTATTCCGCGTCCAACTTCCATTCCGAAAACGGCGTCGCCTTTGCGGAATGTGTGGGCGCGGGCACGAATGGCGAGATCACCATCGAAGTGCACGCGGGCGGGTCGCTCTTTGCCGGTGCCGACATCAAACGCGCGATCCAGACCGGGCAGGTTCAGATCGGCGAGCGTTTGCTGTCTGGTCACCAGAACGAAAGCGCCGTGTTCGGGTTTGACAGTGTTCCGTTCCTCGCACCCTCATTTGAGGACAGCGAAAAGCTCTATGCGGCGGCCAAACCTTCCATCGAAGCTCTGCTGGATGAGCAAAACCTCGAACTGCTCTACGCCGTGCCATGGCCGCCTCAGGGGCTCTATTTCAAGAAGGAAGTCAACAGTGTGGCCGATATGGCCGGTGTGAAATTCCGCTCTTACAACAATACAACCAGCCGTCTTGCCGAGTTGACGGGCATGTTGCCTGTCACCGTGGAAGCCGCAGAAATCAGCCAGGCATTTGCCACCGGCGTTGCGGAAGCAATGGTGTCGTCGGGGGCCACAGGATATGACCGCAAGGTCTGGGAAAGCCTGACCCATTTCTACGAAGTCGACGCATGGCTGCCGCGCAATTACGTGATGGTCAATCAGGATGTCTGGGCCGATGTGTCGGACGCCAACAAGGACGCAATCCGTGCCTGTGCCACCGAAGCAGAAGCCCGTGGTCTGGAAGCGTCCAAAGCCTATACGCAATTCACCATGGATGGTCTGGCCGCTGGTGGGATGACGGTGCAGCCTGCGGGCGATGCACTGATGGCGGAACTGCGCGCGATCGGTGAGACGATGACGACCGAATGGCTTGAGGCCGCGGGCGAGACCGGTGCTGCTCTCGTTGATGCCTACAAAGCGGCTCAATAAAATTCGGCGGCGGCCCCAACAACGGGCCGCCGTTCGCCAAGGAACCGGGCACGGGAGCCTTTCATGACAGCACTGCGCAAGACACTGGATTTTCTATACCATGCGGCCGGGGTTCTGGCGGCGATTTGCCTGATATCCATTCTGCTGCTGATCGTGGCGCAGATGGTGGCCCGCTGGACCGGCGAAATTTTTCCCGGCGCGCCGGATTACGCAGGCTATGCCATGGCGGCGGCGAGTTTCCTTGCCTTTGCAAATGCGCTGAACCACGGCGCGCATATCCGCGTGTCGATTGTGCTGAATGCGCTCCCCGCCGGGCCAAAGCGGCTGTTGGAAATCTGGTGTTTCGGTATCGGTGCGGCCATCGCTTGGTATTTCACCTATTACGCCTATTGGTTCGTCTACTGGTCGTGGAAGTTCAACGAAGTCAGTCAGGGACAGGACGCGACCGCGCTTTGGATTCCGCAATCCGTCATGGTGATCGGCGGCGGGCTTTTGGCGATCTCCCTGACCGACAACCTGTTCCACGTCATTTTCAAAGGGGATCACCGGATCGTGCGCGATACCGTCGATGATCATTTCGAGGTGTGAAGCAATGACCGAACTATATGCAATTGCCATTTTCCTCGCGGTCCTCTTTTTGCTTCTTGGCACGGGCGTCTGGGTGGGTCTGGCGCTGATGGGTGTCGCTTGGGTCGGCATGGAGCTTTTCACCACGCGGCCCGTGGGCGATACGATGATCACGACGATCTGGGCGTCTTCCAGCAGTTGGACGCTGACGGCCCTGCCCCTGTTTATCTGGATGGGCGAAATCCTCTATCGCACCCGCCTGAGCGAAGACATGTTCAAAGGGCTGTCCCCGTGGCTGGCGCGGCTGCCGGGGGGGCTGGTTCATACCAATATCGTGTCCTGCACGGTGTTTGCTGCCGTGTCAGGTTCGTCTGCGGCCACGCTGACCACCGTGGGCAAAATGGCGATCCCGGAACTGCGCGCGCGCAAATACCCCGAGAAAATGGTCATTGGCACGCTGGCCGGAGCGGCCACCCTTGGCCTTATGATCCCACCTTCGCTGGCGCTGATTGTCTATGGTGTGACCGTGAATGAAAGCATCACAAAGCTGTTTTTCGCGGGTGTGTTTCCAGGCCTGATCCTCGCCAGCATGTTCATGGCCTATGTGGCAATTGTCTCGTTCACGTCAAAGGACTGGAATCCGACCGTTGAACGGGGCATGAGCTTTGGCGAAAAGGTGCGCAATTCGAAATTCCTCGCGCCTGTCTTTGCACTGATCGCCGTGGTCATCGGGTCGATGTATCTGGGCTACGCGACCGCGACCGAAGCCGCCGCCATCGGGGTCATCGGCTCCCTGCTGCTGGCACTGACCCAGGGCTCGCTGACCATGGCGTCGTTTCAGGCCAGCCTGATGGGCGCAATGCGCACCTCTGCCATGATCGCCCTGATCCTAGCAGGCGCGGCGTTTCTGAAACTGTCGATGGGCTTTACCGGGTTGCCGCGCGCGCTGGCGGACGGGATCGCCGCGATGGAGTTGGGTCGCTTTCAACTGCTCATGGCGCTTCTGGTGTTTTACATCATTTTGGGCATGTTTCTGGACGGGATTTCTGCCGTTGTGCTGACCATGGCCATCGTGGAACCCATGGTGCGAGAGGCAGGCATCGACCTCATCTGGTTTGGCATCTTTGTGGTGGTTGTCGTCGAAATGGCGCAGATCACACCGCCCATCGGGTTCAACCTCTTTGTGCTCCAAGGCATGACGCGACACGAAATGGGGTATATCACCAAGGCGGCCTTGCCGATGTTCCTGATCATGGTTCTGATGGTCTTTGTGCTGATCTGGTTCCCGCAGATTGCCACCTGGCTGCCTGAAAACCTCAGACAAAACGCCAGTTAGTGCTGAAGGTTCTGTTATGGCGGATTTCGGAAAACGGCAGGCTGGCCTTGATCGTCGGACTGGTCGCGGGGCTGACCTTGCCGGGCCTTGCCGCTGCATTGCAACCCTGGCTGCCGCAGATGGTGGCCGTATTGCTCGCCATCACGGCGCTGCGGATCGGACATCGCGCGGCCTCGGGGGCCTTGGCGGACCTGCGCTGGGGGATCGGGTCGGTCGTGGTGTTGCAACTGCTCTTGCCGTTTTGCCTGTTCGCCCTGTGCTGGAGCCTTGGCCTTGCGGGCACGCCGATCGCACTGGCTGCCGTTCTGGCAACCGCAGCGCCTGCGATATCGGGCGCGCCAAACCTCGCGTTGATGCTGGGTCAGAACGGCGGACGAATGATGCAGATCCTCGTATTGGGCACGGCGTTGTTTCCCATCACGGTCCTGCCGTTGCTGTGGATGACGCCACAGCTTGGCGACCCGCATCAGGTGTTGCGCGCGGCACTGTCGCTGCTGGGGGTGATCATCGCCGCGACCTCTCTGGGCTTTGGGCTGCGTGCCATCGTCTTTCCCAATCCGACCGAAGCGCAGGTCAAGGCGCTCGATGGGCTGTCGGTACTGGCATTTTCGGCCATCGTCGTCGGGCTGATGGCCGCGCTCAACCCCGCCTTGCGCAACAACGCGCCAGAGGTCGCAATGTGGGCGCTGCTCGCATTCGCCATCAGCTATGGCGCGCAAATAGTGGTCTATCTGTTTCTGCGCCGCTCGCGCCTCGGACCTGTGGCAGGACCCCTTGCAATTGGCGCAGGCAACCGCAATATCGCCCTGTTTCTGGTGGCCCTGCCCGAACAGGTCATGGCCCCCTTGATGGTGTTCATCGGCTGCTGGCAATTGCCCATGTACATGACGCCGATCCTGTTGCGCTGGCTCTACAAGCCGGAAGGGTGAGATGATGTCCTATCCACAGATCAAGACCGTTGGCCTGTCCGGGTTACTGGTGACTTTCGCCGAAAAGATGAGCAGCCCGGCAAACCGTGCAGCCCTCGCATTTCGCGCCGCCGTCGTTGCCGCAGACTGGCCGGAGGTGCGCGAGACCAGCATGTCGCTCGTGTCGGTCTATGTGGTTGCGGATCTGGTGAGCGAAGACATCCCAAAACTGATCACCAAGCTCGAAAACCTGCTGTCCCAGACCGATTGGTACGCAGCACCCCTGCCCGAGGGGCGCAGGCTCTGGCATGTGCCGACCGTCTATGGCACCGACCTCGCCCCCCAGCTGGAGGAGGCCGCAGAGCTTGCAGGCGTTGATCCCGACACCGCCATTCAGCAGCTTTCGACGACCCGCATGCGCGTTTTGACAATCGGCTTTGCCCCGGGACAGCCTTATATGGGCGAGTTGGGCGAAAACTGGAACATCCCACGTCAGCAGGACCTGACCAAAAGCGTGCCAGCGGGGGCACTTGTGGCGGCCATCCGGCAGCTGGTCGTTTTCACGGCCCCCACCCCAACAGGCTGGCGACACGTGGGGCAAACCGCGTTCGAGAACTTTCGCCAGACCGCCGATCAGCCCTTTGCCCTGACCCCCGGCGATGAGCTTCTGTTTCCGCAGGTCTCGCGGCAAGCTCTGATGGACATCATGAAATCCGACACATCCGGCAATGGTGGTGCCGAGCGGGAGACACTGCCGTGAGCGGACATCTCACCATTCATGCCGCCGGTCCAGGATCATCGGTACAGGACATGGGGCGGGCGGGTTTTCTGGCCTATGGTCTGACGCGCGGCGGGGCGGCAGACCAGATGGCTCTGCACGAAGCGGCGGCCTTGCTGGGACAAAGCGCGACGCTCGGCGCGATTGAAATGGTCGGCGTCGGGGGCACGTTCGAAAGCGACGTGGACACGGTCATTGCCCTGACTGGTGCCGAAATGTCGGCCAGTATTGATGGCTCTGCCTTGGTTTGGCACGCCAGCCACGCCCTGCCCAAAGGCGCCAAGCTGAAGATCGGCGGGGCGCTGAAGGGGACCTACGGGTATCTCAGCGTCGCGGGCGGCATCGAGGCGCCGCAGATCATGGGTGCGCGTTCGACCCATTTCAAAGCCGGGATCGGCGGTGCCCTGGAAGCGGGGCAGTCCTTGCCCATCGGGGTGACACCGACCCAGCGAGCCGGGTTTGTCATCCATGCCAGTGGTCGCTTTGCCGGGGGGGATATCCGCATCGTGCCGTCCGTTCAGACGGACCAGTTTTCGCCGGAGACGCTGGCGCGCTTCACGCAGACAACCTTTCGCCGCGATGCGCGTGGCAATCGGCAAGGCGTGCGCATGGATGCGGACACCGACGGCTTTTTTGTGGATGGCGGCCTGAGCATCGTGTCCGAAGTGATCACCGAAGGCGATATTCAGATCACTGGCGACGGCGCCCCTTACGTGTTGATGTGCGAGTGTCAGACAACGGGCGGTTATCCGAGGATCGGCACCGTGCTGCCCTGCGATCTGGCACGCGTTGCGCAGGCCCCCGTGGGCGCACCGCTACGCTTTCGTTTCGTGACGATGGATGAGGCACGCGAGATCGAACTCAAGGCACGTGCAGAGATCAAGGCCCTTGCCGGGCGCGCCCAGCCACTGGTGCGCAACCCGCATGAGATGTCCGACCTGCTGAGCTATCAACTGATCGGTGGCGCCATTTCCGCGACCACGGACCCTTTTGCCGACTAACAGGAGAGCCAAATGAACCGCGTAGATCTGAATGCCGATATGGGCGAAAGTTTTGGCCCATGGAAAATGGGCGATGATGCAACCCTGCTCAAAACCGTGACCTCCGCCAATATCGCCTGTGGTGCGCATGCCGGTGATCCGGATGTGATGGTTGCCACCATGCGCACGGCCCACGCAAACGGTGTGGGGATTGGCACGCACCCCGGATTTGCCGATTTGCAAGGCTTTGGACGCCGGCGCATGTCTGTCCCCCGCGCGAGCCTGCAAAATTCGATCCGCTATCAGGTTGCGGCCTCCGTCGGTGTTGCGAAATCCATCGGTGCGCGCGTGCGGCATCTGAAATTGCACGGCGCTTTGGCGAATATGGCTTCCGAAGATGACACGCTGGCCCGTGATCTGTTTGAGGCCGCATTGTCGGTTGATCCCGATCTGATCGTCATGGTGCTCTGCGCCACTGCACAGGAGGAGGCCGTGCGCGCGCTAGGGTGTTCTTATGCAGGTGAGATATTTGCCGATCGCGCCTATAACGATGATGCCACGCTGGTCGACCGCAGCCTGCCCGGAGCGGTCATTCACGACCCGCAGATTGCCGGGCCACGGATGGTGGAGATGGTGCAGGCCGGGGCCATCATCACGGAATCAGGCAAGCGGATCAAAACATCCATCGACACGATTTGCCTGCATGGCGACACACCGACGGCTGTGGAAATCGCCCGCTCTGTGCGCACAGCACTTGAAGGCGCCGATATCGCGGTCCGGCAATTTGACGGCCGCAGGCACTGACGCCGCAGCGCACGCGATGATCCTTGGTTGACTACCGGTCACCTGCAGGGCTGGGATCGTTTTTGCGCGCACTGCGCAAATCGCCGCTCATGTCATCAGCCCCAAGCCTCCAGCGTCCCGCCCTTGCCCGGCTTGACTTTGCCACGAACCGGCCAAGTTTATGACGTAACCAAAAGGTTAATCGCCCCGGCTTTGAAAGGACGCACCCCATGCCCACCACATTCAACGTTAATGGCAACCCGGTAACATTGGACGTCGATCCAGACATGCCACTCCTTTGGGCCTTGCGGGATCATCTGAAGCTCACTGGGACGAAATATGGCTGCGGGATTGCCCAGTGCGGGTCCTGTACCGTAATGCTTGACGGGTTTGCGGCGCGGTCCTGCGTTACAACCGTCGGGGATGTGGCGGGATCGCAGGTTCAGACAATCGAGGGTGTGGAAAGCGCCGCCGCCCGCGCGGTACAGCAAGCTTGGACGACCCTGAATGTTGCGCAATGCGGCTATTGTCAGTCCGGTCAGGTCCTTGTCGCAACTGAATTGCTGGAGAATACGCCCAAGCCGACCGATGAAGAAATCGACGCCGCCATGGGGGCCAATATTTGCCGTTGCGCGACCTACGCGCGTATTCGCAAGGGCGTTCGCGCCGCTTCCGATAGCCTGGAGGCATAAACCATGCACGCCATCAAACCCGCGCATTCAAAGTCGAACGCAGATGCAACAGGCCCCTCGCGCCGCGCCTTTCTGGCCGGTGCCACGGGTCTTGTCGTTGCCATGGCGCTTCCCATCAAAGGGCGCGCACAGGCTGTCGCAACGGCGCAGGCCGCATTCGCGCCAAATGCCTTTATCCGGGTGTCGCCGGACAATATCGTCACAGTGCTCATCAAACACGTTGAGATGGGGCAAGGTGCAAACACCGGACTGGCGATTCTTGCCGCTGAGGAAATGGATGCCGATTGGAGCCAGATCCGCGCAGAGCAGGCACCCGACGACCCGTCCCTTTACGCAAATCTCGCCTTTGGGGTACAGGGCACGGGTGGGTCCACCGGCCTGTCGAACAGCTATATGACAATGCGCGAGGCCGGGGCCACGGCGCGCGCGCTCCTCATCGAAGCTGCGGCACAGACTTGGGGTATCCCGGCCGGTGATGTTTCTGTCTCGGCAGGTGTGGTCTCCAACGACGCGACAGGGCAAACCGCGACCTTCGGTGAGTTGGCAGAGCGCGCAGCGACACTGCCCATGCCGCAGGATGTGACATTGAAAGACCCCTCTGAATTCAAGCTGATCGGCGCCGAAGGGATCACCCGACTTGATGCGGCGGACAAAGCGCGCGGCAAGTCGACCTTCAGCATTGATGTCATGCGGGATGGAATGCAGGTGGTGACGGTGCTTCACCCCCCGAAATTCGGCGCTGTTTTGGCATCCTTTGATGCAACGGCGGCGCTTGACGTGCCCGGCGTGACGGCAGTGCACCAGATTGCCAGCGGCGTTGCCGTTTACGGCGCGGATACATTTGCAGCCTTGCGTGGCAGAGATGCGCTGGTTGTACAGTGGGATGAAACAAACGCCGAAACGCGCTCATCACAGGAAATCGAAGAAGAGTTCCTGAAAGCGGCGCGCAGTCCGGCCCGCGTTGCAGAAAACATCGGTGACGTCGATGCGGCTTTCGACCAGGCGGAACGCTCTTTTGAGGCGGAATACATCTTTCCATACCTCGCGCATGCGGCAATGGAGCCCCTGGACGGCGTCGTTGAATGGACACCGGACCGTGTCGATGTCTGGTCCGCGATACAAATCCCGACCATCGCAGCACCGGTGTTCTCTTCAACCTTGGGCGTGGCACCCGAAGCCGTATCGCTTCACACGATGTACGCAGGCGGCAGTTTTGGGCATCGGGCAACAGCGACCAATCACTTTGAAAATGAAATGGCGCAAGTGGCAGCGGCGGCAGGTCCGGGATCCTACAAGCTGCAGTGGACCCGGGAAGATGATATGACCCAAGGGTACTACCGCCCCCTCACGGTGCACCGTTTCCGCGGTGGTCTTGATGCCGATGGCAACATTACTGGCTGGGATAATACGGTTGCAAATCAATCTATTATGGCTGGCACCATGTTTGAACAAGCCCTGATGGGCGATGGGCTTGATCGCACCTCTTACGAGGGATCGACCGATCTGCCATATGCGCTTCCGGCGCGGCGGGTGTCCTGGGCGCAGATGCAGACCGGTGTGCCCGTTCTGTGGTGGCGCGCGGTCGGTCACACGCACACCGCCTATGCGACCGAGACTTTTCTTGACGAATTGCTGATCGCCGGTGGTCGCGACCCGGTTCAAGGGCGGCTTGATCTGATCACGCAGGACCGTCCGCGCGATCGCGCGGTTCTGGAACGTGTCGCTGAAATGGCGCAGTGGAGTGGCCCCGGCACAGGCGAGCGTCGCTATGGCGTCGCCTTGCATCGTTCCTTTGGCAGTTTCGTTGCACAGATTGCGGAAGTGGAAAACCGGGACGGGACCCCGCACGTCACCCGCGTCTGGTGCGCGCTGGATTGCGGCGTGGCGGTGACACCGGATGTTGTGCGCGCGCAGATGGAAGGCGGCATTGGGTTTGGCCTCAGCGCGGCGCTGTTCGAGCAGCTGACGCTGGAAGCTGGCGGCACCGTGCGGGAGCGTAACTTTGACGCCTACCGTGTGCTTGGGCTGGAGGAGATGCCCGAGATCATGGTGGATATCATGCCAAGCGAAGTGGCGCCCACCGGCGTCGGGGAACCCGGAACACCGCCGATTGCCGCTGCGGTCGGCAACGCCTGGCGCGCCCACACCGGACAAACTCCGCGACGGCTGCCGATCATCGGGGCATAGTCGCGCAAAACCATAACACCAAGGCAAAGCGCGCAGTGCCTTGGTGGCGGTGGGTCGAGTTTTGGCTCACGCGACGTTTGGCACGCGGAATTCCCGCTTTACTCAGGGGGGGGGTTACCCGCACTTTGGAGGTGCGAATAACGGCGTATAACTCATCAGTTTGGCCAAGTTAACCAGACCTGTGATGTTCACCCGAGGTCTGGTAGAAACACACCATGCCCCGACGATACGCTGACATCTACCCGTCCTCGCCACTGCTCAACAGCGATGCCATGCAACATGTCTCAGCAGCCGCCCTGATGTCCGTGCGTTATTTTCAGGCCGAACCCGACAGCATGCCAGAAGAGGTTTTCGCCGAACATCATGTGCTGTTGAACCTGTGCGAGACGCCCCACCGCGTTCAGAACAGACGCGATGGCGAGTTGCGCGATTTCATGTTTCACAAAGACGAGATCATCGTGACGCCGGCAGGAATGAAATCCGGTTGGCGCTGGTTCGGCAAATCCGATGTGATCGTCGTGACGCTGGACCCGGCAAAGGTGCAGAAGTTCGCGCAGAGCGAATTGGGCATCATCCTGGACAGGCAGCAGTTCGCCGATCTCCCCCAGTTCAATGACCCTGATTTATGCGCTGCGGGCATAATGCTGCGTGACGCGCTTGAGAATGACGATTTGACCTCCGGAGTGATGTTCGAAGCGATGAGCCGCGTTTTGCTGGTCAAGCTGCTGCAACGATACGGTCAGAAACGTCCGGAAGAGCTGGCTTTGTCTGCCCGTTTCACGACCGATCACTATGGTCAGGTGCTCGCGTTTATCCGCGCCAATCTGGACCGTACGATCACGGTGGATGATCTGGCGGCTGAGGTCGGAATGTCGCCGTCGCATTTCGGCAGGGTGTTCAAGGAAACGCTGGGCCAGACGCCAATGCAATATGTTCTCGCCTACCGGATCGAACAAGCCATCGAGATGATGAAAGAGGCAGGCCGTCCCCTGGGCATGATCGCGCTGGATTGCGGATTCGCGGATCAGGCGCATTTCTCGCGCAGTTTCAAACAGGTCATGGGTCAGACGCCGCGCCAATATCGCGCCCGCTGAACTGGGTCGCGCGAGACCCATGCGCCATATCAACGGCGCGCAATCGACGCAAACAGTGGAACGATGCAGGCTGGCCGAGCCGTCATCCGGCGGACCATTGGGATCGCCTGACACAGCCGCCCGCCGTTGCGCAGTCTGACGCTGCCGCCATCGCAAGGTGGGGCAGGACGTTTCGACAGCGCGTGCTGCACTTGGCTTAAGGTGTTTGTCGCACTAACATTTGATGATAGCGACTGCCTTGAGATGACCATTGATAAACTGCCGCACCTATCGACCGTTTCCAGCCAGTTCATTGCGGACTGGCTGGCGGCGTTGCGGCCTCTGTGCAGTGCGGATCACTTTACTGACCTGTTGCAGCGCTCCGATCTGCAATCCGGCGAGGACGTTCAAAATGGCCGGGTGACGCTTGATCAGATTGTCTGTCTTTATCAACTGGCGGCTGTCGAGACAGGGGATGAAATGATGGGCCTCTGGTCGCGTCCGATCCGGCATCGCGCCTTGCAGCACCTTTTGACATCTGTTCGCGAAGCGACCTCTTTGTCCTCTGCGCTCTACCGGTTCTCGACGTTCTGGAACCTCTTGCTGGATGACTATGAATTTACGTTCTCTGAGGATGAAACCGGATCTGTCCTCAGGCTCACGCCGCGCGGCGATCACGAACCCCAACGGTTCGGCCATATGCTGATCCTGAAACTGGCGCATGGTCTGATTTCATGGCTGGCGCGCGATGAGGTGCCCGTCACGGCGGTGGATTTCGCATTTGCGCGCCCCCGCTTTGACGAAGACTATGCCGTTATCTTTCCCGCGCCCGTCCGCTTCGACCAGTCTGCAACGGCGATTACATTCGATCTGAGCCTTCAGGGCCCGGTTCAACTACGCAGCACGGCCGATTTGGATGTCTTCTTGCAGAATGCGCCCAGAGACTGGATTTTTACGCGCTCTGAAGTGCACACCCAATCCTTGCGGGTGCGCAGCTATCTCAGCCAAGCAGGCTGGGACACTGCAAACCTGACGGGGGCTGCGCGCGCACTGCATCTGACACCGCGCACGCTGATCCGCAAGCTGGAAGCGGATGGCACTTCGTTTCAGATGATCAAGGACGCCTTGCGCCGTGACATTGCGATCCGTCACTTGCAAACGGGTCAGCACAGCATTGAAGCCATCGCTCATGAGGTCGGTTTTTCCTCGGCGGCAAACTTCCACAAAGCGTTTCAGCGATGGACGGGCAACACGCCCAGCTCCTACAGACGACGGAATGCGGGAAAGAGGTAATATTGTCACTTTCAGACAATAAGCTGTCACCTCACGAGATAGCGCCAAAGAAGCCAGATGGCTAGTAAACCCAAGTAATAGATGTTTCACACCAACCGGGCTGCGATTGTCACGTCTTGCTTTGCGCTTATTGCGCGCGGCAAGAAGCGACAATGCATGCTAGAAAGAAGGACCGAACATATGTCAGACAAGCTGGAGTCCATCCTCGCCGCTGCCCATGATCACGCCACGCAGGTCGTTACCCCGAATGTCGATGCATGGAACGCCGCAAAGGCATGGCCGCGCGATGCATCCGACAAGGCCGGTGCGGCTGGGCTGATGGGGCTTTATGCGCCCGAGGCATGGGGCGGCGAAGGGCTGCCGCTGTCCGAAGGGATACAGGTCTATGAACAACTCGGCCTCGGCGATGGCGCTTATGCCTTTGCCCTGTCGATGCACAACATCTGCACCTTTGCGGGCTGCGGGTATGGCACCGATGCCTTCAAGGAAAAATGGGCGCATGACCTCACGTCAGGCCGCAAGTTGGCGAATTTTGCTCTTACGGAACCGCAATCCGGGTCCGACCCGGTGAAGATGTACACCCGTGCGACCATAAATGACGATGGGACATGGACGATCAGCGGGTCGAAAGCATGGGTGAGCCTTGCGGCCGAAGCGGACATCTATTTCACCGTCGTCAAGACCAGCGATGCACCGGGTCACAAAGATATGGCAATGATCGCGATTCCCGCAGATGCTCCGGGGATCAGCTTTGGGAAGCCTTATGAAACGCCGTCCTACAACTACCTGCCGATGTCCGAGATGTATCTCGACAAGGTAGTGGTCAGCGCTGACAATATCATCTTGCCGATTGGACAGGGGTTGCAGGGCTCCTTGATGGCCATCGACATCGCGCGCGTGTCCATCGCATCAGGCTGCTGTGGCTTGATGCAGGCGGCGCTTGACACGGCACTGGCCTATTCGAAGAACCGCAAGATGTTTGGGGGCAAAAACCTTGACCTGGATGGAATCCAGTGGATGCTGGGCGAGGTTGCGACCGATCTTGAGGTCTCAAGGCTGCTTTATCGCAAAGCCGCACAGGCGCTGGGTACACCGGAAGGGCCGTTGATGGCCGCACATGCAAAACGTTTTGTGCCGGATGCAGCCGTTAAGGCCACGAATACCTGCACGCAGGTCCTTGGGGGCATGGGATTGTTGCAACCCTATGGCTTGGACCGCCTCTCACGTCTGGCGCAGATGCTGCGGATCGTGGACGGTACAACGGAAATCAGCCGTGTGGTCATAGGGCGGGCTTTGCAAAAGCGGGCGGCTGGCTTGCCGGATTTACCAGTGCCCAAGGGGTTTGGCGAGGAAGCAGCAGACGCTGTGCCTGTCGCCGCTGAATAAACTGCTTCGCCGCCATGTCGAGGAGCAGGTGATCGCCCCCCTGGCCAGCCGCACCTGAGCGGCTGGTTTTGTTCATCCGGTATGCAGTGGGGCGTGGTCCGTAGTTTTTATGGTGTCCGGGCTGGTCTGCGCATGCATTAAAGCGCCATGCGAGAAACCTCGATCACGTAACGCCACCTGAAATCAAGGGTTTCAAGGCGTTGCGTGCTACTTGATGTTTCAGGTATTTCGTCAGGCGCTCTGGTTGGACCTTGGCGACACCCTCCTTGCGAAACGGCTGGGACGCTCTGCGGTGGTTTTGCTCGCAGTATTTTCGCTTTGGTACGCCAATGAGGCACCGAAGGATTGTATGGAGCCTATGTTATAGCCTGGGTTTTCCAGATGTTGCATGCGCGGTGACACGCGCCGTGATTACGCACGGCAATACTGTCCGGGTGCTGTGAGGCTAACCAAAGACCGGTCAAAAGACCTTAAGAAAAACCGGTTCTTGCAGGTTCGGGCGGCTCATTGACGGATCTGTCTTCGGTCGCCCATCTCACGCTGTCACTGCACCATGGTCGGTCGCGTCTGTATCTTGTTGCGTCTCAATAGCAGCTCAAGTTGTGAGAAACTGTTCGAGACATCTTGCTTCTCCGGTTTTGCGAAGAAGGCATCCAAGTCCGACCAGACCTGAATTGCCGCATCGATATCCGGATCCGAGCCCTGCGAATAAAGACCGGCCCGAATCATCATCTCATTCTGCTCGTAGATAGACAAATAGCGTCTGACAATTGAGATCAGCTCGTTTTCTATGTCATCTGCGGCTGCTGGCAGGCTGCGCGAAATCGACTTGAGCACGTCAATGGCAGGATATCTGCCGCGTTCTGCGATTTCTCTGTTGAGCACGATATGGCCATCGAGGACCCCGCGCAGGATATCAGCGATGGGCTCCTCCATATCCGAGCCTGCGACCAGAACGCTGAAAATGCCCGTTATATCGCCCTGCGCGCCTTCTCCGGGTCCCGCGCGTTCACACAGCGACATTATCAGATGTGCAGTGGATGGCGGATAGCCGCGCAGAACAGGTGCTTCGCCTGATGCGACAGCGACTTCGCGGTGCGCTTCTGCAAAACGCGTGATGGAATCTGCAAGGATAAGAGCCGACAGGCCCATGTCGCGGAAGTGTTCGGCAACCGACATGGCAGCCCAGGCGCACCGCCTTCTGATGAGGGGCGACTGATCGGATGTGGCGCAGATCACGACGGAGCGTTTGAGGCCTTCCGGCCCCAATACTTCCTCTACGAAATGACGTAGCTCGCGACCACGCTCTCCGATGAGGGCGACTACCACAACATCTGCAGTCATGTTCTGTGCAAGATGCCCCAACAAACTGGACTTTCCCACACCCGATCCTGCAAAAAGTCCGACACGCTGACCTTTTACCACCGGTAGCATGGTGTTCAAAACGGACATGCCGGTGTTAAGGCGTGTACCCATCGGGCGACGCAAGGCGGGCTCGGGGGGCGCGCTCCGCAGGCTCCTTGCCTCTGCGCCGCGCAGCAGCGGTTTTCCGTCAATTGGATTTCCGAACGGGTCAATGATTCGGCCAATCCAACCCTGCGATGGCGCGATGCCGCGCGCCTCCAGAAGTGCTGCGCGGTCATTAAGGGCGACACCCTCTGCATCCTGATCCGGCAGGATAACCAGAGTGTCCCCGTCCAGCTGCAGGATCTCGCCAGAAAGCGGCTCACCTTGACGGTATACAACGACCAGATCACCAATCCGGGCCTTTCCCGCGAGCCCGGATATATGGATCACCCCGGCCTCGACACGGCAAACGCGACCAATTGACCGCACAGGGTTCAATTCAGTGATCTGCGCAGTGAGACCGTCGAAGGGAATCGGCTGGTTCATGTCATTCCTTTGCTTTCTGCACACTCTTTCTAAAGGAATCAGAGTTAAGCCTTGATGAAATCACACGAGGGAGAAGCCCGGATGTTTGAAAAATTAGAAGTCTTCCGAATGGCGCATGCCATGGCGGTTCACGCCGGCGAAAAGCAGGCGGTAACAGCGCAGAACGTGGCGAATTCGGACACGCCTGATTATCAGGCGCGCGACGTAATACCGTTTTCCGACACGTATAGCCGCGATCCTGCCAATGGTGGGTGGGGGTCGCAAAAAGCGACGCGCCAGACACATATAAACGGTGCGGCTGCTGGCCAGACACCCGATCCGATTATTGACGAGAACGGCGTTGGTTCGCCCAACGGCAATACCGTATCGCTTGAAAATGAAATGCTGAAATCACTGGATGCAAAGCGGCAGCATGATCGCGCACTCGCAATCTACAAATCGTCACTGAGCATTTTGCGTGCCACGTTGAGTAGAAGCTAGAGGGAGCAAAATCATGAGTGAATTCTCCAAATCTCTGGATGTAACGACCAGCGGCCTGAAGGCTCAAGCCACACGGTTGCGTCATCTGTCAGAGAATATTTCAAATGCAGACACGCCGGGATATCGGCGCAAACTGGTGTCTTTTGAGACAGCCTTTGGTGGACAGGGCGTTTCGACGGTTGAGACGAGCCGCGTGCGGTTGGACCAAAGCACGTTGGAAAGGGTTTATGACCCATCGCACCCCATGGCGGATGAAAGCGGGTATTTTGATGGGTCAAATGTCGACCTTCTCATCGAGTTGAGCGACGCGCGGGAAGCGCAGCGCAGCTATGAAGCTAACCTGAAAGTCTTTGAACAAACACGGAAAATGTCCAGCAGCTTGATGGAGTTGCTGCGCAAGTAAAACGTAACGGCTGCCTTTGGCAAAGCAATTGGTAGAACAAAAGGAGATCCAGAATGGATATGAAAGCAGTTTCAGCGATCCAGAACTTTACAAACGCGCGTGCGGCATCTGCGATAGAGAGCTATCAGCAGGCCCGGCCCGCGACTGAACCATTGCCGGAAGAATCCTCGGCATCTGAAACCCTGGGCCGTGTTGCAAAGGACTTTGCGTCAACGTTGGCCGAAAGCGAAGAAATCGCGAAATCATCCATGGTGGGCGACGCAGATCCACACGCGCTGGTACAAGCGTTGGCACAAACGGAACTGGCGGTAGAAGCCGCCGTCCGAGTGCGTAACAAAGTCGTCGAAGCGTATCAGGAAATCTTGAGGATGCCGGTTTAAAATGGCCGATCAGATCATCTTTTTTGATACGCTTCGGCATGGGCTCTGGATCGCGGTATTGATCTCGATACCGGTGCTCACTGCGGCTTTGGTCACTGGTGTGTCCATTGGCCTGGTGCAGGCCCTGACGTCCATTCAGGAAATGACACTCACTTTCGTTCCGAAACTCGCGGCCATCGTCCTCGTTTTCTGGATGTCGATGGGCTTCATGACACAAACACTGGTGTCATTTTTTCATGAACAGATAATCCCGCTGATTGTAGGAGGTTAACGATGGAAAACTCAGGATACACCACGATCACAAGACAGTCTGGTCTTATGAAAGAGATGCGCGTCGTTGCAAACAATATCGCAAATGCTGCGACTTCCGGCTTTCGTCAAGAAGGGGTCATTTTTTCGGAATATGTAAAATCCGTGGATGGCGCTTCGAGCTTGTCTATGGGTCAGGCAGATGCAAGGCAGACATCTTTTGCCCAGGGCGCACTCACCCAAACAGGTGGGCAGTTTGACTTTGCCATTGAAGGTGACGGATTTTTTCTGGTGGAAACGCCTTTGGGCGAACGTCTCACGCGAGCCGGTGCCTTTTCACCGAACGCAGATGGCGATTTGGTCACGCCCGACGGTTATCGCGTTCTGGACGCAGGGGGAGCGCCGGTGTTCATTCCCCCCGGTGCCGCAGATATTGCGGTTTCCGCAGATGGCACGATCTCGACAAATGGTGACCCTGTTGGCCAGCTGGGCTTGGTTCAACCGCGCAACCCACAGGGGCTTGTTCGCGAGGACGGTGTGATGTTCCGTGCCGATGAAGGCTATGAAGCAGCCGAGCAAGGTCGAATTCTGCAGAGTTTCGTCGAGAACTCGAACGTCAACCCGATCTTGCAGCTGACCCGTATGATTGAGGTTCAACGCGCATATGAGCTCGGTGCCAGTTTTGTGGAAGCAGAAGATGAGCGTGTCCGACAAGCCATGCGGACCATGTCACAGTAGTAGTTTAACGATCAAATCAGGATAGAAACATGCGAGCCTTAAAAATTGCAGCAACGGGCATGAGCGCCCAGCAGATGCGCGTCGAGACGATCTCGAACAACCTCTCCAACATGAGCACGACAGGCTACAATGCACGCCGCGCCGAATTCGCCGACCTGCACTATCAGCAAATGTCACGGCCAGGAACTGTGAATGCGACCGATGGCACAGTGCTGCCCACGGGCGTGCAGCTTGGTCTTGGGGTCCGGCCATCGGCGGTTTCTGTCCAGTTGCAACAAGGGTCCCTGTCTGCGACTGGTGGCGATTTGGATCTGGCGATTGAGGGCACCGGGTTTCTGGAGGTTACTTTACCGTCCGGACAAACGGCTTACACCCGTGACGGAGGTCTCAAGCGCGATGCTGAAGGGCTCATCGTGACATCGGACGGGTATCCGGTTGAGCCCGAAATTGTCATTCCCGATGATGCGAGAAGCATCTCCATCAACACATCCGGCGAAGTTTTCGCCTATTTTTCAGATGCAACAGATGCAGAGCTGCTTGGCCAATTCAATCTTGCAGGTTTCACGAACGCCAAAGGGCTTGAAGCCTTGGGCGGTAATCTATTTGCAGAGACCGAAGCATCCGGAGCCGCAATCGTTTCCACACCCGGTGAAGACGGACTTGGCACCGTCCGCCAGGGCTATCTCGAAAGCAGTTCGGTAGACGCCGTGCGCGAGATCACTGAGTTGATCGAAGCACAGCGCGGATACGAGATGAATGCCAAAGTCATATCAGCAGCCGATCAGATGATGGGCGCAACCACGCAGATCCGATGATCAGATTGGCCCTCATTTCATGGTTGATGTGTTTGCCTTTGGCTCTGTTTGCCGAGGTGGTCGTCCCTGCCAAAACAATCCGGGCGAATGCGACCATAACCGCAAGCGACATCACCCTTAAGCCCATCCAGAATGAAAACGCCTATACGCTTATGGCCGATGTTGTGGGTCAAGAGGCACGAACAACGCTATATGCCGGCCGGCCGATACTCTTTGATGACATTGGTCCGCCTGCCATCGTGTCGCGAAACCAGATTGTATTGCTGAGCTATCAATCATCCGGGCTGAAAATTCTGACAGAGGGGCGTGCCCTTCAAAGAGGGGGTGTTGGTGACAGAGTTCGCATCATGAATCTTGACTCGCGTGCAACACTCTTTGGCCAAGTACAGGCTGACGGTTCGGTAAGAGTATCAAATTAGGAAAACTCAATGAAAAACGTCTTTTTATGCGTCATGACAGCTGCATTGGTAATGTCAGGCTGTGCAAGGTTGGACCACTTGGGCAAACCACCCTCGTTCAGCCCCGCAAGTGCTACAAAAGAACATACAGCGATGCTTTCTCCAGGGCTGCCGCTTCGCGTAGACACTTCAACACCAACCGATGACGCGTCCTTGTGGTCAGGGGCACGGCAATCCTTGTTCGGCGATCGCAGGGCTGTACAGCAAGGTGATATCCTGACAGTCGTCATCGAAATCGATGAAGAGGCGGAGATCTCCAACGCGACAGATCGATCGAGATCCGGATCGGAGAGTTTGGGGATTCCGAGCCTGTTTGGTCTGCCTCAACGAATAGACAGAGAACTGCCGACGGGCGCGACACTTTCAGACGCGGTTTCAATAAACTCTTCCAGTAATTCGTCCGGGGATGGATCGGTCAAAAGGAATGAAAAACTCACTCTTCGTGTCGCCGCAACGATCGTTGACGTGCTGCCCAACGGCGTACTCTCGATCGCGGGAAGTCAGGAATTACGGGTGAATTTCGAAATGCGTGAGTTGTTGGTGTCGGGGTACGTGCGACCCGAAGACATTTCCCGCAAGAATGAAATCACCTATGATAAAATCGCGACAGCACGGGTCTCCTACGGTGGTCGCGGCCAGATCACGGATGTTCAACAGCCGCGCTGGGGTCAGCAAGCCCTTGATATCGTATTGCCTTATTGAGGTCACAGTATGAAAAAGATCCTCCCTGTCTTGATGCTACTGCTTGGGTCTGCTGCAGGTGTGGGCGCAGGTGTATACCTTAGGCCGCCACCAACAGAAGAGGCCGCTGCGCCGGAAGAAACTGCGGAAGAGGGCAGTGCTGCCACTGAAAAAGAAGAAGCACAAGATGATCTGCCTATTGCCGGTAAAGAATATGTCAAGCTAAGCAATCAATTTGTTGTACCAATCGTTGAAAAAGATCGTGTTTCATCGATGATTGTGATGACGTTAAGTGTCGAGGCGCCACAGGGTCAGGGGGAAGTGATTTACGACCTCGAGCCTAAAATACGCGATGTGTTCCTCAGAATTCTATTTGATCATGCCGCAATAGGTGGATTTCGAGGTGCTTTCATTAACAACGAGAACCTTGACGTCGTGCGTCGAAATCTGCGGGATGGAGCCATCAAGACATTTGGGGAAGACCTCATTAGCGATGTCCTTATCTTTGAAATTGCCCGTCAGGATTACTAGGTTTAAGTGCTTTTAGATTTGTAGACACTTTTCTCCCTAGCTTTGAGGCAAAGAGGCCGACATGGGAACAAGCATTTACAGCGACGATTTCACACGTGATGCCGTGCACGGGATTACGGTTCGCGGTAATCCGGTTTGGGAAGCTTCCGAGCTTTTGACCGACAGCGCACATTCTCCGTTCAAATGGATTTCGCGGTTCGGCGAAACGGTTCGTCAAGCGATCAGCATAGAGCAACAAGCCATGAACCGGCATTTGCAACGTGAGCTGGCGGGTGTGACTAGGTAGCGTCACATCATCAAGCACTCGACGCACCTGTGCTGCGTGACCTGCTCCCCTGTAATGTCCTCGAATTTTGGTTGGCCTGTTCTCCAACTGAGGAGACAGACGATGAAGAAAAGCCGTTTTAGCGAAGAACAAATCATTGGGATTTTGAAGGAGCACCAGGCTGGGCTTGGCGCGAGGGAGCTGTGCCGCAAGCACGGGATCAGCGATGCTACGTTCTACAAGTGGCGGTCGAAGTATGGCGGCATGAAAGTGTCCGATGCGCGGCGGCTGAAGACGCTGGAATCTGAGAACGCCACGCTGAAGAAGATGCTGGCCGAGCAGATGATGGATGTGGCCACGCTCAAGGAAATGCTTGGAAAAAACCTCTGAAGCCCAATTCGAGGAGGAATGCTGTGGATTGGGCGATGACGACCAAAACCAACGGTGGTCGCTCGACTTCATGTTGGACGCGCATGAAGACGGGCGGCGGTACAGGGTGCTGAATGTCATCGACGACTTCAGCCAGGAATGCCTGGCCGCCGTAGTCGACACATCCATTGACGGTGCGCATGTCGCCCGTGAGCTGGACCGGATCGCCGAGTTGCGAGGCTATCCATGCCTTGTGGTCAGCGACAACGGGGCGGAGCTGACCTCGAACGTGATGCTCAAATGGCAAGAGGATCGCAAGGTCGACTGGCACTATATCGCACCCGGAAAGCCCATGCAGAACGGCCTGGTGGAAAGCTTCAACGCACGGATGAGCGAGGAGTGCCTGAACGAGCACCTGTTCCCGTCTCTGCGCCATGCCCGCCACATGATTGCGGCAAGGCGCGCCGGCTACAATCACCAACGCCCACATTCAAGCCTCGACGGGCTCACCCCGTGGGAGTATCACCAACGGTCAAGAGAGGACCAAAACCTGAACAGAGCTAACTGAAAAACGCGAACTCTCAGGGGAGCAGGTCGGGCGCCCGATCTCGCGTCGAAGCGGGTCATTCTATTGGAGCAGTCCACAACCCACTTTTGAAACGACATCAGTATCTGGATGGGTATGCTCCATTCGTTCAGCGCTGGCTTGCCAAGATCTGGATCTTCGCCCGCCTGCTTGCGGCCAACCCACTGGTCACTGCGACAGACACGGCGTCTTGGCGGAATACATACATCCGCTTCAGTCCCATCATTCATTTTTTGCGGCACAAAATGATGCCAAAAGGGCGACACTCAAGCAGGATAGGTCAGCGTCACGGGCATTTCAGGGGAGCGGGTCGATACGTGTGCGCCAGATGCTGCCGGCCTGCTGGTGGCGATGTCGGGCAATCAAAAATAACTCTGAACGAGGCTTCCGGCAATCAGGTTCCATCCGTCGGCCAATACAAAGAATGCCAACTTAAATGGCAGTGACACGATAACCGGCGGCACCATCATCATACCCATCGACATAAGAACGGCAGCGACGACGAGGTCGATTATCAGGAACGGCAAAAATACCAAAAACCCGATCTGAAAAGCTCTTGAAATTTCGGACAGCAGAAAGCTTGGGACGAGAACAGATAAAGGGGCCTCCGCCGTGGGAGCTGCATCAATAGTTTCTGACCTCAACTCCGCCATCGCAAAGAAAGTATCCGGATCGAGACGGCCTGCCATGAAGATACGGAACGGCTCCAGCGTGCGCACGAACGCAGTCTCTGCATCAATTGCGTTATCAGTTAACGGTTGAATCCCGTTTTGCCATGCCGCCTGAAAGACAGGCTCCATTATGAAATACGTAAGGAATAAGGCCAGACTGACGATCAACATGTTTGGCGGTGATTGCTGCAAGCCGATTGCCTGGCGCAATATTGAAAGCACTGTGACAAGGAAAGGAAAACAGGTAATCATGATTGCCAGGCCGGGCGCAAGGCTCAGCACGGTAATCAGAATGAACAGTTGGATGGTCCGCGCACTGAGCGAGCCGTCATCCCCAAGAGAGATTGACAGGTCTTGGGCAAGACTGACGGACGGGGTGAATAACCCGATCAGAACAACGGCCAGCAGTGTGATGCGGGTCATTTTCAAAGGCCGGATTTGAGGTCAATCACTTCCGTCAACCGCACAATCAGCTGACCACTTTGATCATCATCTTTTTCTTCGAGCATTCCGCGGGCGATGAGACGGTCACCTATGTATAAATCGACAGGATCTTCAACCGATTTGTCCAATGATAGTACCGCGTTCTCGCCAAGCGTTACCAAATCCCGGATCAGTGGGCGCGCTTTGCCGACGCAGACGGTCACTTCAATGGGAACGGATGTAAACGGATTATTGGCGTCAAGACCGCCGACGCTCTCCATGGGACCATCATCCATTGTCGCTCTCCCGGTGTGCTTCATGGAAGAAGGCTTCTATCGCTTTGGATACACCCTCCATCAGTGAATTGAGGTCGATCTGTCGCTCAGTTTCACCCAGTCGTACAAAGGCCTGCCCATCTGCCAAGGTCGGCTCTGCGATCACATTCATGGGCTGCTCTGACGTACTCCCGATAAGGTTCGTGACGCGTTCGACGTTCCCAGTGCTCACAACGACCTCAATTGACCGGTCCGTTTTTGCATCAACCATTGAAGCCACTTGGTCCAGAATATGCGCACTCAGAGCGGCACGCATTGCTTCGGGGAACAGTTTCTCAACGATAGCTTTCATTACTGGTTCAATAGAAACCGTCAGTTCAGACAACGCTTCTTGATATGTGAATTTCATATCGATCAAATTCTGTCCCAATTCCGCGGTGATCCGCTCCTTTTCATCGGTCTGAGCTTTTGTCGCATCATCCCATCCAGCTTGATAACCGGCCTCAAACGCTTGAAGTTTCTGGTCTTCGACTGCTTCCGAATTCGAGTTCAGCTTGTCAGGCGATGTTTGTTTGGCGTCGGCAAAATTCTTGTATCGGTGTGAAACAGCCATTACACGCTCTCCTCTTTGTCTTCCAACCAGCTGCGCAGGATCTCAACAGTCTCATCCTGCCGCTCACCGATCATTGTTCTGAGCCTATCTACCGGGTCTTCCGACATCCCGCTGCCAATGTTCAGGTCTGGCAATTCTCCACTTGCGTCGCCAAAATCGGAAATCACGGGGAGATCTGGCAATTGAAAGTCATCCCCGTCAATTTCACCATCAAGGCCCAGACCATCCGTTTCACCATCTGTCGCACCGGGCAAAGCCGCGACAGCAGGCGCGTCATTGAGATCGTTGCGGGCAAGCAAGGGTCGCACGACGAAAAGCCCCAGTATGAGCGTCACAAGGGCGAGTATCGCCATCTGAATTGCAGACATGACATCGATGTTGAAATTGCTCATCAAAGATGTGCCCGCCGCAGTGCCTTGCAGAGGTACGCTCTGCAAACCCATTGATTTAATTGTAATTATATCGCCTCGGGCCTCATCAAAACCTACAGCAGACGCGACAAGATCGCGCAGCGCTTCCAACTCACTTTCATCTCTCGGTGTAACGGTTTCCTGACCAGCCTCATCCGTGATTGTCATCTCATTGACCAGAACGGCGACAGTAACGCGTTTTATGGCGCCAGGCTCACGCAGGATTTCCCGCTCTGTTTCAGAAACTTCATAGTTGACACGCTCGCGCGTTTCATTGTTCTGGGACGAGCTGTTTTCACCACCAGCACCATCTTGATCCGGCAAATTGGACGCCACCGTTACATCTCCGCCACCGGCTTCGGAGGAAGATGTGTTGCGTTCTTCTGTGTCAGTACTGATCGCCACGCGGCTCTCTGGGTCGAAAATACGCTCTCGAATCGCTTCACTTTCGGTCACCGTATCTACACTTACCTCGACAACCGAGTTGCCAAAGCCTACCCGGGCTTCCAGCAGGCGCTGAACCCGTGCCTTCAAAACGTCAGCTTTATCCTCACCGCCAATTGTTGGCGCAACTTCATCCGCGTTGCCGATCAGGGCGCCGTTGGCGTCAATCACGGCGACGTCTTCAGACGCTAGCCCTGCCACCGCCGAGGACACGAGAAACCGAATAGCCTTTCCCTGCTGCGGCGTGATCGCTGCGCCGCTTGGTGTTACCGAAACGGAAGCTTTAGGCGTAACACCGCGTTGAAATGGGTTGGATCCCGTGCTTGCGATATGCACACGCGCCATTGAGATATGTGGGCTGGAGACGATGGTGCGCGCCAACTCGCCTTCCTTTGCACGCCAATACGCGGCGTCAAACATCTGTGAGGTCGTACCAAACCCGGACAGCGTATCAAGCAACTCATATCCTTGTGTGGAATTTGCTGGCAGCCCTTCACTGGCAAGGGTCATGCGCAACTCATCTCTTTGACTCGAATCAACGAAAATTGACCCACCGCGCACTTCAAACACGGCACCGCGCTGTTCCAACGCAGCTACAACATCGCCTGCAGCGCCATTTTCCAATCCGGCATACAAAAGCGTCATGTTCGGCGCCGTGGCCATTCTGGACATGGCCAAAATAGCAAAAAACATTGCCCCCGTTGCCAAGGCAACAATCACTTGTCGCCGCAATGGCAAGCCTGTCCAAGCCGTAACTATCTGCTGCACTTTCGCCTCCGTTCAGATGAACTTTCTGTTCAACGGTGACATCAGCAATGAACCATCTGCCTTAACAATCGGTTAGTGCAAATGCGTCTATAACAAGTTTCGTAAACATTGACGGGACGAATATGACTGACGCAACCAATGAAGAAAGCGCAGAAGCGCCAAAATCGGGCAAGTTGCCTTTAATCGTTGGCGCTGTTCTGGCGATTATCGGCGGCGGCGGTGGGTTTTACGCTGCCAGCAGCGGGATGATCTTTGCAACCGAATCAAAGAAGGAAACGGTGGAAGAAGAAAAGGAAACTTCCAACGAGTTCAGCGATATTTCGTTTTTGCCACTGGAACCAATGACGATATCCATGCCGCGTGACAGCGCCTACAAACACCTGCGTTTTCGCGGTGAGCTTGAAGTGCCCAAGGAGTATGCGGAAGATATCAAGAAGGTCACGCCACGCATCATAGATGTGTTGAATGGCTATCTGCGCGCCCTGCAGGTTGCAGATATCGAAGAACCCGCATCGCTGACAAGGCTGAGATCGCAAATGCTGCGCCGCATTCAGATCGTTGCGGGTCCTGGACGCGTGAATGACCTGCTGATCATGGAATTTGTTTTAAACTGAGGAGAGCGATATGGACGTTATTGCTGACATCTTTCTGGCTGCCGGAGCGTTTGGTGCCGGTATCTACTGCTACATTTTGGGCAGGCGCCTAAACAAATTCAATGATCTGGAAAAAGGGGTTGGAGGGGCCGTCGCGGTTCTGTCTGCGCAGGTCGACGATTTGACCAAAACGCTCGCAGCGGCCCAGAGTACAGCTTCTGTTTCGGCTGAAACGCTGACGCAACTCACCGTGCGCGCCGAAGCGATGTCACAGCGGCTCGAACTGCAGATGGCTTCGCTGCATGACATCCCACCGCAAGAGAGCACAGTGGCAGCTGCGGAAACCAGCAAAGTGCAGCAAACCACGGCTGAACCGATGTTCATCAGGCACCGCGCTTAAGGAGTGAGCTCATGAAAATCAACATGTTACGCCGTAATGGGCGCGGCTCTGTACTTTTGATTTGTTGTTTGCTGATCGGCTCTGCAGCGATACGCATCGGCAGCGAGGCCGGGAAAGCAGTCGCAACAGAGAACCCTTTCCCCGCGCCGGCCATTTCAGAGGCCAAAGAAGAGTCAGCCGGTTCCGAAGAAACCAAGGCGGACTTTTCAAAAATGCTGATCGCCTTTCAGGAGCGTGAAGCGCGCATTGAGCGTCTCGAACGTCAGATTGATAGGAGACAAAAGGCTTTGGAAGTCGCCGATGCTGAAATCGAGAAACGGTTGCAGGTGCTTCAAGATGCAGAGAACGCTTTGAGGTCTATGCTCGCCATCGCTGATACGGCAGCAGAGGACGATGTCGTCAGGCTCACATCCGTTTATGAAAATATGAAGCCAAAAGTTGCCGCGGCCTTGTTCGAAGAAATGGAGCCGGCTTTCGCAGCAGGATTCCTTGGGCGCATGCGGCCTGATGCTGCGGCAGGGATAATGTCCGGTCTCACTCCAAACAAAGCGTACACGATCAGTGTAATCCTTGCAGGAAGAAATGCAGAGGCGCCAAAAGGCTGACTCTCGTGAAGGTTTTTTAACCTCCTTTTGCAAATATACCGACGTAACGATTTTTTGGGGAACGGCATGATCGGAATCATCGGCATAATCACCGTATTTGCAATGGTCTTTGGCGGCTACCTGGCTGCCGGGGGCAAGATGGGTATCATCTTCAAGGCTCTACCATTCGAAATGACAATGATTGGTGGAGCGGCTGTCGGTGCGTTCCTCATCAGTAACGACATGTCAGCGATCAAGCACACGATGCGTGACCTCGGTCGCGTCTTCAAGGGGCCGAAGTGGTCCCATGAAGACTACAAGGATCTCCTATGCCTATTGTTCGAGCTGATACGGCTGGCGCGCCAAAATCCGGTCGCGATCGAAGAACACATTGAAGCGCCAGAAGAATCCTCAATTTTTTCAAAGTACGAGAAAATTCTAAAGGACAAGGAAGCAGTGGCCCTGATTTGTGACACCCTTCGCTCTGCGTCAATGAATTACGATGACCCGCATCAAGTGGAAGAAGTTCTCGAAAAACGTATGGAAGCAAACATGCACCATGCGATGCACTCCAGTCATGCTTTGCAAACGGTGGCCGACGGGCTTCCTGCTCTCGGTATTGTTGCTGCTGTTCTCGGAATCATTAAGACGATGGGCTCGATTGACCAACCGCCAGAGGTATTGGGTAAACTTATCGGTGGTGCTCTTGTTGGCACGTTCCTCGGGGTGTTCTTGGCATATGGCTTCGTAGGACCGTTTGCTGCGAAAGTAAAAAGCGTTACCGAAGAAGACGGTCACTTCTACCAGCTCATTAGGGAGGTCTTGGTCGCGAATTTGCATGCACATGCAACGAACATTTGTATTGAAGTCGGTCGCCAAAACACGCCATCGCACCATCGCCCGAGCTTTGCGGAGTTGGAAGAGGCACTGAAATCCGTCAAGCAGAACGCGGCATGAGAAAGCTCACACTTCTGATTTTTGTGGCGGTTCTATTTCCGCTACGATTGATGGCAGAGCCAATCGTAGTTCGCTCTGGCGAACACAACACATTTACGCGGCTGGTTATGCAACTACCCACAGATGTCGAGTGGAGTATTGCGCAAGCTGAGAAGAATCCCATTCTCAAGCTTGAAAACTACGACGGTGGCTTTGACTTGAGCGTTGCCTTTGAGATTATCCCACGCACGCGCCTGCAGGCTTTGGTCGCGAAAGCTTCGCAGTTGGAGCTGCAACTGGCGTGCAACTGCGTTGTTGATGCGTTCTTGGAACAAAACAGTTTTTTGGTCATTGATATCACGAATTCGGACCGACCTGTTTTGGAGGACGTTGTGGATGCTGGTAGTGAAACAGAGGCAATTAGCATCCCAGCATCAGGCTTTTCATACGGTGAATTGCTTTGGTCACAATCGGATCAACAGATCGCTCAGTCTTCAGAAAGTGTTGTGCAAGACGGATCAAGTGAGGCGGGCATTGTAACAGACGAACAGAGCCTTTCGATGGAGAGTGAGCTTGTTTCTGAAACTCAGGAAAGGCTGCTCGCAGCGTTTTCGTCTGCAGCGTCCAGGGGAATATTGACACCAAAGCCCGATGTTTCGATTTCTAACCCGCCAAGAAATGCGGAAACTCCACCTGCTGAAATATTCGACTCGTCGGAACAAATACCGATCATCGCCACACCGTTGGCTGGGAACATGAGGATATCAAACAGTAGTGACATACCAGAAAGCGGGCTAGAGCGAGACACAGTCGCTTCGAGCCCGGTATGCATGGATCCAGCTGTCGTTGACGTCGCATCCTGGGGTCATGAAGAAGACATGGGGAAGCAGATCGGCACATCGGTTCTTGGGCTATATGATCCGTCAGGTCGGTTAATGCCAGAAAAAGTACTGGCGCACGCGCGTTTGCAGCTTTACTTTGGCCTCGGGCAGGAAGCGAAACAGACCCTTGAAATGGCTCCGAGCCTGAAAGCCCAGTATCCAGAATTATTGGATATTGCTAGTGTTTTGGAGTTTGGACATGCTCAGAACCCGCGCAGTTTGCATCGCTTCGCGGACTGCGACTCTGACTTGGCACTGTGGGCTCTTTTGGCAGCGAGTGAGATCCCTCCAGACCAGACGGTGAACGCACTCGCGGCTTTGCGCGGCTTGGATAAATTGCCGAGCCATCTCAAATCGTTTCTTGCCCAAAAAGTAAGTGAGCGCTTGGCGGCACGCGGTGATGTAGCAAACGCAAGTATCGCGCTGCGAAGTTATCAAAGGCTGACTGACGGTGATGACGAACCAAGATTGGTGCATGCGGAGTTGGCCGACCTGCGAAATGAGGCTGCACAAGCAGAGGCAGTTATAAACGACATAGTGAATAGCGAAACTAGCGAAACAGCTGAAGCCATTATCGAACTTATCGACCGGCAAGTCGCCGCGCAAACGCCAGTAGAAGCTGACGTAGCTCTATTGGCAGAGACCTATGCGCTTGAACTGAGGAATTCCGAAAAAGGTCCAGTGATGCTTCGTGCATTTGTACTCGCTGCTGCAAGTTCAGGACAATACACAAAGGCGTTTGAGACGCTGGACACTCAAAACTCAGCGCTTGATGTCCAAACGAGAACTGAACTCACAAGTTTTGCTTTTACCGAACTGGCTGATGGTGCAACTGATATAGACTTTTTGGAAGCTTACTTTGATCTTTTCTCAGGCAAGAAAGACGACCTCAATCAGAAAGCAATAGTGGCAACTGCCCAAAGACTGTTTGATCTGGGTTTTCACACTGAAGCTGCTTCGGTGCTTCTCAATCGTCCTATCGAACCCTTGTCACCAGACGCAAGACTGCTGAAGTCCAGGCTCGCTCTTTTAGAAAACGACTATCAACAAAGCTATGACCTGATTAGTGACTTAAATGGAACCGATGCAGCATTGATCAAAGGGCAGGCGATGCAGGGTCTAGGAAAACCCGAGATTGCCGCTCAGTATTTTTCAGTGGCAGAAGCCGAAACAGATGCAAGAGATTCGGCATGGCTCTCTGACGATTGGAACAATTTGTTGACCGAAGACGATATGGTTTTTGGACAACTGCGTGCGATCGTAAATGAACCAACTGACCGGATACCGCAGAACAATGAAATGATTAACAATAGCAACCAAGCAATAGCCTCGAGTGCCAACGCAAGGCTCACGCTGGAAGGGCTTCTGACAGAGCTTGAGGTGCAAAATTGAAACAAAAGTCGCGAGGGTGAATAGCATTCCTACAACCAATCCATGGCTTCATTTCTGTTCCAAACTGAAGTTCCATCGACCTTACGAATAGTTCTTGATCTGCCCAGTTTTAGTAACGCTTCCAGTTTTCGCCTCATCCACCTTTCGTTTGAATGCGGCAAGGCTTTTCAATCTCAGTGCTGAGTGGCGACGATGTGGAGTTTAGAAGCCGGTGATGAATTCCAAGAGGGCCTCTCAGCGTGCCGCCTAGCTTTGTGTATCGGCGGCTCCATATCCTGCTGAAGCGCGAAGACGTATAATTGAACCACAAGAAGCCGTTCCTGTATCGGAAAGAACGGGTAGCAGTCCGTAAACAGGGCGGTTACAAGCATGCCTAGCGACGCGGCGTCTGATCTTGGCGCGAGAAACGACCGACCAACGCAGGTGCTCGGATTTCGTCTCGGACGCCCTGTTGAATGATCAGCGGTTCCACGTTCTGTGTATCATGGAGGATTGAACCCGCGAAGCTCAGGCGACAGTGGTGAACCGACACATATCCGGGCAACGGGTGACTCGGAAACTGGATGACCGGGTCAGGTGCGCAAGAGAGGCACGCGCCGCCCGATCGGCCTGCCAGAAACGATCCATCAGTGGTGGAGGCCGGGCTTCGTTTCAGACGCCTTCACACCCTCTCATCCTTTGCGACGCAAACGACTGCCTGGTAATGGATGGCCGGAAGTTCCGTGTTCTGGCCATCATAGACGATTGCAGCCGGGAGTGTTTGGTGCTTGTGCCCGACAGGTCACTGTCTGGCGCGCGGCAGACACGCGAGCTGGATCAGATCATTCAGCTGCGCGCAACTGGTACCAGTATGCTAAGGTGGATTGGCACTGCATCGCCGTTGGAAAACCGCCACAGAACGGGTTCGTCGAGAGCTTCTACGGCAGGATGCGGGATGATTTTCTGAACCAGCATTTGTTCTCGTCCCTCGCTGACGCACGGTCAGAGATCGCAAAGTGCAAAGACGACCACAACCAAAACCAGCCAACCCCACGCTAAACGCGTTCGCAGCCAAAACGAAGTTGCAAAAGCAGGCCGCATGAGGCCGGAAATCAAGACGCAGATGCGCCTAACGACTGGAAGAGAGTTAGGTCTCAGGTCAGCAGCAATAGGAAAATGTCGGAACACCGGCGTGTCACCCAGCGCAGCACTGTGCGACATGGCATTAGCCAACATCCGCTCCGGGCGATTGTTCTCACCTTCAAGCGCCCGCAACCTCTTCGTGTCAGACACGTTCATGCCGCCGATCGACCGAAGGAAACTTCCAGCTTGACTCTGGGGTCTTAAGGTCCGCTTCCTATTCTTTGATCGCCCCCTTTTGGCAGGTTCGTTTTAGAAGATGAAGCGCTCTTCGGTCGAACGTATCCTGCGATCCAAAAATGTCAGGAAAACGAGATAACGCAGCATCCATGAAACAGACGCACCTCCGTCAAAAAAACCGGATCAATCAGATGTATTTCAGGTTTTATTGTCTGCTCGAAGAGACCTAGTCTTGCAAAACTGCCATACTGTCGCTGTCCCAGCCGATCCAGATCGGGTCCGCACCAACGGCCTGCCCTGTTTCTGCATCCACAAAAGCACGCAGAACCGCACCCTCGGTCTCTTCAATGACCAGATCGAGCGCCATGCGGCTGCCGAGAAAAGTTTTGCCGACAACTTTGCCTTGCACGGCATTGGCTGCATTTGGGCGTGTCGTATGAAACCCCAGTTTCTCCAGCCGGACGGAGGCGGTTATCGCATCGCCCGTTTGTAAAGGCCCGGCGGGTGCCTGACCGCTCAGGGTGTGCCCGAACCAATCCATCACGATCCTGTCGCCGTCGCGCGCGCGCATCTGACCGGACAAGAGGTTCGTCTCTCCGATGAATTCGGCAACGAAGCGGGTTGCGGGGTGAAAATACAACTCTTCGGGTGTGCCGTCTTGCTCAACCCGACCCTTGTTCATCACCACGATGCGGTCGGACATGGTCAGCGCCTCTTCCTGATCATGGGTGACAAAGAAAAAGGTTTTATGCGTGCGTTGCTGGATCGATTTCAACTCCTGCTGAACCTGCCCGCGCAACTTGGCATCCAGCGCGCCCAGGGGTTCGTCCAACAGCAAAAGGGCCGGATCAGGCGCAAGCGCGCGGGCCAGCGCCACCCGCTGACGCTGCCCCCCCGACAGTTGGCCGGGATAGCGGTCGCCAAATCCATCCAGTTCGAGAAAAGCCATGATCTCGTCCTGACGGCGTTTGATGTTCGCCTTGTCCATACCCTTCAGTTCAAGCCCAAAGGAGATGTTCTGCCGGACGGTCATGTGGGGAAAAAGCGCATAGTCCTGAAACACCATGTTGACGTGGCGCTTTTCGGGCGGCTGCGTCGTGACGTCCTCACCATCCAGAATGACGCGGCCCTTGTCGGGTCGTTCAAACCCGCCAAGAATACGCAGCGTCGTCGACTTGCCACAGCCCGAGGGGCCCAGAAAGGTCACGAATTCGCCGCGCGCGATGTCCAGCGTCAGATTATCCAGCGCAACGGTATTGCCAAAGCTCTTGGAAATACCTTCGATACGGACAAGAGGGGGGGCGTCAGTCATGGGTTTGTATCCCTGTTCATGCGGCGGGTGAAGCGTTCTGCCCAGATGCCAATGGCAGCTGTCAGGACCAGCGCAACCGTTGCGATGGCGTTGATCTCGGGTGACATGCCCGACCTCAACATGGCGAAAATCAGAACGGGGAGCGTTGGTTCGTAGCCGCCCAAGAAGAACGACCGCACGAAATCATCAAAGCTGAGCAGCAGGCAAAAGATACTGGCCCCAAGGATCGCGGGGATCAGGTAAGGCACGGTGATGCGCAAAAAGGCGATGATCGGGTCCGCGCCCAGATCGCGCGCCGCCTCAATCTGGCTTTTGGGCAAGGTTGACAGCCGCGCCATGACAACCAGCACCACAAAGGGCACGTTATGCACCGCATGTGCCCAGATGATCGCGCCCATCCCCGGCTCGATTCCCAGCCAGCGGGCATAAATGCGAAAGGCGATGGCGGAGATGATACCGGGCACCAGTGCAGGCAGCAGCGTGAGGCCAAAGACCGCCGCCCGGCCAATAAACTTGCGCCCCTCCAGCAGCACCGCGATCCACGTGCCCACCACAACAGAGATCAGTGTCGACAAGATCGCAATTGTCACCGAATACCCCAGCGTCGAGAGCAATTCGGCATCCACAAAAACACCCATATACCAATCCAATGTCCAGGACCGGATGGGAAAACCGATAAACTTGCTGTCCTTGAACCCCATCAGGATCATCAGCAGCAGCGGCACGAAGACATAGAGCACAAAAGCCCAATAGATGCAGGACAACAGGATGCGATTGCCGCGTCTCATTTGGTGTCTCCCTTGCGCAACGCATACATCAGCTTTTGGAACACAGCCGTCAGCACGATCGCACCCGCAAACATGATTGTGGCAAAGGCAGCGCCCGTGGGCCATTCATCCCCCGCCACGTGGAAGAACCCCGCGATGGTCTGGGCAAAGACGGTGGTGGACGGCCCGCCCAACAGCACCGGCGTGGCGTAAAACCCGGTCGAGATCAGGAACACCAGCGTACAGCCCGACGATATTCCCTCAAGCGTCAGGGGCAATGTCACGCGACGAAAGCGGGTCCACGCCCCGGCACCAAGGTCAGCGGCGGCTTCGTTGTAGCTGTCGGGCAGTTTTTCCAGCGCGGAATAAAGCGGCAAAAGCATATAGAGCGCAGTCAGGTAAACGATGCCGACCCCCATGGAAAAACTGGTGTACATGAAAGGGATGGGCCGGTCGATCAGGCCAAACCATTGCAGCACCAGATTGACCGCTCCGGTATTGCCCAAGAGGATCATGATCGCATAGGTGCGCACGATCTCCCCCACCCAGAACGGAATAAGGAGCAACAATAACAATAACATCCGGTTCTTGCGGCTGACGTGACGCGCAAGGAAATAGGCCACCGGATAGGTCAGGATCAGCGTGCAAAAGGTAAAAACCGCCGCAAAGCTCAGCGTGCGAAAGAAGGGTTGCCAGAAAATCTGATCGCCAAAAAAGCGCGCATAATTGTCCAGTGTGAAGCTCTGTTCCACGCCGGGGGCGACGGGATAGGCATCCATCAGGCTGACGCGCAGCATCTGCACCATGGGGCCTAAATGCTGGGTCAAGACCCAAAGGATTGGAAAAGCCGCCAGAATGAGGAACTGCCGCCGGGGCGATGCGGTGGCGATGCCCATCACCGTGCGATACGCTGTCCAGCCGGAAAGACGCCCCCAGAACGTGCGGTCGGCCCCGTTTTGCGGGATGCTGCCTTGGGCCGCGGCCTCGTTGCGCATGGACAGGCTCCTTTGGTGGAAAAGCTCAAAGGCCCCGCCCGCCGCAAATGGGCGCGCGGGGCGGTATTACAAAAGGATCAGGCGGCTTTGATCGCTTCGACGGCCGGATCAACCAGTTCGTATTTCATCTTGTTGGCCTCGGCGCGGAAGAACTGCAATCTGGCCAGTTCCTCATCCGGGAAAGCGGTGGATTTCTTTTCCAGATCCGTCAGGTAGTTGGACGCATCCTTGTAGGTCGAGATAAAGCCAGATGCCCTTGTCATCGCCGCGCCAATCTCGGGCGAGGCGAGGATGGCGTTGATGAACGTATAGGCGTTGTCCACATTCGGCGCGTTGTTGGCGATGTTGTAGGTATAGACAAAGCCATAGGACCCTTCCTCGGGAATGGTCATGGCCAGCGGGAAGCCATCGTTGATCAAGGCCGCCGCAGGGCCGTTCCAGCTATGACCAAGCGCGATGTCCTGATTGACGAACATCTGCTGAATTTCGGCACCGCTGTCATAGTATTTGCGCACCAGCGGTTTATGCTCGATCAGGAATTGCTTGGCCTCCTCGACGATGGCGGCGGCTTTTTCCGGATCGTCCATATAAGCGACCATATTGCCGTCATAGCCCATCTTGAGCATGATGATCGACATCATATCCTGAATGATATAGGCGGTTTGGCCCTTGAACTTTTCGGAGAACAGCGCGTCCCAGCTTGTGACTTCCTCAGGGCTCACCAGCTCGGTGTTGTAGGACAGAACTTCCATGCCCGACAGGATCGGCGCACCCCATTTGTTTCCATTGATCGTCGCCCAGTCACTTTCGGAGAACGTCGGGTTGATGTTGCCCCAATTCGCCAGACGGTCGGTATCCAGCGGTGCCAGCAATTCGCTGTCAATGAACTGCAGGAAGCGGTGCCCGGCAACCGTCATGATATCGACGGTCGGGTTCGGGGCTTCGGCGGCCAGCAAGTTGAACTGCTTGCCCTGATCGTCCACGAGGCGCACGTTCACCTTGATGCCGGTTTCAGCCTCGAACTGATCCTTGAAGGCGGCGGGCACAAAATCGTTATAGGTCCAGATGTTGACCTCCCCGCCCGAAGCGGAGGCACGGCGCAGATACGCCGGGCTGGCAAGCGCCACACCCGTCATCGCAGCAGTGCCCAGAAAGCGGCGGCGGTCGTAAATCAGTTTCGTCATGTGTCATGTCTCCTTGTTGGGTGAAGTGATTTCCGCATCGTTTTTTATTGTGGCACCGATGGTGCCGTCCCGAGCAGGCCGGTACGGGCGGCCTGCGTCAGGTCATCAAGGGTAAAGTTCTCCAGCTCCAGTGCTGCCAAAAGCGCATTCTCCTTGCTGAAATCACGGCCATACATGGCGGAAAATATCGCGATCCCTGCTTCGTGCAACGGTGCGGGTGTCCCTGCAAGCTGGCCCAGAACAGCAGTCAGTTGCAAGCCATAGGGCACATCTTCGGTCACATATCGACTGTCGGCGGTGGCAGGTCCGGTGCCGCCATTGCCCTGCGCGTGCATCTGCTGGTTCATCTCGGATATCGAGGCCACAGGCACATGAAAACTCAGATGGAAGTGCTCGAATATGGTCTTGACCTGCAACCCCAGCGCCTCGGCAATGGCAAGCCGTTCCAGATCAAGCTGCTCCAGTAACCGCCCTATGGTCGGGGTCACATTCTGGCCCTGGCTCCATGTCTCGCCCCGCTCCATCCGGGTGATGTTGCCAAGGGCGATGCCCATGTGGTTTTGCGGGTTGAGGTTGGACAGGGAAATCGCCAGCAACCCGTCACGCGGCTGGAACCGGTCGCCGAAAAGCCGTTTGCACGCATCAAGGGCGCGATCCGACTGCGTGTCAGGCACGGTGCAGAGGTCAACGCGTTTGCGCACGGTATTGACCTGCACGGCACTGCCGGTCTGCCGCCTGCCGGTCACGACCGTCGTCCCCCAAGCGGTGATGGGCGCTTTGATGCCGCGCGCCGCCAGCAGTTGCATCAGATAGACCGCCCCGAGGGATGCATGGGAGGAGATGATGACATGCTGCCCATCGCGGATATGCGGCACCAGCGCGTCCATGACCGCCTTGTGCCCATAAGCCGGCAGGGCCAGCAGCAGAATATCGTTGTCCCGCGCCAGTTCCGCGGCAGAACCCGCGATGCGCGGTTCGAACGTGGCCTCAATTGCGCCCGAAGCCCGCAGTGGTGCAGATTTCAGCGCCTCGGTCCCGGCACCGGAAGGGGACCAGAGCATCGGGTCGTGCCCTTGCTGGTGCAACAATGCAGCGGTGCCAAAGGCAACCGAACCTGCCCCGGCGATCCCTATGCGTACCGCATCGCTCATGCGTCCTCCGTTTTGCGCACAGGATCACCGAGCACATGCATCAACCGGTTGGCCCAGCCAAAAAGAGCCGCCGACAGGATCAGATCAAGGATTTCCGCATCCGACAAACCCACCTGCCGCAACGCTTCCATATCCGCCGCGCCGGCGGTGGGCGGTGCCTCTGCCGACTTGCGGGCGAAGTCGAATATCGCCCGGTCTCGGGGATTCAGATCGGCCTTTTCGCCCGCGGCGAACAGGGCATCCGTTGTCGTCGTGTCTTTTTCGATCTTGGCATGACGATCCGCATGCACCGCCGCACAATAGATGCAGCGGTTGACCATGGATGCCGCCAGCGCGCCCAACTCGCGCTCCGAGCGCGACAGCCCGCCAGCGTCATACATGATCGCGTTGAACAAAGGCGAACGCACCTTGAGGCTTTCCACATCATGCGCCAGCGTCAGCACGTAATCCGAGACCTTGGTATTTGACGGTGTGACCTGAAGCGCCTCAAGCTGTTCCGGCGTGGCCTCGGCCAGTTTGACCGGCGTCAGGCGCGGCTGCCAATGGGGCACGTTGCGGGTGAATTTATGAATGACACGGGCCATCACGCGGCCCCCTGCATCAGACGCAACCCGGCGATGAGGCGGGTTTGATAGGCCAGAAACGCCACCAGTTCGCAAAGCCGCACGATATCCGCATCCTCAACGCCCGCCGCCTGCAGGCCGGACACATCCTCAGCCGCAATATCGCGGGTCTGATTGGCCACCTTGTCGATAAAGGCCAGAACGGCGGACAATCCCTGCGCCGCCCCGGTTTCAGTCGGATCAGCCAGCGCCGCCTTGTCCCCTGCCCTTGCAAGGTAGTGGGACGCCAGCACGTCATCCTGCGCCAGCCTTGCGACCCGCGCGGCCAATGCCGCCCGCAGATTGTGGCCAAAAGCACCGCTGTCGCGCGGACGTAAAACCGCATCCTCGGCGGCCTGCGTCATTTCGATGATGTTGTGCCGACCGCTGATCGCTTTGGCAGTCTTGCCATCGACCTCAACACCCGCCACGCGCAGGCTGGTCGTCTCGAATATGCTCATGCAACGCGCCCTTTTTGCGGCTCCGGCTGGATTTCAAGGGGGGTCGCCTCCCACTCGTCGCCTCTGAGTTCGGGCGTGTCATAGGCCTGCATGCCCTCCCAATGCGCCTCGATATCCTCGGCATATAACTCTGCCGCCACGGCGCGCGACAACCACGCCGCGCCCTCGCTAATACCGGGAATATCCCCGCTGACCTTGCCCAGACTGGCAGATGCCCCGTAGTTGAAGCAATAGACGTTGGCGAGCCACGGTGCCGTGCCGGGCTGTTTTTCGCGAAACGTAAAATCCGGGTTCAGATAGGGGAACCGGCCAAGGTCACCGGACTGTTCATCCTCCGGCGGGGTGTAGACGTCCTGCCACAGCAGGATGTCACCCGCCGTTTTGCCAAATTCGCGCCGCGCCATGGGGTCGATCACGAAACCGGTGCCCAGAATGACGAAGTCCGCCTCGTAAAAGGTGCCATCGGCGAAATGAATGATCGCTCCGTCGCCCTGTGGGTCGACCCGGGTCGTGGCCTTGCCGAAGTGGAAATAAGCGTTGTCATGGCGACTGACCCGCAGGGTTGAGCCATGCGGCGGCGGGGTCTGGGTTGCAAAGCTGTACTGCATAAAGCGCCAACGCCATTCATCGGGCAGATCGGCAAACCCCGCTGTGAACCCAAAACTACCAATGCCCATCATCTTGTTGATCGTGGGCATTTCCTTGCGGCGGATCAGGTGGCGCACTTCGGCGGCCCCATGCTCCAACGCTTCGGCGGCATTGTCCACGGCAGAGGCCCCGACACCGATGACCGCAACCCGTTTACCCGCAAGCCGGGTAAAGTCGATTTCATCTGCACTATGCGCCCAGAGATGGCCCGGCAGGTTTTTGATGAAGTCAGGGATATTCGGCCCCCCCGTTCCATCCCGTCCCGTCGCAAAGATCAGCTTGCGGGTCAGGATCGTCGGTGTTTCGGCCCCCGTGACGGTGAGGCGCAGCAAATCGCCCTCTGGCTCCACATGATCAACCGAGATGCCGTTTTCCACCGGAACCTCCAGCACGGTGCGATACCATTGCAGGTATTCCATCCACATCGGGCGCGGGATTTTATCCAGCGCCTCCCATGCCGCAGCCCCGAATTGCGCGCGATACCACGCCTGAAACGTCAAGGCGCCATGCCCGAACGCAGGGCCGGTCAGCATCTTGGGCGAGCGCAGCGTTTCCATCCGCGCATAGCTCAGCCACGGACCCTCACGCCCGGTCTCTGCCCGGTCAAGAACACGCACATTCCGGATGCCGCCCGTCGCCAGCCCAAACCACGCGACCATGCCGCACATGCCGCCCCCGATGATGACAACATCGGTGACGCCCTCACGTTTTGGCACCCAAGCTTTGCCCGGATAGCACAAAAACGCCAGATCTTCCTTGAGACGACCCTCAAGCGCGGGCAAGCCCATGCCATCAATGGGCGCGAAATCCTGAACCGTCATAACCCTCTTCCTGCAAAAACCCTGTTATTTCAGCATCAAATCGACCGCTCTGTCCAGATCGGATGCAATTCGTCGATGCGAAAAGCATGTATGTGGCGGTGCTGCGCGCCTGAAGCGGGCACCTGCTCAAGATGCGGATGATCGTCCGGCAATTCCGGGTGACAATGCGCCAGATCCACGGGATCATCAGCAGGCCAGACTCTCAGCGCAACCAACACCAGAACGGTCGATAATGATGCCAGAGACAATAGCGCCGTTTCAAGCGACAGCAAGCTGCCCAACCACCCGGCGAGGGGGTAAGCGACCAGCCATCCGGCATGGCTGGCCGAAAACTGCGCCGCAAAGACCGACGCCCTGTCTTTTTGAGCCGCTGACCGGGTGATCACCAATCCGCCCGGCGTCAGCACAAGCGACGAGGCCACGCCAAAAGCGACCCAGACCGCACCCAGATAGGGCATGGGCACCGCAGGCAAAACTGCAAAGAGCGCACCGACAGCGGCAAAACCCAACGCCCCGATGATCATCGCACTGCGTTCGCTCATGCGGGTTAGCAGCTTCGGCACGATCACGGCCCCCAAAGCGGCCCCCGCGCCGTAACACGCCATCAGGATCGGAAAATAATGTTCGGAATCGCCCAGCCGCGCACCCGCATAGACCACCGAGTTGACCAGCACCCATGCCATGGACAGGGAGAGAGACAGGTTCAACAGGAACAACCCCCGCAGACGCGGCGTGCGGCGATATATCCAAAACCCATGGCCGACGCGTTTCAGGAACGGTCCCTCGCGCGCAGCGTCCCGAAACTGCGGCAGGCGCGCCAGCAACAGCGCCAGTACAGAACCCGCAAAAGCAAGCGCTGCGGCGTAAAACAGGGACTCGCCCGTTACAATCTTGAGCATGGCAGCCGCAATCACAGGGCTCATCACCGCTTCCATCGTGTAGGCAACCCGTGACCATGCAAGGGCTTTGGTATAGGTCGCCTCCTCGGGCAGGATGTCCGGGATGACCGATTGAAACAGCGGCGTGAACCCGGCGGAAAGCACGAAAAAGCCAAAGGCCAGCAGGGCAACAAGCCAGGGCTGCGAAACAAAAGCCATGGGCAGCAGCAACAGCATGCGCCCCACGTCCAGGGACACCATGGCGCGCTTGCGCGACACGCCTGACAGCAGGGTTTCCGCAAGTGGCGCGAGCAAGACATAGGCCACCATCTTCAGCGCCAGCAGCAGCCCCAGAATTTGTCCGCCCGCAGCCGCGCCGCCGATCCGAAACGCCGCAAGCGACAAAGCGACCGTAAGCAATCCGACCCCGATCAGGGAACAGATCTGCGCGGTGAATAGGCGACGAAACGTCGGGCTGGACAACGGACTGCTCAAGACATGAAATCCCCTTGGATGCAGGGCCCAGCATAGAAGTTACCGTTGTGCGATCAACATGATAGTGGCGGCGCAGGTGTCCCGCAGCCCCACTGGATCAGGTGCGCAATGCGCAGCATTTGACCGGCAGTCCCTTGATCTTGCTCAAGTACGGCGGGTTCCAATCGTGTAGATTGCGTTCATGACACAGGAACACGGACACAGCCCGACAGAAGTCGCCCGACGCCTTTCAGCCGGTCAGCGCGCGGGGCATCTCAAGGATATGATCTACGGCGGCATCGATGGGGCGGTCACGACCTTTGCCATCGTCGCTGGCGTCGCAGGGGCAGGCCTGTCGCACCACATTATCGTAGCTCTGGGTGTGGCGAACATCATCGCTGACGGCTTTTCAATGGCGGCCAGCAACTATTCGGGCACCAAGGCGGAACTTGACGACCGGAAACGCATTATTCAGGTCGAAGAGCGCCATATCGAACAGCACCCGGATGGCGAACTGGAAGAATTGCGCCAGATTTTGCAGATGCGCGGCCTGTCGGGCGACGTGCTTGAAGAAGCGACAACCGCCATTTCCCAAAGCAAGACAAACTGGATTGATATGATGCTGACAGACGAATACGGCCTGTCGCGTGTTGAACCGGAACCGATGAAAGCAGCACTGGCAACATTCGCGGCCTTCCTCGTGGCGGGCAGCATCCCCCTGATCCCTTTTTTGCTGAACCTTGATGACGCCTTTTCGATCTCGATTTTTGCGACGTTGCTGACGTTCTTTCTGATTGGCACCGGAAAAAGCAGGTGGTCCTTGTCCAAATGGTGGAAATCAGGTTTTGAGACACTGTTGATAGGCGGCGTCGCAGCATTGCTCGCCTTCTCCGTCGGGAGCCTTTTTCACCCCGGATGACGCCTGGTTATCCGTGGCTTAGCGGCACATGTCCTTGATGCCGGTCGCGATTGCACTGTCCGCAGCGACCGTATCCGCGACCAGCGTTTGCGCGACCGCCATCAGATCATCCGGTGCAACGATCCGGTCGATCAATCCAAACGCCAGCGCCTCATCCGCCGCGATCTTTTGACCGCCCATCAGGATCAGCTTGGCCCGCGACGGCCCGATCAGGGCAGCCAGCCGACCCGGATCGCTCGGTTGCGGTAAAAACCCCAGTTTCATCACAGGATAAAAAAAATTCGCACCCGGCACGGCAATGCGCAGATCACAGGCCAGCGCCATTCCAAAGGCACCACCGGCCAGCGTTCCGTTCAGCGCCGCCACCGATAACCCCGGCAGGCTTGCCACGGCCTGCGATACCTCCTCCCACAGCGGCGATGTGGCCAGTCCGGCGCGCGCCGCTTCCAGATCGGCCCCCGCACTGAATACCTTGCCGCTGCCCGATAGGATCACGGCGCGGGCTGCCTGTGCGGCGCGCATCGTGTCCCTCAGGTCGACCAACATCTGTTCGGTCAGGGAATTCGCCTTTTCCGGGCGGTTCAGGGTGACGGTCCAGATATCGCCCGTGCGATCAACATCGATCATGTCAAACCGACCTTCCGGCGGATGTCCTCGTCGCGCAGCGATATTTCGCGCCCACACCATTCGTCCGCCTCCGGGCTGCACATCCACAACAGGGCCCGGGCGGGCCAGTCGGCAGGGATATGCACTTCCCACTCCAGTTGGCTGATCGGGTTTATGCCGCTCGATTTGATCTCGCGCTGCATTTGCGTGGCGACTGTGCCGGGCGACAGGCCCATGGCGCGGATACCGTGCTGCGATTCCTCATGATCGAGACAACGGGTCAGCATATGCGCCCCGGCTTTCGAGGTGCAGTAGTGGCTCCAGGCTTCGACCGGCCCATGCGCGGCACCCGAACTGATGGTGATGATGGTCCCGCCGCCTGCGGGCTTCATCACTTGCAAGGCCGCATGCATGCCGTTGAAAACACCCTTCAGGTTCACATCAACGACGTCAGCCCAGGCATCCGGCTCAGCCTCGGCCAGATGAGAAATCGGTTCAATCACCCCCGCATTGTTGATCAGCACATCGAGACTGCCGAACATTTCTTGCGTCGCGGCGACGGCTTTGGCCATGTCACTATAGCGTGCAACATTACAGGGAATGGCAACTGCCCGCTCCCCAATTTCACCGGCCAGATCCGCAATCTGTTGCTGACTGCGTGCCAAAAGGGCGACATTGGCCCCCGCTTGCGCGAAAACACGGGCCGCTTCGGCACCAATCCCGCGACTCGCCCCCGTGATCATCACCGTTTTTCCTGTCATATTCATGTTACCGCACCTCCGCTCAGGTTGTTATTGCTGTGGTAAACCCCCAACTGTTAAGCGTCCAGCCCATCGGCTCTTGACCATCGCAGGACGTTGGCAGACCATGTGCGCTTAACCGTGTAAAAAGGATCGTTTTATGCCCCGTATCACGCGCCATTTCATGGCGAGCACTGCCCTTGTTCTGATCGCACCCGCCGCTTTTGCAGAGCTTTCGGCAGATGACGTCTGGAGCGATTGGAAAACCTATATCAGCGGCCTTGGGTATTCCGTGACCGGTCAGGAAGCGCGCGCGGGCGATGTGTTGACCGTCACCGGTGTGGCGATCACAAGCGGTGATGCAAGCCTTGGCGGTGGCCGCATTTCAATGGATCGGATTGTGCTGACGGAACGTGACGATGGCACGGTGACGGTTGCCCTGCCCACGGTGATGCCATTTGAGATGGCGACCCCGAACGACACCGGCAGTACCACCCGCGTTTCTGCGGACTACCGACAAACCGGCCTGAGCATCGTGGCGTCAGGCACCCCGAATGACCTGCAGTATGAGTATTCAGCGCAGACGATTTCACTGGAATCAACTGGTTTTGAAGTGAATGGGCAGGTTTTGCCCGCGCAGAGCAATGCGTTTGTGATCACTTTGGATGATATCTCGGGCACCACCGATATGGTGCTGGATGCCCATCGGCGATACACGCAGGATCTGGAAATTGGCGCGGCGCGCTACGCGCTCAAGGCAACCGATGCCGCCTCTGGCGGTAGCAGCGACATGTCTGGGCAGATGCAGTCCCTGACATTTGATGGGCAAAGCACCCTGCCCCTGCGCGCGGTTGATACAAACGACCTCGAAGCGATGCTGGCCGCCGGGTTCACGGCGGGAGGGACATTTGGGTTTGCCGCAAACGCGCTGACCCTGAACGTCACATCTCCGACCGGGCCGTCGGATGCATCGGTGATCGGTCAGTCAGGTCGCATCGGGGTGACACTGGGTCAGGACGGGCTCACCTATGATGTGGCCCAGGACGACATGCAGGTGGAAATGACCTCGCCTCAGTTCCCGCTGCCGATCAATTTCAACGTGGCCCAGACAGCGATGAATATCGCGATGCCCATTCGCAAATCCGAGGCACCGGACGATTTTGCATTGGGCTTTACGCTTGATGGCTTCACCATGTCCGACATGCTCTGGGGGCTTTTTGATCCCGGTGGGCAACTGCCCCGTGACCCTGCAACCATCGCGCTTGATCTGGCCGGGAAAGCGCGTCTGATGTTCAATTTTCTCGACCCGTCAGTGGCCGCTGAGATCGACCCCGGCACGGCACCGGCCGAAATCGACAAGCTCGACATAAACCGTGTGCAGATCACAGTCGCTGGCGCTGAATTGGTCGGCAACGGCGCGTTCGAGTTCGACAATAGCGCGGAGGGTGCACCCAAGCCTGCGGGCGCGGTTGATCTGACTCTGACGGGTGCGAATGGGTTGATCGACAAACTCGTGGCGGGCGGCTTGTTGCCCGAGGAACAGGCCATGGGCGCGCGCATGATGATGGGCTTGCTTGCCGTGCCCGGCAACGCACCGGATACGCTCAACTCAAAGATCGAAATCAACGATCAGGGCCATGTGATGGCAAACGGGCAGCGCATCCAGTAACCGCGGCGACGCAGTTTTTGAGCGCAGCCCTTGCAGAGGGGGAGCGAGGCCGCTACCTCAACCCCACCTCTAACGGAGCATATGATGACGCAGGCCCTCAGCGATCTGAACGAACAACTCTTGCAGGCCGCCCGGCGCGCGGGGGCTGATGATGCCGATGCGATGGCCGTTCGGGGTACGTCCCTTGGCATCGAAGTGCGTCACGGCGCGCTGGAACAGGCTGAACGTTCGGAAGGTATAGACATCGGTCTGCGCGTCTTTCTGGGCCGGCGCAGCGCGATTGTCTCAGCCTCTGACACACGTTCTGATACGCTTAAAGATATGGCCGAGCGGGCCGTTGCCATGGCAAAAGAAGCCCCCGAAGACCCCTGCGCCGGGCTTGCCAACGCCGATCAGATCACCCAAGGCTACCACATCGCCGCCTTGGAATTATACGACCCCACACCGGAACCATCGCCCGCCGCGCTGCAAGAGGACGCAGCCCGCGCCGAGGCCGCAGCCCTTGGCAACCCGCAGGTCAGTCAGGTGCAATCCGCCTCCGCCGGGTATTCATCGCGCGAGGTACATTTTGCGGCCACCAATGGATTTCGGGGGGGCTATGCGCGCACCGACCGCGGGTTGTCCTGCGTCGCGATCTGCGGCACCGGCACCGAGATGGAGCGCGATTACGACAGCGACAGCCGGATTTTTCAATCGGACCTGCGCAGCCCCGAAGACATCGGCACCCGTGCCGCGGCGCGTGCCGTCGAACGCGCAGGTGCTCGCAAACCGCCCACCGGCAGCTATCCGGTCCTGTTTGACGAGCGTGTTTCCTCAACGCTGATCGGTCACTTGCTGATGGCGGCAAATGGGTCCTCCGTGGCGCGGGGTGCGTCCTGGCTGCGTGACGCAAAAGGCGAGCAGGTTCTGCCATCAGGCATCAGTCTGCATGAGCTGCCTCACAGGCCGCGCACCTCCGGCTCCCGCCCCTTTGATGCCGAAGGATTGCCAACCAAGGCGCGTGACATCGTGGCAGATGGTGTGCTGACCGGCTGGACCATGGACCTTGCAACGGCGCGCAAACTGGGCATGTCCTCGACAGGGAACGCCGCGCGCAGTGCCTCTTCGGGGCCAAGCCCGACATCATGGAACGTCACCCTCACCCAAGGGGATCAAAGCCGCGCAGACCTGATTGCTGACATGGGTACGGGCCTGCTCGTCACTTCGATGATCGGGTCGACGATCAATTCCAACACCGGGGATTATTCCCGTGGGGCCGCAGGCATCTGGATCGAAAATGGTGAGATGACATATGCGGTCAACGAATGCACGATTGCGGGCAACCTGCGGGACATGCTGCTGAACATTGTCCCCGCAAACGACGCGCGCGCGCATCTGAGCCGGGTCGTGCCCTCGCTTCTTGTACCGGGGATGACACTTGCAGGCGTCTGACCTTGATCTGATCACGGACGCAATCGTCATGGCGGGCCGGGTTGCGACCAGCTTCACCGGCCAGAGCACGCAAAGCTGGGACAAGCCCGGCGGTGCAGGCCCCGTGACCGAAGCCGATCTGGCCGTGAACACCTATCTCGAAACCGTGTTGCGGCTGGCCCGGCCAGACTACGGATGGCTGTCTGAGGAAAGCGAGGACACCGGCGATCGTCTGTCGCGTGATACGGTGTTCATCATCGATCCGATAGACGGCACCCGCAGTTTCGTGGATGGCTCGAGCACATGGGCCCATTCGGTCGCCATATCGCACAAGGGCCGCATCACCGCAGGGGCCGTCTATTTGCCGCTGCGCGGATTGCTGTACACGGCGGCGCGCGGAAAGGGTGCGATGCTGAACGGTGCGCCGATCACCGTTTCCGCGAAAGATGATCTTGAAAACGCGGACGTATTGGCCGCCAAACCCATGATTGCGCCGGATCATTGGCCGAACGGGGTGCCCGGTTTCAACCGATCACACCGCCCCTCGCTGGCCTATCGACTGGCGCTGGTTGGGCAGGGACGTTTCGATGCCATGCTGACGTTTCGGCCCACCTGGGAATGGGACGTTGCGGCAGGCTCCCTGATCGTGGAGGAAGCCCAAGGGACATCCACGGACAAAGGCGGCAAGCCGCTGCTTTTCAACAATCGCGACCCACGGCTCAACGGTATGGTGGCGTCAGGCAAGCCGTTGCACTATAGCCTGATGCAAGCGCTCGCGCGCGAGGGCGGGAGCGGCGCTTGACCCTGACGGGTGGATCGGCAACGCTGTTCTCACTCGCTTTTTGTTTTGAGGACTGCTTGCATGGCACAAAGGTTACATCTCGTGTTTGGCGGTGAATTGGTTGATCCCGGCAAAAACACCTTCAAGAACGTTGATGATCTGCACATCGTCGGCATTTTCCCGGATTACGCCAGCGCCTTTGACGCCTGGAAAGCGGAGGCGCAACGCACGGTGGACAATGCGCATATGCGCTATTTCATCGCGCATATTCACCGGTTGCGTGACGAGGAAACCGCCGCTTCTTCCACGGAAGAACTGGAGTAATTCACCATGGCCCGTTCCATCGGGCTGACGGCCTATCGTGCTCTGTCCAAACGTTCAACCGAGCGGGCGTACAAGCCGCGTGGAAAACGGCCGCGTGGTACGCTGGTTTGGATACACGCGGGTGAGCCGCAGAACATGCTGGCGGTTCAGGATCTCGCACAGCGGTTGTGTAACACGCGCTTTGGGGTGCATGTTCTGATCACGCTGCCTGACCCCGCATCCTACGAGGAAACCCTGCAAAGCTGGGTGCCCCACGATCTGATCCAGATTGAACAGGTCCCGAGTGAACACCCGCATGCGGTCACATCCTTTTGGCGGCACTGGATGCCGGAGGTTGCGATCTGGGCATGGGGTGGTCTGCGGCCAAATCTGGTGGACCAGGTGCATCAGTCCGGATGCCCGATCGCATTGATTGATGCGGATGCGGCCGGGTTTGACGGCAAGCGCGAGCGATGGCTGCCGGAACTGTCGCGCCAATTGCTCGAACCCTTTGTCGCCATCATGGTCCGCTCAAACGCCGCTGTCCAGAAATTGCAAACACTGGGGATCGAGAGTGCGCGGATCGACAGAAAACCCCCCTTGCAGGCGGGTGGAAATGCGTTGGCTTGCCGCGACTCGGATCTGGCGGATTTGACCGAAACCCTGCGCGGTCGACCCGTGTGGCTGGCCAATAACATTCAGGAAGAAGAATTGCCCGTCATCCTGCAAGCCCATCGCCAGTCGCTCAGACTGTCGCACCGTTTGCTGCTGGTGCTGCACCCGGCCCATGGGGGGCTGTCCGATGGTTTTGCCGAGAAAATCGCAACGGATGACCTGCGGCATGCGGATTGGACCGCAGGAGAGGACCCGGATGACGCCAGCCAGGTTTTACTGACCGAAGATCACGGCGATCTTGGTCTGTTTTACCGCGTCGCACCTGTGACCTTCATGGGCAGTTCCCTCGTTTCGGGCTATAGCGGGCGCAATCCGTTCGAAGCGGCCGCGCTTGGGTCAGCGGTTCTGTATGGCCCGCATGTCAGCCGCTTCATGCCGTTTTATTCACGGCTGGCCAAGGCGGGCGCGGCGCGCATCGTTAAGGATGTCGAAACACTGGGTGCCGCTGTCACCCAACTCATAGCGCCTGATCAGGCCGCTGCCATGGCGCACGCAGGCTGGGATGTCGTCAGCGAAGGTGCAGATGTGACGGACCGCGTCATTGATTTGGTGCAGGCCGCACTGGACGGGGAATTGGAGACCGCACATGCGCGCGCCTGACTTCTGGTATACGCCCCCGCAGGCGCCCGCTTTGCTGGCCCGGCTCCTGCAACCGTTTGGCAAAATCTATGGCATGGCGACGGCCCGGCGGCTCGCGAAAGGCACCCCCGTGAAACTGGATGTGCCCGTGATATGCGTCGGCAACCTGAACGCAGGCGGAACCGGGAAAACGCCGACGGTCATTGCCGTTCTGACGACGCTGATGGATATGTTAGAAACGCCCCATGTGGTGACCCGTGGCTATGGCGGTTCGCTCAAAGGCCCGGTTCGGGTTGATCCATCGAAACATACGGCCAAACAGGTCGGGGATGAACCTTTGCTGCTCGCCGCCTTTGCCGAAGTCTGGGTTGCGCGTGATCGTGCCGCAGGCTGCGCCGCTGCCGCGCAAGGCGGGGCCAGTGTAGTCGTGCTGGATGATGGGTTTCAAAACCCGTCCGTCCACAAGGATTTCAGCCTGATCGTCGTGGATGCCGAAAAGGGGTTTGGCAACGGACGATGCCTGCCGGCCGGCCCCCTGCGCGAACCGGTGGATATAGGCCTGAAACGCGCGGATGCCTTGCTGTCTGTCGGGGCGGCTGAGGCACAGGCTCGGTTTGATAGCAGCACCCTGCCCACCGATCTGCCGCATATCCGGGGCGCATTGACGCCGCTGCAAACGGGTATGGACTGGTCTGATATGCGTGCAATTGCTTTTGCGGGTATCGCGCATCCGGAAAAGTTCTTTGCGACCCTGCGCGCCTTGGGTGCCAATGTGGTACACAGTGAGCCGCTGGATGATCACCAACCGCTGAGCACGGCACTAATGAGCCGCCTCGAAGCAGATGCCAAAAGGCAGAACGCCCAACTGGTGACAACCGAAAAAGACGCCGCGCGCCTGCCGAACAGTTTCCGCACCAAAGTGATAACACTGCCCGTTCGTCTCAGCTTTGACGGTCAGGAAAACGCGCTGGCAGACTTGTTGCGACCCGTTGTTAAATCCTGATCGGGCCAGCGTCACCGCCAGCCCAAGCAAATTCGTGAGTACCTGAAATCGCCGCGCCCCGGATCATTCCGCCGCGGCGTCGATCAGTTCGGCCATTTCGGCATAGGACATGTTGCTGTAGCGCTGCCCATTGATCAGAAAGCTGGGTGTGCTTTCGATCCCGTCGGCTGTGGCATTTTCCTGATACCAGGCCACAAGGGTTTGCGCCTTTTCACCGTTTTGCAGGCAGGCTTCCATGGTGTCGCGATCCAGACCCGCCAGCAGGCCGACCTTACGCAACTCATCAACGATGGCCGCAGGATCACCGGCGCGCGACCATTCGGACTGTTTTTGATAGATCAGATCGCTCATCCCAAAGAACGATTCCGGCGTGCCGGCACAGCGCGCGATCATTGACGCCCAGAGGCCGTAGCGGTCAAAATACACCTCCCGGTAGACAAAGTTGATCTTGCCCGTGTCGATGTAATCTGCCTTGAGTTGCTTGAACGGCCCCTCATGGAAGCGCGCGCAATGCGGGCAGGTGTAGCTTGCGTATTCGATCACGGTAACCGGCGCATCAGGGTTGCCAAGCGTCATATCCATAATCGAAGACGTATCAATATCAGCCGCCTCCTGCGCGTTTGCAGCCCCCAGAGGGTTTGCAGGCGTCACCGGATTTGTCCCCGGCGATGTTACGAAATAGGCCCCAAGGCCGATGACTGCGACGGCAGCCGAAATAATCATCATACGCGACATGGCGTTTCCCTTTTCATCGGTTTGTCTTGTTCAGAATGTTTTCGCCCAAAAGCGCCAGCGCACTTCTGAGCCCTTCGTCCGCGACAGGTTGCACGGTGTCAGCCGCTTTCTGGCGCAGCGCAGGGTCGATTGGGGCGGTCTTTGACTTGGCATCACCAAGCATGAAATCCACCTGCCCTTCGGCAAATCCGGTCGCTGCGGTCTGTGTCACCCGCACGCGCGCAATGGCATTATAGCCGTAGACCGCATTGACCCGTGCGCGCAGCTTTTCCTTTTCCATCTCTAGCATGGGCGCGTTGGCCCCGGTCGTCAGAAGCGTCAGCGTCGCCCCCAGCCCGCCACGGCCATAGCTGACCTCAACCGGACGGGAAATGCGGGCCATCTCTTCGCCTGCCACTTCGCTCCAATGGGTCAGCAGACGGCTTTGCGCAAAACCACGGCTCTCGGACGCCGTGCGAATACGCTGCGTGAGCAGGCTCGAAGTCCGGGTGAATCCTTTTGTACTGGCGCGGCGAGGCGGCATCGCTATGTTCCCTGAAACGTCCGCCTAACATAGCGCCGGAAATGCTGCGCAGCCAGCCTTACTGCACCCCAAAGGATATAAACATTGCGTGAAAATCCCGATGATCCACAGGTTCTGAGCGATGCGATCCTCGCATGGTATGACGTGCATGCGCGCGATATGCCGTGGCGCGTGCCACCGCAAGCGCGCCGCGCAGGGCAGACGCCTGATCCCTACAGGATCTGGCTGTCCGAGGTGATGCTGCAACAGACCACGGTCGCCACGGTCAAAAGTTATTTCGAGAGGTTCACCGCGCGCTGGCCGACGGTGCGCGACCTGGCGGCAGCCCAGGACGCCGACGTCATGGCGGAATGGGCAGGTCTTGGATATTACGCGCGCGCCCGCAACCTGCTGAAATGCGCGCGCACTGTCGATCAGGACTATGGCGGCACCTTTCCCGCCGATCATGCCGAATTGCTGAAACTACCCGGCATCGGACCCTATACCGCAGCGGCGATCGCTTCGATTGCCTTTGATCTCAGGCATACGGTTCTTGATGGAAACGTCGAACGCGTGATGGCGCGTCTGCATGACATTCATGTTCCCTTACCCGCGTCCAAACCGATCCTGATGGAAAAGGCGGACGCGCTGACACCCGTGGATCGCCCCGGCGATTATGCGCAGGCGGTCATGGATCTGGGCGCGACGATCTGCACACCCAAATCACCCGCCTGCGGCATCTGCCCATGGCGTGACCCTTGCGCAGCGCGTGCAGAGGGGACCGCCGCTGATCTGCCGAAAAAGACACCGAAAAAGGCCAAGCCAACCCGTCATGGCACGGTCTTTCTGGCCCAACGGGCGGATGGCGCGTGGCTTTTGGAGACGCGGCCCGACAAGGGTTTGCTCGGTGGCATGCTGGGCTGGCCCGGGTCTGACTGGATCGATGTCAGCCACCCCCTGCCCGAGGCCCCACCGCCTTGCGCGGCCGAGTGGCAGTTGATCGACGGCGAAGTGCGTCACACGTTCACGCATTTTCACCTGATCCTGCATGTGTTTCGCGCGCAGGTGGCCATTGGGACCGAACCCGAAACGGGGGGTTTTCGCGACGCTGCAGAATTCAAACCCACCGACCTGCCCACGGTCATGCGCAAGGCCTTTGACCTCGCAAGGTGATCCGTTGGACAAAAAAACCCCGCCAACAAGGGCGGGGTCAAGGGGGGTGCCCATCACAGGCAGCCTTGTTCAAAAAGGCCACAGGCACCGGCGGTGTTCAAAGAATTGGATGTCTAGCCGCTCATTTCCGAGCGGATTTGCTGGCGCAAAACGTCAATCGGGATTTTCTTGCCGTCCTGTTTGAACGTCCAATAGGTCCAACCGTTGCAGCTGGGTGCGCCTTCGAGATGCGCTCCGACCTGATGGATCGATCCTTTGACATCATTCCCGATCAATGTGCCGTCAGCACGCACCTTTGCAACCTGGCCACGGGGGGAATAAAGCGCTTCGCCCGGGCGCAGCATGCCGCGTTCGACCAACTGCCCGAAGGGCACGCGCGGCTCTGCACGTTTGGATACGCTGACCTGCAAGGCTTCGCGGTCAAACTTGCGCACCTTGGCGATGCGTTTTTCGGCAACCTTGCGATAGGCCGCTTCGCGTTCGATGCCGATGAAATCACGGCCCAGCATCTTGGCCACTGCCCCGGTCGTTCCGGTGCCAAAGAAAGGATCGAGAATGACGTCGCCGGGGTTCGTGGCCCCCACCAGTACCCGATGCAGCAGGCTCTCCGGCTTTTGTGTCGGATGGGCCTTGTCGCCATTCTCGTCCTTCAAACGCTCATGACCGGTACATATTGGCAGCACCCAGTCAGAGCGCATCTGAATACCCTCGTTCAGCGCCTTGAGCGCCTCATAATTAAATGTGTATTTACTGCTCTCGTCACGACCCGCCCAGATCATCGTTTCATGGGCATTGGTGAACCGCTTGCCGCGGAAATTCGGCATCGGGTTGGATTTGCGCCAGACCACGTCGTTCAGAATCCAATAGCCTTGGTTTTGCAGTTCGGCACCCACGCGAAAGATGTTGTGGTAGCTGCCGATGACCCAGATTGCCCCATCAGGTTTAAGGATACGGCGCGCGGCCTTCAGCCAAGCCTTGGTGAAATTGTCATAGGCCTTGAAGCTGGAAAACTGATCCCATTCATCATCCACCGCATCCACGCGGCTGTTGTCGGGCCGGTGCAGATCGCCCTTGAGTTGCAGGTTATAGGGCGGGTCCGCAAAGATCAGGTCGACGGATGCCTCCGGCAGACCGTTCATCACCTCGATGCAGTCACCATCAATAATCGTGTTCAAAGGAAGCGCCGCAGCGCCCTTGGTCTTTGTCATCTTCATTCTGCCTCTGGTCCCGGTGCATTTTGCACTCGTTCGTTGGGAACAAGATGAGTCAAAGTCGATTCGCGGTCAAATTCTTTATTGAATCAAGGCTTTACGTTTTTGTCTTGATACAACATATGGTGTACCGGCTTGAAGGTACGTCTATGGTGTGGGGTTACCCCAAGATTTCGCAACGCAGATATGTGGCTTTTTGATCCATATCCCATGTTCGTCTCCCATCCATAGCCCGGATGCTGTTGCGCCAAATCCACCATGATCTTATCGCGGGCGATCTTGGCGATGATAGAGGCTGCGGAAATCGACAGGCATCTTGTGTCCCCCTTGACCACAGGTTGTGCGCGCAGGTTGAGCCCCTGCGGCACCATGGCGCCATCGATAAGCACGAAATCCGGTCGCAGCCGGAGGCCGGCAAGCGCGCGCAACATCGCCATGTGACTGGCGCGCAGGATGTTGTGTTGCTCGATCTCTTCGACACTGGCGTGGCCAACACTGATATCTGCGCTGCTGGCCAGTGCGTCGCCCAGCAGGTTGCGCCGCTTTACGCTCAACTGTTTGGAATCGTTCAACCCCTCAGGGATATTGGCCGGATCAAGCACCACCGCTGCCGCCGTGACAGGCCCCGCGAGCGGGCCGCGCCCGACTTCATCAACGCCTGCCACACGCCGCGCGCCCAGCGCCATTGCGGCCTCTTCCATCTCAAAATTCGGTTCCATGGGCTTTTTTCCAACGTCTCGGCACACAGCACAAGGCCCCGTCTGCCGCTTGGGTCCCACTTACCGGGCGGATGCGAAAAAACGCCCCCGGCAAGCGGAGGCGCAGAACTCGTTAAAAAGGAGGGAAGACGCCCGAACGCCCTCCCTCAGGTGCAAGGCCGGTGTGAAGGGACCGATACGGCCTTGGACTGACCCGCTTCAGCTGCGGGCCAATTGGTATCCCGCGCGGCGCAGACAGCGGGCGCCATAGCCCACGCGGTTTTTACTATTCGTGCGAAACTGCACTTTGCAGGCCTGCGGTAACTGGCGTGTCGCGCCGTATTTTTGCTCAAGACAGGTTTTGCCAAAGACCCTGTAGCGTGCGTAGCCGGTGTTGAAACTGCGCAAACAATCCCCGGGTAGCAGCCTGCGATTTGTATGACGCGGATTTGCGCGTTTGATCCCGTGGTCCCTGTAGCGCGCATTTGAGTGATGCACCCCGGACCGGGTGTGGGTGACACGATTTGCCTGCTTGTCCTTTCTATCGTCCTCCAGCCGGTTCTGGATGACCGCCCCGACGACCGCGATTCCAACGACAGCCGCCAGTGCGCGGGCCAGCGCTTCATCCGCACGCGCTGGTGTGTTTCCGATCACCGCAACGGCGATCGCCGCGCTTACCACTGTGGCAATGAATCTACGTGTCATGGGGCAGGTCCTTATCTGTTGTGCATGGGGCAGCCTTTGGGTGCTGCCGTTCTGACAACAAACTGGGACGGACCCGTGCCGACAGACAATATCGCGCGATGGTTATCCGATATCACAGGCCCCAAACCCCTTTTGTTATTGAATGTCACGGTGATCCTGCGCAGGTTCATGCCATGAGATATTCTGTTTTCATCGCAGCGGCCCTTGTCACCTTCAGTCTGGCGCAGCCCGGCATGGCCGCCGGATGCTACGCCGATTACAAGGCGAAACAGGACGATCCGCTGCGACTGCATTACGGGGTTGCGCAGGTTTCTGAATGTTCCAAAAAAGCGGCCCGCGCGGAACTGACTGCCCGGCTTGCGCCAAAGGGGTGGACGCTGCTGAACGTAATATCGGTCTTCGACCAAAGCGGGCTGGCGGAAAGGAAAGAGAGTGCAGGACCAAACTACCTCCGCTACTGACATGCGCCGCTCGGGTGGGCGGATCGTTGGGTATGGCATTGCGGGAATCCTCGCCATTCTTGCGGTTGGGGTCGCCATGCTGTTCTGGGCCTTGCCGGATGCGAATGCATTCAATGCGCGGGTTGAAAAGCTGTTTGTGGAAAATGACGATCTGACCACGCAGGCGGAAATCAAACTGCTTGAGATACTCGCACAATCCGGCACCGCGTTTTCCGAAACCCTGATGAGTTACCGCGTGGTGATATTCGTGCTTTTGGTCTTTGCCACGGCAATGTTGATCGCGGCACTGGTCTTTCTGGTGATGCTGGTCGGGTTCAACCGACGCATGGCGCAGATCGAACGGGTCGGCATACAGGTGAATTCGCTGCTGATCAGCCGCGAGGAAAACACCGTCTACCTCAACAATCTGGGCTTCAAACTGACCGACGCCGCGATGGAAACGATGTCGGTCCTTGCGGAGGCGCGTATGGATGACGATGTTCTGTCCGGTTCAGAGATCGAAGGTATGATTTCAGGGCGCAAGGCGGTCGATTGCGAAGAGGCCGCAGGCGCCACACGGATCAAACGCTTGCGCGACACGCTTGGCAACCAGATCGTATCAGAGCTGTTGGTCAAGAACATCGCGCGGCGTGGCTATATGCTCGCCATCGACAAGGACGTCATCAAAGTCATCTGAAACCGCGCACTGCACTGGTGTTTCACGGCGTGAGCGTCCAAAACTGACCGCGCAGAGACCCCAAAGAGGAAACCAGACATGCCCGCGCCACTGAACACGTTCAAAAAATCCCTGTCCGAAGGGGAGACGCTTTTTGGCTGCTGGATGAGCATCGCAGAGAGCTATACCGCAGAGATATTGGGCAATGCGGGCTTTGACTGGCTGCTGATTGATGGCGAGCATTCGCCCAATGACGTGCGTTCGATCCGCGACCAGATGATCGCGCTGAAAAGCAGTGACAGCCACCCGATCATCCGCGTGCCGGTGGGCGAGACGTGGATCATCAAGCAAATGCTGGACCTTGGGGCCCAGACGATTCTCGTGCCCATGGTGGAAACCGCCGAGCAGGCGCAGGAACTCGTGCGCGCCTGCCGATACCCGCCGGAGGGCAGGCGTGGCGTGGGCTATGCGGTGGGGCGTGCGTCAGGCTTTGGCCAGATCGACAACTACGGTCCGACCGCGGATGCACAGACGTGCCTGCTGGTGCAGGTTGAGAATAAAACTGGCCTTTATAACCTTGACGCGATCCTTGCGGTCGATGGCGTTGACGGTGTGTTCATTGGCCCGGCGGATCTGTCTGCAAGCCTCGGATACCTCGGGCAGACCATGCACCCGGACATACAGGCGACAATCCTGAAAACCATCAAGCGGATCAGCGACAGCGGCAAGGCCGCCGGTATCCTGACCACGGATGACGGTATGATCCAAGCGTCCTTGGATGCCGGTGCCCGGTTTGTTGCCGTGGCCATGGACATCGCGATGCTTTTGAACACCGGGAAATCCATCGCCGCCAAGTGGAAACAGGGTTAACGCGTCTTCATCTGCGCGGCCGCCTGCGTATATCCCCCCGCTGCCCCATCAATGAAATGCAGATGGTCGTCGGTAAGAATCGACGGAACGATGCAGGTCATCATGGCCTCCTCCTGGGTGGCCATGCCAAAACGAACGATCCCCTGATCTGCCCCCTGCGCCAGCACCGCCGTCAGGCGCGACTGGGTTTCAGCGTCACAGTCCAGCGTCGTTTTCAAACCATCATCCAGTTTTCTGAAATCAGCGTTATCCGCAACAACCCGCGCATAACGTCGTGCATCAAAGCCCCCGATTTTCAAACCGGTACGGATCAACACCCAAGCGAGCAGTGATTCCAACAGCGCCTTGCGCCGTGCGGCACCCAGCGATCCCGACCCGCGCGCGGCATGCGCTTCGAGTGTGGCACCCGCCGGTGGCCAGCGTGAGACCATACCGACCTGAGGTGCGGGATGACCGCCCCGATCCAACTGCCCTGCCACGTCAATGACCCGCTTATAGACCTGCGCCACATCTGCGGCGTCCGCGTCGGGTATCGGGGCAACCACGAGAGACAGGATTGTGCCGTTGCGCGCCTTCATATGCGCCCACCGGCACGACAGGCCGGTCAAATCCGGTATCGTCCCCTCAGCGGCAGGGGCAACGACATAGCGCCGCCTTTTCATTTCCGTTTCCGCCCAGAGCAGCCCGCCGCCGGAAAACATCGCATAATCCGCCCCCGGTGAGGCCTGAAACCGGGCGACCTTTACATCGTGACCCGCCGCGCGCGCATCAGCCACCGGCACCAAAGCCACCCGCATGCCGATAGCAAATTCCGCCCGCGCCCAGACCGAAATCGCGGCAAGCGCTTCTCGCGCCGCCGGCTCGGCATCCGGTCCAACGGCAAATCCCGCCCCATCCCCGCCAAAGACAAAGGGGAATGGACGCCCATTCAACCCGTTCATGACAGCCGAGATCACCGCCGCCCCGACCATATTGACCGTCTTGTATCGCCCGGCGGCGACTTCTCCGGTGGAATTCACGATGTCGGCAACGCCGATCTGCCAATCATCCGGCAACGGCGTGTATCGGCCAAGGTCCGTCAGGTGGTCAAAGCTCGTTTCACGCGGCACGGAGTCGTAAAAATCGTCTGGCTGATGGAAAGATTTCATGACCTTGCACCCTGTTGCGTCATGATCCACCTATCACAAAAGCGCACGCGCACTCTATGCCGCAGCCCGCACAGGCATGACGGCCCTTTCCTCAAGAGGCTGACCGGTATAAGACGCGCGCACCATCACATCAAACACATTGGAGTATTTAGATGGGTTACCGCGTCGTTGTTGCGGGTGCCACAGGCAATGTGGGCCGCGAAATGCTGAACATTCTTGCTGAACGCCACTTTCCGGTGGATGACATTACCGTGCTTGCATCACGCAAATCCCTGGGCACCGAAGTCAGTTTTGGCGACAAAACGCTCAAGACGAAGGATCTTGCGACATTCGATTTCACGGGCTGGGACATGGCGCTTTTCGCAATCGGTTCGGATGCGACAAAGGAATTTGCACCCAAGGCGGCCAAAGCCGGCTGTGTCGTGATTGATAACTCGTCGCTTTACCGGTACGATGCGGATGTGCCGTTGATCGTGCCCGAGGTGAACGCCGATGCGATCATGGACTATGCCAACAAGAACATCATCGCCAACCCGAACTGTTCGACTGCGCAAATGGTGGTGGCTCTGAAGCCACTGCATGACCGCGCGACCATAAAACGCGTTGTTGTCTCGACCTATCAGTCGGTTTCAGGCGCGGGCAAGGAAGGCGCGGATGAACTTTGGGACCAGACCAAATCCATCTACAATCCGACCGATGACAAGCCGCCGAAGAAATTCACCAAGCAGATCGCATTCAACGTGATCCCGCATATTGATGTGTTCATGGAAGACGGCACCACCAAGGAAGAGTGGAAAATGGTCGTTGAAACCAAGAAGATCATCGACACCAAGATCAAGGTCACCGCAACCTGCGTGCGCGTGCCCGTGTTCGTGGGCCACTGCGAAGCGATCAATATCGAGTTCGAAGAGCACCTTGACGAGGACGAGGCCCGCGAAATCCTGCGCGAAGCACCGGGCGTCATGGTGATCGATAAACGCGAGGACGGCGGCTATGTGACGCCCGTCGAGTGCGTCGGTGATTTTGCGACATTCATCAGCCGTATCCGTCAGGATTCAACGATTGATAACGGTCTGAACCTGTGGTGCGTGTCCGACAACCTGCGCAAGGGCGCGGCGCTCAACGCGGTGCAGATCGCGGAACTGCTGGGCACTCGGGTCCTGAAAAAGGGCTGATTGACCCAAGGCATTTGGAAAACCGTCGGGTCACACCGGCGGCTTTTTTGCCAACGGCGGCCCAGCACACCGGATCAAAGCCCCGGAATGCACCCCGGATATCCAAACCCCCAACGCCACGGCAGGCCGGAACACGGCCCACCCCCGAAACGGACGGCGTTGAACATTGACGTGGCAATCATGTCATAAGCGAGCCGGATGTTATCTTCGTCGACATCATAGCGCAGGGCGAGGTCTTTGACCTGCGCCTCACCCTGTTCGACGACACAGGTCTGCAACGCCTGATCTGCCGATAGGCGCGCCTCGAAACTCTGGTCTGCGGACGTGGCCCCGGCGGCGTTGTGGTAGGCGCGGTCGTGGACAACGCAGCATTGCTCCCAAGGAGGATGCGCGCCTTGCGCCGCTTCAAAGTCGGGAAAGAGATCGGCCACCACGCGCCAGCTCCACGACATGCCACCGCTGCACCCATCCGTTTCAAAAACAGCCAAATCGGACTCAGAGATCACCGATTGCAGCGCCCGGTGGGCCGGCATCTCAAGCCCGCGCTGCACCTTGATCATTGCGCTGTCGTCCTGCGCCTGCACAACCTGCGGCACGATCAGGGTCAGGATCAAAACAGCGGTTCTCACATTTCGGCTCCGGTCTCGGGGGTGAGGTCAAAGGCAAATCCGATCGTATCGCCTAGGCGCAGCATCAGACGTTCCGGGGTGCTGAGCGTTTCGTGATAGGCGATGACCTCGCGCGCCAGCTTGGGTTTATCCGTGATCAGCCCGTCCACACCCAGCGAGATCATCCGCGACATCGACGCCGCGTCGTTGACCGTCCAGGCGTAAACATCCTTGCCCACGCTTTGCGCCTGCGCCAGCAAACGCGCTGACAAGCGCCCCGCGCTCACGGCCAGAAAATCGCCGTCAAGGCCGGACATATCACCCACTGCGGTCGCCGCCAGAACACCGCTGCGCCAGTCCGGGCGCAATCTGCGCATTTTCTGCACGGCGGGGTATTTCAGCGACATCGTTGCAATCTGATCCTGCATGCCCGCCGCCTCGACCAAGGCGATCACGCGGTTTTCCAGATCGACGTCATGACCGTAATACTTCAACTCAATGATCAGCTTGGAGCGGCCCTTGACCACCTCAAGCACATCGCGCAGCAGGGGCGGGCGTTCATCCGCATAGATGGGATCAAACCACGTGCCGATATCAATCTGCGCGACCTCCTCCATGGTTACGTCCCAGACCTTGCGATCAACACCTGCCGCTTTCATGAAATCGCTGTCATGGACCACCAGGACCTCGCCGTCGGCGGTCTCCTGCACGTCGATCTCGACCCAGTCGGCCCCGTCCTCAATCGCCTTGATCACGGCCGCCATCGTGTTTTCCGGGCGGCTCGCCGCAGCACCGCGGTGCCCGATCACATCCACCCGTTCAGCGCCTCCGACCTGATTGAAGGCAGTGCCCCCGACAAACAGGCTGCCCACCGCGAAAAGCGCCGCCAAGCCAGACAACCACGCAAGCCGGGGCGCATGGGTTTCGGGTCCGGGATCACCCCTGGCCACGCGCGCTTCAAGGCAGCGGTCGAATTCCTCGTTCAGGATGTCGGACAAGGCCCCATTGGCAATGGCGTTCAAGGCAGAATTCACGAACACCCAGATGCCGATCAAAACCGCCGTGACAGTAAAGAACAGGGCGAGGTTCCCGCTGAAAAATGGCGGGATTTCTGCAAGTAGAAACCCGATGGTGCCGACCAGAACAAAGGCCACGGCAGCACGAAGGGCGAGCCAGGACAGCAGTCGCTTCAGAAGGTCCAGCCGATGGCCGCGCATCTTTTCACGGCTCACCTGAAAGGCGGTTCTTGTCGGCACAAGATCAAAGACGCTCATGTGCAGCGCGACCGCCCATGCGGACAAGCGCTCCAACAGCACCAAAGCCAGCGCGACAGCGATCACACCACCGCTGGCAATGGCGGCCATAAAGGCAGGGGGACGGTTGGCCAGATAGTAATTGATGTCAAAATCACGCATCAGAAACAGTGCGATAGCCCCGGCGACCGCCAAAAAGGGCAGCGATATGACCAACACGCGCACAAGCAGATGGCCGGCAAATACAGCCAGTCGCGGGAGTGATCTCGTCAGGAACCCGAAAGCAGCCGCCAGTGCCTTGCCCGCGCCCCTCTGATCAGAGCGCAGCACGGCGGTCATCACGGCGATATCAATCGTTGCAGCAACGATGATCAGCGACGCGATAAAGACAGCACCAATCGCCCCGACCGGCGTCAGCAGGAACCGGGCGATATCCTGATCCGTCAGCGCGGACTGGTCGGAAAAAGACAGTGTGATCGCAAGCAGTGCCGCAATCAACGGGACCAAGACCGCCGCGATGATCAGGCGCACGAACATATGAACACACAGCAGCGGAAACCACAGTGCAAGCGCCTGCCTGTAGCTGATGACAGCATCCCAAACCAAGGTCTCACCCCACGCAGTTATTATTCCTCAGGTTGCAAACAGCACAACAGGAAGAGGCGCGACAGGCAAGCGTTGTCTCGGAATGTACCTCGATTCATCGCCATATGCAGTGATGCAGGCGCCTATCTACAACTCGCGCGGATCCTTGGGCTTGCCCGGCCCGAATCGACGCACGAAGGTTCCATAGGAAAAACCGAGGTCATGGGTGTGGCAAACCCGCTTGCCACTGGTTTCGGTATGCAGGGCCAAACCGCCCAGGGTAATCTTCATAAAGTAGCCATGCTTGCGCAGCCGGTCATCCAGATCAGCCCAGTCGCGGGCCTCTGCCATGTCACGAAACAGCAGCTTTTGCAGGGCAAAAATCAGTTTCTCACCAGCACGCGGCAATCGACGGGCAGCGCTTTTCGGCCCCCCCAGATGTTCTGTCACAAGATCTTCAACGACCTCTGCAACTGTCCCCTGTTGCTCGGTGGCAAGGTCATGGACGGCTTTGAACAGATCATCAGAAAGCTGGAGAGTAATGGCGTGCTTCGTCATAGCGGGCAGACTTGCTTAAACTTGGTTTAAAAAGGGTTAAAAACGCTCCGCGCGCACGACGTCGCAATCCATTATCGAAACAACGCCGATGTGCTTGTCCACTACACCAAATGCTGCGTCGAGCAGCCCATCCAGACGCTCCGGTCGGATGATGCACACAACCTGCACCATCCCGCTGGCGCGACCGATCTCACCGGAACGTACCCATTCGCCGGACCGCCCGGACCCGCCCAGAACGGGCAGCACCGTGTAGCCCGTGACTTTTGCAGCGCTCAGCGCATCTGTGAGACGCGATTGCATGATGGCTTCTATCGTGATTTCGACGCGTTTTGCTTGATGTGTTTTCACGCTCTCAGGCTCCTGTCAGCGCCGAAGCAACGGCCACGTACAACGGGATGCCCAGCGTAAGGTTAAAGGGGAATGTGACGCCGAGGGAAAGCGTCAGGTAGATGGAGGGGTTGGCCTCTGGCAAGGCGACGCGCATGGCGGCGGGCACGGCGATGTAGGATGCCGAGGCAGACAGCACCATCAACAGCGCGACACCGCCAGTCGACAGCCCGAGCAACAGGCCAAAGACCGCGCCAAGGCTGCTTCCGACCACAGGCATCAGCAGGCCAAACGCCAGCACACCGGGTTTGAGCACGCCGCTGCGGCTGCGCAGACCACGCCCCGCAACAAGGCCCATATCCAGCAAAAAGAGGCACAACACCCCTTTGAACGGTGCAACGATAAAGCTTGAGATCTCGCTCAGACCTTCTTCTCCCGTGATCCATCCGATGAAAAACGCGCCGACCAGCAGCACGATGGACCCGTTCAGCAGGATTTCGCGCCACAGATCACTGTCCATGCGGCGTTCTGACCCCCCGCGCGAGATCAGCCAGAGCGCCGACAGGATCGCCGGGGCTTCCATGGCTGCGGCAACCGCCACCATATACCCCTCGTACGTGATGCCACTGCTTTGCAGCACCGAGGTGGCGGCTACAAAGGTCACGATGGAGATCGATCCGTAATGCGCCGCAACCGCAGCGGCATCCAGCCGGCTGAGCCCGGTCATCACCTGCAACAACCCAAAAGCAATCAGTGGCAGGCCCGCGGAAAGGATGATCCCCACCAGCAGGGTGAGGCCAAGCTTCGCATCGACCCCGTGGGCCGCAACGCTGACCCCGCCCTTGAAGCCGATGGCGAACAGCAGATAGATCGACAGGGCCTTGGCCGCAGCCTCTGGCACACTGAGATCCGAGCGCGCCAAAGAGGCGGCGACGCCGAGCACAAATGACAATATGATCGGAGACAACAGGTTGTTGGCTGCCAGTGATAAGATTTGGTCCACGCGCGCCCCCGGTTGCTGGTCCCGAGGCGTTTAGGACTGTTTGCCGGGACGATCAAGGTCCTGATCGGTGTTCACGGTCTGTCAAATCGCATGAAAGGCCTGATCCTTGGAGTGGAACACCTCAAGGCTCCCCTCGCCGATGTCGGTCCAAAGCCCATGCAGCGTAAGCAAACCGCCATCCACACGGCTGTTGATAAAGGGAAAAGTCATCAGGTTGCGCAAACTGACGAGCACCGACTGCTTTTCCAGCGCCTGCGCCTGAATTTCAGGGTCGTTTTCCGCTGCGACAAGAGGATAGCTTGGCTTGAGAATATCCATCCAGCGCCCGATGAAGCTGGATTTTTCTTCAAGGTCGGGGGCATTGCCCTGACACATGTCGATGCAGCCCTGTATCCCACCACAGCCTGAATGCCCAAGAACGATCACATGCGCCACATTCAGCATGGTGACAGCATATTCCACCGCCGCCGACGTCCCATGGGGATCGCCATCCGGTTCGTAGGGCGGCACGAGGCTGGCAATATTGCGGTGGATGAACAACTCCCCCTGATCGGCACCGAAAAGGGCACTGACGTGTACCCGACTGTCACAGCAGGAAATCACCATCGCACGGGGGTGTTGACCGCCGCGCGCCAGTTGTTTGTACCATGATTGATTTTCCTGATATCCGGTGGCCTTCCAACCATGATAGCGCTGTACCAGATAGCCTGGAAGCGGTTTGGCCTGATCCATATTCTTACGACTTTCACACGTTGCCCCGAAAGCTTTAGCTGCAATTATCCGTAAATTCGAGGGGAAACATTGATCTGTCTCAACTCTTTAGTCAGAAATTCGCGCGAAAACACTCAGGCCGTGGGGGCAAATGAGGGTGAGAAAAATGAACCATGTCCTGGAGATCAGGCTAAATGAAACAGTGCATGTCTGTCAGGACAGGCTCAGCGCGCTTTATGCGCAACTTGGCGAGGCCGGCGCAGAAGATGTCGTTTGCCGCGCCATGGAGGAGCTGGCATTGCGGCTTTCGCATTGCAGCCGCCTGCATGCAGCGGGCGAAGCTGATGAGCTGCGCAAATGCGCACGCTCCCTCATCGCGATATCGGAACAGATCGGCATGTTGGTGCTGGCGCGCGTCGCCGCCGATGTGATTGAAGCGCTGGATGGCAATGACGGCCCGGCCGTGGCTGCGACGCTCAGCAGGTTGTTGCGGATCGGCGAGCAGTCGCTAAGCGCTATATGGGACCTGCAAGACATCACGATCTGATGCCTTGCACCGCCATCAGATCAGACTAGGCTGCGAGGGCGATTTTGTGAAAGGCGCCCTCTTATGACTTCCCTGTTTGCTGATGCTGACGATCAGACAATTCCGCTGCACATCATAGATGAAGACTCGCTTGAGGCGTGGCTGGGCGACCAGTCGCAGACGGTTCAGGCATGGGTGCGCGCGAATGGGTTCGCGGCCCGGATCGGTCAGGCCTTGCTGGTCCCGTCTGATACAGGTTTGCCGGTGATGGCGCTTGCAGGCTTTGGCACAGCGAAATCGCGGGCACGGGGGCGGTTTCACCTTGCGGCGGCTGCCAGTAAACTGCCCGCTGCCTGTTATGCGATTGCCTCGGGCCTGCCGCAGGCGCAGTCCGACATGGAAGTTCTGGGCTGGCTGCTGGCCGCCTATCGGTTTGGCCGCTACAGCGAGACCGGCGCGATGGGAGCAAGGCTCGCGCGGCCCGAAGGGCTGGATACCGCACGGCTGGAAATCCTCGCGCAAGCCGAGACGCTGACCCGTGATTTGATCAATACGCCCGCAAATGACATGGGACCCCCGGATCTTGAAGCCGCAGCGCAGGATCTCGCCCAACAGCATGGTGCATCGATCGAGGTTGTTCTTGGCGATGATCTGCTGGCGCAGGATTTTCCGTTGATCCACACGGTCGGGCGCGCTGCGGATCGCGCGCCGCGCCTGATCGACATGAAATGGGGTGACAGGGGCCCCAAGATCACCTTGGTTGGCAAGGGCGTGTGCTTTGATACTGGCGGGCTGAATCTGAAACCGGGCGCGTCGATGGGGCTGATGAAAAAGGATATGGGCGGGGCGGCCAATGTTCTGGGGCTGGCGCATATGATAATGGCCTTGCAACCCCGGATCAGTCTGCGCGTTCTTATTCCGGCCGTGGAAAACTCGGTGGCTGGCAATGCATTCCGGCCGGGCGATATCCTGCCGTCGCGCAAGGGTCTGAGCGTCGAGATCAACAATACCGACGCAGAGGGGCGGCTGGTTCTGGCCGACGCATTGGCTTATGCACAGGAAGACGCACCAGACCTCATCATCTCGATGGCGACGCTGACGGGGGCCGCGCGCGTTGCGGTTGGTCCTGATCTGGCGCCCTATTATTGCGATGATCCTGATTTTGTCACAGCGCTCGAAAACGCTGCTACGCATCAATGCGACCCGGTTTGGCGCATGCCGTTTCACACGCCCTATGAATCGATGATTGAACCGGGGATCGCGGATCTGGACAACGCGCCAAAGGGCGGATTTGCCGGATCCATCACCGCAGCGCTTTTCCTGCGACGGTTTGTGGACGAAAGCGTCTACGCACATTTTGACGTCTATGGCTGGAACCCGAGCGATGCGCCGGGACGCCCGAAGGGTGGCGCAGGTCAGGCAACCCGCGCCTTGCTGGGGGTTATCGAAGCCATGCAGACGTCATGACGGATCGGCGGGTGACGCCTGATCCGACCCATGTGACGCTGGACATACCGGCGCAAGTTACTGGGCCCATCGCCGACTTGCGTCAAAGCCCTGCGGGACCGCGCGACAGGCAGGTTCTGTTTGGGGATCGGGCTGCCATACTAGGACGTATGGAGGGTCACAGCCTGATCCGCGCGCAGAAGGACGGATACTGCGGGTGGGTATCTGATGCGGCTTTAGGGCCGGTGCATCCGGTGACGCACCGCGTCACGAGCCGTGCCACGCATGTCTATGCGGAAGCGAATTTCAAATCGCCGGACCTCATGCATTTGGGGTTTAGTGCCGGACTGAATGTCGTTGCAGAAACCGCAACCTTTGTTGAGACGCCGCAGGGGTTTATCCCAAGGCAACATGTGCGACCCACAGAAGCACGCGCCACCGACCCGGCCACAATCGCGGAACTCTTTTTAGGGGTGCCCTATCTCTGGGGCGGAAACGCGCATCTCGGGATTGATTGTTCCGGTCTGGTGCAGGCGGCCTGTCTGGCCTGTGGCATTGCCTGTCCCGGTGACAGCGACCAACAGGCGGAACAGCTTGGCGTAGCGTTGCCGTCCGGTGCAGCCTTGCAACGCAATGACGTGATTTTCTGGAAAGGTCATGTGGCGCTGGTTCTGGACAAGGATACCCTGATCCATGCAAATGCCGGGCATATGCTGGTGACAACCGAACCCATCGCAGACGCCTTGGCGCGGATTGAAATGCAGGGCGACGGGGTCCCGACAGGGTTCAAAAGGCTGGAAATGCCAACCTGACGGGGGCAATGCTCACTCGACGGCGCGAATAAGTTTACGTTCCAGCACCCGCAGCACCTTCTTTAGGTCATGGCCACGGCGGATGATCTGACCATCCATCCCAACAACAGCATACATGCCCTGTTTGTCACGCAGCCTTGGACGTTTTTCGATACGATAAAGCGGCGTCTCGGCGGTGCGGCGGAACACCGAAAAGACGGCGACATCCTTGAGACACGAAATGCCGTAGTCGCGCCATTCTCCCGCTGCCACAAATCGCCCGTAAAGCGACAGGATCACGGAGAGCTCTGTACGGTGAAAAGCAACCTGACTGGGTGGCATCTGATGAAGGGTGCTGGTCGGGGGGACTTGGTAATTCATAGGGTTAGAGTTGCGCCCTTTGCCGCGCGAATCAAGCTTTGATATGCAGAGATGCGTCAGAACATGACCTCAGGCATAGCTGCCATGGCAAAACCAGCCCGAAGACATCAGATGCCCATGGGCATAAAACAACCACAGCCGCTGGCCGTCTTCGGTCTCGGTGCTCCAGTAATCCCGCACACCACTGCGCCAGTTGGGGTCATCCAGCCACCATTCGGGCGCGATGCGTTCTGGCCCGATCGCCCGGACAGCGCGCAAACGCTGCCCGCGCCAAAGAAAGACATCAGGCAGTTTCGGGCTGTCCGGGGCCTGTACGGGTTCAGGTTGCCAGATCAGCAGGGGCCTCGGGTTGGGCGGGTCCGGCCATTGCCCGTCAAAAGGGGTCGACCATGCCGCTGCATGGAGGGTTGAGGTCTTTTCCGGGATATGGCTGGAGGCGGGTTTAAGCCGCGTGATCGCCTCAAGCCCGACGCGCGCCCCGATACGCCCGATCAGATCGTCCATCGACGTGTTGCTGGCCAGACGGGTGCTTACCACCGCGCCCGCCTCAAGATGCCCCACCGGGGTGCGGGCGTGGATCGGTTCGGTCTGCACCGCTTCGAGGCGGAGCATGTCGATCCCGAAGCCTGCGTCGATACTGCCCAGCTTGAGCGCAATCAGCGGTTTGATCTGCGCAGGATCGCGCGCGGCACGCGCCAGCCCCACCTCAACCGATTGTATGTCGTGATCCGTCCGATAGGCCTGAAACAGAACACGGCGCGCCCCGCGCCCCTTTTTCTCAAGGTTTTCGCACAGCCGGGGCAGCAAGCGGTCAAGCCCAGCCAGCAAATCACTTTCCAGCCCGATGGGGTCCGGCAGGGTCATGCGGACGGCAAAATGCGCAGGCGCGCGGGCGGGCGAAACCGGTTCGGGGGCAGAGCCCATCGCCTGATCCATCCGCATCACGAGACCCCGGCCAAACCTGCGGGCCAGCACGGCCCTCGGTTGGCCCAGCAGATCACCGATGCGCCGGATACCAAGGCGGGAAAGCTGTGCCGTGATCTCTGTATCAAGTCGCAGCGCCGCCACAGGCAGAGGACTCAGCGCGCAATAGGTCTGCCCCGGGGCCGAAATCTGGTGTGCCCCTGCCGCAGGTCCCGGTGTGACAACAGGGGCCGCACCCCCCTTTGTCCAGCGCCGGCGCTTGCTGGCGCGTGAACGCGTGGCGCGGGCTTCCTGATCAATGGCGTCACCTGTGCGGTGCGACCCTGCGGATTGCCCGGCAAAGCGCGCCAGTGCCCATGCCGCCCCACGGGTATCCGCAAGCCCCATCCGCACTGACAGCCCCAAATCCTCGCAATCCTGTTGCACCACCTGCAGCAACGATTCCTCGCCCCCGAAAAGATGCGCGCATCCGGTCAGGTCAATCACCAGCGCGTCATGCCCTTCGGGCGCAACCCATGGGCTGAATTTTCCGGCCCAGCGTTGCAATGCAGTTAAAAATGCAGCCTCGGCGGGCTGGCTGCGCGCGCGTGTCACCAGCTTTTCACACATGGCATGGGCATCGCGCACCGGCTGCCCCACACGCAGACCGGCCTGCGCGGCGGCGGCGTTCAAAGAGGTCAGCACCTGGCTGTTATGCTGTTCCTCGACCACACCCAAAGGCACAGTGGCCAGTTGCGGATTGCGCCGCATAAGCCGATCCGCCCCGAAATGCGGAAACCAGATGGAGAGGATACGTCGGGTTTTCATGGCAGCAGCGATCAGGCAGATTCGTTTGTTCTTATTTTGTTCTAAACATAACTAGCCCTGTGACAGGAACGAGTCGAGTCCGTTCAGGTGCCGTATCGTGCCATGAAGGTTTCGACGGCACTGTCCACCACGCGAATGATTTCCGCCTCGCTGACCTTGTCAATCACACCAAAGATCAGACGCGGCCAGACGTCGGATTTGCACAATTCGCCAAACTGATCCGCCGCCATGAGGTGGTCAGACATGCGCAATTGCCCGCGCGCTTCGGCCTGCTTGAAATAGGCCGCCATTTCGGTGCGGAAAACAGCCGGGCCGGAATTATAGAACTTCTGCCCCAGATCCGGGAACCGCTCGGACTCAGCGACGCAGATCCGGAAAATCTTTTGCCCGAAATCTGACGTGATGAACCGCAGGAAATGTTGCCCCGTCTGCGCCAGCACATCTTGTGGCGCAGCCTCCATATCAATCTTGTCCATCGCGCCGCGGGCCTGACGCTGACATTCGGCGGTTGCGACCTCCATGAAGAGCAGCCGTTTGTCCGGGAAGTAACTGTACAAGGTTGCCTTGGACACATTCGCCACGCGCGCGATTTCATCCACGCTGGCCCCTTCAAAGCCATCCGCCATAAAGACGTCGCGCGCGCCATCCAAAACCTGATCAAATTTTCGTCCCTTGCGGATCGCCAGAGTTGCAACAGTCATGGGGCCCTCAGATGCCAGAGGCCCCAACTATAAACCGAACAGTTCAGTTCCCAAGGAGAAAATGCAGATTGCTTTGGTGTCTGAATGTCTGGCGACCTGTTTGTGTCTATGAACAACGCCGTTTCTGGACCCTGTGCGCCCGTTATGTTTGGGACAATCCGTTGGATGTGGTCAGAAAAATGCGCACATCGTTCTGGCGCATCACGCATCAAGTGATAAGACACAGAAAGCAGTTTGCCTGACCGGACCACAGAAAGGGAAACACGCCCGGCGTGTCGGTATGATTGAAATCTTCTTCAAGACAGTCCCGTTCTTTGCGCTGATCGGCCTGGGCTATTGGGCCGGTCGCATTCGGTTCTTTACCGAAGAGGCGACCGCCTATCTGACGAAATTCGTCTTTTACTTTGCGCTCAGTGCGATGTTGTTCCGGTTTTCCGCGAATCTCTCTTTCGCGGATGTCTGGGACACGAACCTTGTCAGCGGCTATCTGCTGGGCACCGTTGCTGTCTATCTGATCGCGACCATCGTGGGCATGATCCGCCGGCTTGATGTGGCAACGGTCGCGGTCGAGGCGCAATGCGCAGCCATCGGCAATGTCGGATTTCTTGGCATTCCCATGCTCGCTTTGTTGCTGGGCGAGGCTGCGATTGGCGTCATCATGATGGCGCTTGCCGTTGATCTGATCGTGTTTTCCAGCCTGATCGTCATCCTGATCACCGGGTCACGCGACGGGCGCTTCAGCTTGCGCATCCTGCGCACGATTGCGCTGGGGCTTGTCAAAAACCCCATGATCCTCGCGATCACCTCCGGGCTATTGTGGTCCGCGCTTGCCATTCCGATCCCCACACCGATGAACGACTTTCTGACCATATTGGGTGGGGCCGCGACCCCCGGTGCCCTGTTTGCCATCGGTGCCTCTCTGGCCTCGAAATCGGCAGAGCGGCTTGTGATCGCGGGCTGGCTCAGCTTTTGCAAACTGGTGCTGCACCCGCTTTTCGTGGCTATCGGCGTGATCATCCTGTTCCCGGTCGACCCCTACACCGCCGCCGTTGTCATCTCGGCCTCCGCGCTGCCGGTGGCTGGCAATGTCTATATTCTGGCGCAGCATTACGGTGTTGCATCGCACCGGGTATCCGCCGCGATTCTGGTGTCTACCGCGATCAGCATCGTGTCCGTTAGCTTTGTCATTGGCCTTGTGGCACCGCTCTGAGTGCTGAAGGGCTTGCCGACAGACCGATCACGCGATAGCCAATGAGCGAACACAAAAGGGAGACCCGCAATGGAAACGATTTCTGAAAACGCCTGTTTCGGCGGCACACAGGGTGTCTATTCTCACACATCGGCCAGCTGCAATTGTGACATGACGTTCGGTCTGTTTCTGCCGGAGGAAGCACAGGACGGCCCTGTGCCGCTGTTGTGGTTTCTGTCGGGCCTGACCTGCACGCATGAAAACGCGATGATCAAGGCCGGTGCGCAGTCCTGGGCGGCAGAGCACGGAATCGCGCTGGTCTTTCCCGACACCTCACCACGCGGTGAGGGTGTGGCCGATGATGACGCCTATGATCTGGGACAGGGTGCGGGGTTTTACGTGAACGCCACGCAAGCCCCTTGGTCGTCGCATTTCAAGATGTGGGATTATGTGACCGAGGAACTGCCAAATTTGCTGGAGCAGAATTTTGCGCTCGACATGAAGCGGCAGGCGATCACGGGCCATTCCATGGGCGGGCATGGCGCTTTGACCATCGCGATGTCCTTGCCGGGGCGATTCCGCTCCGTCTCTGCCTTTGCGCCGATCTCTCACCCGACCGCCAGTGACTGGGGCCGCAAACAGCTGAGCGCCTACCTTGGCGATGATCAAAGCACATGGGCCCCACATGATTCGACGCTTTTGATGCGCGAAAAAGGCTTTGACGGGCCTATGCTGGTGGATACCGGCACCAAGGACCAGTTCATTGACCTGCTCCAGCCCGAAGCGCTGGCCGAAGCGGTCAATACACGCCGTCAACAGGCGGTGCTGCGGCTGCAACCGGGCTATGACCACAGCTATTTCTTTATCGCCACCTTCATGGAGGAACACATCGCCTTTCACGCCGACGCGCTTTACGCATGACGGCGCTTTACATCGACGCGGATGCCTGCCCGGTCAAATCCGAAGCCGAGCGCGTTGCCACAAGGCACCGGGTCAAGATGTATATCGTGTCCAACGGCGGGTTAAGGCCATCGCAAAACCCGCTGGTGGAAACCGTGATCGTGCCGGACGGGCCGGATGTGGCAGACATGTGGATCGCGGACCGCTGCGGCACCGGGGATGTGGTCGTGACAGGCGACATTCCACTGGCCGCAAAGTGCATCGAGGCGGGCGCGCTGGTGCTGAAACACAATGGCGAAGCGCTTACCTCCGCCAATATCGGCAACGTGCTGGCCAGCCGCGATCTGATGGCAGACCTGCGCGCCGCTGATCCCTTCCGGCAAGGCGGTGGCAAAAGCTTTGGCAAGGCGGATCGGTCCCGCTTTCTCGACGGGCTGGAACGCACATTGCGCAAGGCCGCCACGCTTGGCTAATCCAAGGAAGGAATGCGGATATGAGCGATAACCCAACACCACAGGCCGTCATTTTCGACGTGGGTAATGTATTGATCGAATGGGATCCCGACCGATTTTACGACGGTGCCATCGGCGAGGACCGCCGGCGCGCCATGTTCGAGGCGTTGGACCTGCATGCGATGAACGAGCGTATCGACCTCGGCGCACATTTCACCGACACGGTCTATGCCGAGGCTGAGAAATACCCCGACTGGCGGGCGGAAATCCGGATGTGGCACGATCGGTGGATCGAAATGGCCTCACCCGTGATCGACCATTCCGTCAGGTTGATGAAGGCACTGCAGGACAAGGGGGTGCCGGTGTTTTCGCTGACGAATTTCGGCGTGGAAAGCTATGATTTGGCAGCAACGCATTACCCATTCCTGCGCGCGTTTGACCGCGATTTCATCTCGGGCCATATGCGCATGATCAAGCCTGATCCTGCGATTTATGCGCAGGTTGAGGCGACCGCAGGCATCAAGGGCGACGCGCTGCTGTTTACGGATGATCGCGATGACAATATCGCCGCCGCACAGGGTTTTGGCTGGCAAACCCATCTGTTTGAAGGGCCGCAAGGCTGGGCCGACCGGCTGGTGGCATCCGGGCTCCTGACCCGCGCAGAAGCCGCATGAGCCCCATTCCCATCATACCCTTTTCTGAAGGCGAGGCAGTGCTGGACTGGATCGGTCTAACGGATGCCTTGGCCGCAGGCCACCTTTTGCCCAAGGCTGAAATTGCCGACACGTTTTTGTACCGCGATCCGGATACGCTGCTGAACCGCGCGGCGTGGATCGACGGTCTGGGCCTTGCGGTAAAATCCGCCACGATCTTTCCGGGCAACACGGCGCAGGGGCTGTCGAGCGTCAATGGCGGCGTCACGCTCTATTGTGACAGGACCGGCACGCTGGAGGCGATTGTCGATTTCCACCTCGTGACCAAATGGAAAACCGCCGGAGACAGCCTGTTGGCGGCGCGCCGTCTGGCACGGGCCGACAGCCGCACCATTCTGATCGTGGGCGCAGGCACACAGGCGCGTGCACTGCACAGCGCCTATTCGGCGCTGTTCCCGCACGCGCAGTTTACCGTCTGGAACCGCACAGCGCAGAATGCAGAGCAGCTTGCCCGCGAGATCCCCGGCATTGCCATCGCTGAGGATCTGGAAACAGCCGTCAGGGCCGCAGATATCGTCACGGCGGCGACCATGACGACCACGCCGCTGATCCATGGCGCATGGCTACAACCGGGTCAGCACATTGATCTGATCGGGGCCTATCGTCCCGATATGCGCGAGGTTGACGATGACGCCCTGCAGCGGACCCGCGTTTTTGTCGACAGCCTTGATACGACCGTCGATCACATTGGCGAGTTGAAAATTCCGATTGCGGCAGGCGCGTTCAGCGCCGATCAGATCGTAGCGGATTATTATGCGCCGGAATCGTTCAAACGCCAAGGCGACGATGAAATCACCCTGTTCAAGAATGGCGGTGGCGCGCATCTGGACCTCATGACCAGCCGCTTTATTCTGGAGCGCTGGCAGGCGCAGTCCGCATGATCTGGGCGCTGCTGCTACTGGCGGGCATTGCGGCAGCACCCTTTGTGATCGAGGCCCTGCGCCGCCCCATGAACGCCGCCGCGCGCAAATCGGCCCCCGGCGCGTTTGTTGATCTGTCGCAAGGGGTCACGCATTATCAATGGTCCGGCCCGGCAGAGGGCCCTGTCATCGTCTGCATCCACGGGCTGACAACGCCGAGCTTTGTCTGGCAGGCTCTGCGCCCTGCGCTTGAGCGGCGGGGGTTTCGTATCCTGTCCTATGACCTATACGGGCGCGGCTACTCCGACCGGCCCAAAGGCGTGCAGAACCCGGCATTTTTCCTGCAACAGCTGAACGACCTGCTGGCCAGCCAAGACGTGCGAACGGATGTAACCGTGGTCGGCTATTCGATGGGCGGGACGATTGCGACCCTTTTTGCGGCGGATCGACCGCAGGATATCCGACAGATGGTCCTGTTGGCCCCTGCCGGGATGCGCCCGGTCGGATCGGGCCTGTTCAAAGCGGCGGTGCAAAACGCCGTTCTGGGACGCTGGGTCATGCTGGCCCTTTACCCGTCGATCCTGCGCAAGGGCCTGCGCGCAGAGGCGCATGTGCCATCCAGCGTACCGGGGATCAACGCGCTGCAGCACGCCGAATTGACGTGGCGCGGCTTTGTCCCGGCGGTCCACTCCAGCCTGCTTGGTATGCTGAGCGATGGCCTTGCGGCGGAACATGCCTCACTGGCGCAGCGGAAGGTTCCGGTCATGGCGATCTGGGGTGCAGCGGATGATGTGATCCCCTTGGCCGCCAAGGATCAGCTTGCTGAATGGAACCCAAACGCGCAACAACAGGTGATCCCGGACGCGGGCCATGGGCTGACCTATACCCATTGCGATGAAATTGACGCCCTGCTTGCGCCTTTTCTTGCAAAGGATGCCTAAACGGTCTGCAACCCTTCCAGCCGCCGTTCGCGGATCGGCAGATGGATGATTGCGCTGAAGGCCCCGACGGCCAGACCGATCCACCACACCAGCGTATAATCCCCGTAGACATCATACATGCGCCCACCCAGCCAGATGCCCAGAAAGCCCCCCAACTGGTGGCTCAGGAACACGATACCATAAAGCGTGCCCATATAGCGCAGCCCGTAGATATGCGCGATCAGCCCCGAGGTCAGCGGAATGGTGGCCAACCACAATGACCCCATGGCGAGCGAGAAAAGAATGACGCTCGTCGGTGTAATCGGGAACATGATGAACAGCGCCCCGACAACCGTTCGCGCCGTATAAATTCCAGCCAGCAGGTATTTCTTGGAATAGTATTTGCCGGCCCACCCGGCCAGCAACGTCCCCGCGATATTGGCAAGGCCGATGAGGGAAATCGCCACCGCCCCCAATGCAGAGGTCGTGCTGATCCCCATATTGTCGAGCATCCCACCCGGCATGATCGGGCCACACAACTCGGTAACAAAGGCGGGCAAATGCGCCGTGATGAACCCCAGCTGATACCCGCAGGAAAAGAAGCCGAGGTAGATGAAGGTAAAAGACGGGTCCCGAAAGGCCTTGCCAAGGATCTCCTTGAGGCTTTCTTCAAGGTCGGTTTTTGTGGCCATGGCCGGTGCGCGCATCATCGGAAGCGTCAAAAGAATGGCGAGGATCGCAATCGCAAAAACCACGAAAGTCGCCTGCCACGACATGAATGAAAGCAGCCATTCCGCGATGGGCGGTCCGAATATCTGCCCACCGCTGCCCGCCGCAGAGACAATCGCCAGCGACATGGACCGGTTTTCGGCAGAGGACGCACGCCCCACGACCGCAAGGATCACGCCAAACCCGGTGCCCGCAATCCCGAAACCAAGGAGCCACGCATAAAGCTGATGTTCGATCGGCGTGCTGGCCCCTGCCGACAGCAAAAGCCCCAGCGCGTAAATGACCGCACCGAGCACGATCGACTTTCTGTCACCGATCTTTTCCGCCAGCGCACCGAAAAGCGGCTGGCCGATCCCCCAGGCGAGGTTCTGGATCGCTATCGCAAGGGAAAATTCGGCCCGCAGCCACCCGAATTCGTCCGCAATTGGAATCTGGAACACGCCAAAGGTCGACCGGATCGCAAAGCTGACGATGATGATCGCGCAGCCAACAATCAAAACCGGCGTGAAAAGTGGGGCGGATTTGGGCAAAATGTGATCCTTGATGTGTGGGCACACTACGATCTCGGATCGAAACGTCAATTCAGGAGTTTTTATGCCCGCCGCACAATCCTTGATATGTGCCGCCTCTTTTCTCGCGCAGCCACAGTCGCTATTGGGGATTATGACCAGCCTGTCGCAACACTACATGAGCCTCACGCAGGACGGCACGCTCATCGCCGATCCGGCGCAGATTGCGGCTTTGCCCGAGTTCGAGCGCGTGCATGACGCCCTGTTGCAGCCCGTCAAAAAAGGGCTGTTCCGCAAGGTACCGGAACCGCCAAAGGGTGTCTATTTCTGGGGGGGCGTGGGACGCGGAAAATCCATGTTGATGGATCTGTTCGTGGAGCACCTTGACGGCATTCCAGCGCGCCGCGTGCATTTTCATGCCTTCATGCAGGAGATACATGCCGCCATGCATGAGGTGCGCAAATCCGGCGTCGAAGACGCGATCAGCCCAGTTGCCGCCGATGTCGCCGCCTCTGTGCGATTGCTCGCCTTTGATGAAATGCAGATCAGCGATATTACCGATGCGATGATCGTCGGACGTCTGTTTGAGGCGCTGTTCAACGCGGGCGTTGTGGTTATCACCACATCCAACCGGCACCCGGATGAGCTTTATAAGAACGGGTTGAACCGCGATCTTTTCCTGCCGTTCATCGCCCTGATCAAAGAGCGCATGGTCATTCATGAACTGGTCAGCCCGACCGATTACCGACAGGACCGGCTCGGGGGGCAACAGGTCTATTTCACCCCGGTCAATTCTGACGCACGCAAGGCCATGGATGCGGTTTGGGACGATCTGGCCGGGGGGGCGGGCACGCCGCTTGTCCTCAAGGTCAAAGGGCGGGATGTCGAAATTCCAGCCTTCCGCAACAGCGTAGCGCGCGCCGGGTTTCACGACCTGTGCGGCAAGCCATTGGGGCCTGCCGATTACCTGACGCTGGCCGAAGCTGTCAAAGTGCTGATGATCGACGGCATCCCCACTTTGTCCCGTTCGAACTTCAATGAGGCGAAGCGGTTCGTGACGCTGATTGATGCGCTTTACGAGGCCAAGGTGCGCCTGATCTGCTCGGCAGCGGCGAAACCGGAAATGCTATATGTCGAGGGCGAGGGCACGTTTGAGTTCGAACGCACGGCCTCAAGACTGCGCGAGATGCAGGGGAGCGACTGGGGGCAATAGCGCCCCTAACCGTTCTCGCGCAAGATCGCCCCGGCAAGATAGAGCGAGCCGCAAATCAACACCCGCGCCTGTGGCGTGGTTGCGACGATTTTTGCCAGCGCTGCCCCCACATCATCCGCCACATCCGCCGAAAACCCCACATTGCGGGCCGCTTCGGCGGTGGCCTCGGCGGGTAAGGTGCTGGCTTCACCCGGGATCGACACGGCAGTCAGATCCTGCGTCACAGCGGCCAGCGGGCGCAGATACCCGTCGATATCCTTGGTGTTCAACATCCCGCAAATCAGATGCGTTGGCCGCTCGGGCAGGCTGTGCAGATGCGCGGCCAGTGCTTCACCGGCAGCGGGGTTATGCCCCCCATCCAGCCAGAGTTCCGCCTGCGGTGCGGCATCCGTCAGAGGCCCGGTTTTCAGGCGCTGCATACGGGCGGGCCAGAAGGCGGTTGTGACCGCAGCTTCGGCGACGTGTTCGTCAAACCCGAGATAGCGCAGAGCGGTCAGTGCCGCGCCCGCGTTCATAATCTGATGCGCGCCGGGCAGGTTGGGCATCGGTAAATCCAGCAAGCCGGCATCATCCTGATAGCTGATCCGATCGCGATCAGGCCCCACGTGCCACTGCTGCCCATAGGCCAGCAGCGGCGCTGCGTGACGTTGTGCGACCTCTTCGATAACCTCCATGCCATCATCGGCCTGACGTGACACGATGCAGGGCACGCCCGGTTTGATGATGCCCGCCTTTTCAAAAGCAATCTTGCGCAGCGTATCCCCAAGAAACTGCTCGTGGTCCATGGAGACCGGCGTGATCATGGTCAGCACCGGGTCATCCACCACATTCGTCGCATCCAGCCGCCCGCCCAGACCAACCTCAAGCAGCGTAAAATCGGCGGGTGTGCGCGAAAACGCCAGCAGGGCGGCACAGGTTGTGATTTCGAAATAGGTGATGTCGCCACCCCCGTTCGCGGCGTAGCATTCATCGAGCACTGCCGTGAGGTCTGCTTCGGAAATCAAATCCCCCGCCACACGGATGCGTTCGTGAAAGCGCGCCAGATGCGGGCTGGTATAGGCGTGCACGGATTTGCCCGCAGCCTCCAGCCCGGCACGGATCATCGCCTGTGTCGAACCCTTGCCGTTCGTGCCTGCGATATGGATCACCGGCGGTAGGTTGCGTTGCGGATTGCCCAGCGCATCCAGCAGCCGCCACACACGGTCGAGCGTCAGGTCGATCACCTTGGGGTGCAACGCCATCATCCGCTCAAGAATGACGTCGGACGATGTGCTGTTCATTTTTCGGCAGTATCCACAGGTGTTTCGGTCGCATCTTGTGTTGGCGCAGCATCGTCCGGTTGCGGCGCTGGTAGATCCCCGCGCACAGCCGGCGGCAGGCCGAGCAACATGCGCGTGATCGTGATCAATTCATCCCGCATCTTTGTGCGATGCGTCACGCGGTCCAGCATGCCATGATCCAGCAGGTATTCCGCGCGCTGGAACCCCTCGGGCAGCTTTTCACGGATTGTCTGTTCGATCACACGTGGCCCGGCAAAACAAATCAGCGCATTGGGTTCGGCAATATGCACATCGCCCAGCATCGCATAGCTGGCCGTGACACCGCCCGTGGTCGGATGGGTCAATACAACGATATAGGGCAAGCCCGCTTCCTTGAGCATCTGCACCGCGACCGTCGTGCGCGGCATCTGCATCAGCGACAGGATACCTTCCTGCATGCGCGCACCACCGGCGGCGGAAAACAGGATCAACGGGCGCTTGAGCCGGACCGCTTCCTGTGCGGCGGCAATGATGGCATTGCCCACATACATGCCCATCGACCCGGCCATGAAGGAAAAATCCTGCGCGGCGGCAACAATCGGCGTGCGGCCGATTTCCCCGCAGCCCACCAGCATCGCCTCGACCTCTGATGTTTCTTTCTGGGCCGCTTTCAGACGATCCGGATACTTTTTCTGATCCCGAAAACCAAGCGGATCAGCGGTAGGCGGCGTGACATCGACTTCCGTGAAAATACCGCCATCGAACAACGCGGTCAACCGATCGCGGGCGGTGATGTTCATGTGGTGATCGCAGTTGGTGCAGACATTTAGATTGTCCGACACTTCACGATGAAACAGCATCGTGCCGCATTCCGGGCATTTGGTCCAAAGGTTGTCCGGTGTTTCCCTGCGCGAAAAAATCGAGTTGATCCGCGGGCGGACGTAATTGGTGATCCAGTTCATAATGACGCCCCTGTGGCCTTGTTCAGCTTTAGATAATCGCCCGCGCAGGAAAGTGCAATCAGCGCCGGATCGCCAATCGGGCCGCCAGCCATGTGACCACCATCATCGCAAATTCCACCGGCAGCCAAGCGCGCAATTCCTCGGTATCCGTCAGCGCAAAAGGGCTGAGGTACAGCGATAGACCAGACAGGCTGTCAGGCATGGAGACAAAAAGGATCGCCACGACATTATTGACGAAATGCACAGCGATGGCAGGTGCCAGCGTCCCTGCACGCGCCGTCAGGTCCGCCATGAGAACGCCGAAAATCACCGACCAGACCATGATGATGTCGGCGTTTTCCCCGGCCTCTTCCGGCATGTAATGGCCCAGACCAAAGAGTACGGATGGCACCAACAGCCAGGTCAGCGGCGATTTGAAACGTGCGGCCAGTTGTTGCTGCAGATACCCGCGAAACAGGATTTCCTCGGCACTGACCTGCACCATGATCGCCACAAGCGCAAAGGGGAGCACGACAAGCCACGCCCCGACAGTGACATTGGGCACCAAAGGCGCCCCCATATCCCAGGGCGGCAGCGCGAACACCGCCGCATTCAGGATCACGAGCATCAGCAAAACCGCGACAAACTGGCTGCGAAACGCGGCGGCGTCTCCGAATACGGCGGTGATGCCGCGGTTATGCGCGACCTTCAGGGCAACCATGACCGCCACCGCCAGCAAACCGAACGACAGCAGCAGAAACACAACCGACAGCTGCGACATGCGGCCATCCTGACCCGTCAAAGCCCCATAGGTTTCAGAGCCAAGCAGCGTAAAAAGCGACTGATGCAAAAACTGATTGGCCAACAGGAAAACACCTGCGATCAGGATCACGCCAATGATCAGCCGCCAAACCTGCGCCTTGGGCCGCGCCGGTGCAACCAGCGCCTCATGCGCGCGGTATGCTCTGAACAGGGACATGCGCGTCCTCTATTCCATCGCTTTTGATGGCTGCGGGGCAGCGCGCCCTGCAGCGCGCTGCTCTTCGGCCACTTCGCGAATGCTCACACCCGACGCACGCAACACTTCCGCAGCCCCGGACAAATGGCTTGCCACCGTTTTCAAAAGGCTCATCAGCACATCGGGGTCATCCCCGATCACGGCGCGAAACTACTCTGCGCCGATCCGCAGGAACTGGCTGTCTGTCTGCGCGATCAGATCAAGCTGGCGCGGCTCATCCAGAATAATCGCAAGATCCCCGATCAAGCGTCCCGGTTCGACTGCCGTGACATCCTGGCGGGTCCCGTTGTTGTCGACATAGCTCATCATCGCAGTGCCGGAGAGACACAGATACACCGCATCCGCCCGCTCCCCCATCGAGAATATCCGCTTGCCCTTGGGCGCATCATACCACTGTGCCGCAAAGGCCAGCAGCCGCTGGCTGCGCGCCTCAAGGTCAGCAAAAAGCTCTGTGCGCGAGATCACCCGGATCTTGCGCCGCAGATCATCCGAGCCCGAGGCATCATCCTCGACCTCTTCCACGTCATCTTCGCCATCAATCCGGCCATTCTTGATTTCGATGTGCAGATCATAGGCTTGCGGGTTTTCGAAATTATCCTCAAGGAAAATCATGGTCGTCTTGGGCAGCAACTCCTGCAGGCGCGCGCGGGTGCGCTGGCGTGACGCCGCATCATGGCTGGCCAGAACCGTGTCGAGGATCAGAACATCGGGCCGTTTGATGCCCGCTCTGCTGAAGGCTGCGCGTTCCTGAAAGATATTCGCCATATTGGCCCCACCGAGACCCGTCGGCACATCAAGAACCGTCTCTGCGACAAGCCGTTTCAGACCTTTTTCCGCGAGCACGTCGGCGACGATATCCTCGATCAATTCACCCTGAACCCCGGCGATACCCGCAACCCGCCCATAAAGCACGTTTTCCATCAGCGTCATGCGCGGCAGGTAATTCTCGGGCGCGACGGGAACGAACAGGTCCTTCAGCCGGTTGCGGATTTCCTCGCTTTTGGTTTTGCGGATTTCAACGATTTCCTTTTTGAAACTTTCGGGAAAGCCGGGGCCAATCTGCTCTGCGGTGAAGGCGAAAGGCACCGTCAGCAACAGCGCGAATTCATCTTCGCTGATCGCCTGATCGCCCCTGTCCTTACGGCGCATGGCAATATCCACCAGCTTTTCATAAAGCTCTTCTTCGATGCCCAATGCGGTAAACAAGGGGTGGCTGGTGCCATCCATGCCAAAGGTCTGGTGCAGCGTTTCGATCAGCGTCTGGGAAATGGCGATCCCCTGCTCTGCGAGGCCAATCTCTGTGAACAGCCGCAAAAAGTTGGCTTCCGACGCGAGGCTCTCCTGCGTGATGTGCCTTCTGGGTGCAGCAAACATCAGGTTACCGCCCAGCGGGATGGAAGGGTTGAACTCATCCGGATCAAAACGATTGACCATGGACGCAAGCCCCCGTTCCTGCAAGCGCACCTGCACCTCGTCGCGCAAATCCACCAGTTGCTGTGCCAGTTGCGGATGTTTTTCAGGGTCCATACGCGCATCGAGCATGCGGCGGAACATGATGTCATCCGTGCCCATCGCCTCGACGAGGTGGAACCACCATCCGCGTATCTCATCGGCAGTATTCAGGCCGGCAAGCTGCGGGTCCAGCCAGTCCGCTTTGGTGCTGTCGGGGCTGTTGCCGGCGCGTTGCGCCTCGATAGCCGCTTTGTCTTTGTGTTTCGGGTCCCAAAGGACGGTCTTGGGACTGGTCTTCAGCGGCATGAACAGATTGTCACCCAAGGTGCCATTAAACAGGTAGGGGCGCGAATGGGCATACCCGATACGCGCTGCGACAACCGCCTGATGCAGGTCGTTCAGACGCCGGCCCGCAATGGTGATATCGCCGCGCGTCGGGATGACCTCCCGCGTCAAAAGTTCGGCAAAGGCGATGCGCTCGGACTGGTTGGTGGATTTCACCGCGACGCGCGCACCTGCCGGAATTTCAAGGTTGATGTTTTCCAGCACCGCATTGCCATCTGCGTTACGCACGGTCACATTCTTCATCGAAATCGCGCCATCCAGACGGGGCATGTCATCCGGTTCGCCCTCGAAAAGGCTTTCCTCGATCATGCCCTTGGGCGCAAAACGCTCCACCACGATTTCCCAGCGCAAGGACATGTCCTGCACCTGATTATAATAAGTCAGCAGTTCCTTCCACGGCGAGCTGAGGTCCTTGTAGGCGGCCAGCGCCGCCACCAGCGCGCCGACGGTGATGTCACCGCGAATGGCCAGAAGCCCCCCGACCGAATAGAAAAAGAACGGCGTCAGTTGCGTGATGAAGTTGTTGAGAAACTTCATGAAGAACTTTTTCTGGTAGATCTGAAAGCGGATGTCGAACAGGCGACCGAGCCGGTCGGTGAACCCTGCCAGACGGAAACGCCAGCCCCCGTTGGTTCGCAAATCCGTCACACCGGCAGCGGTTTCGCCGATTTCCGCCGCGAACTGGCGCACCTCGACTATCCGCTTTTTGTTCAGTTGATTGATCTGCCGTTGCAGCATGGGGATCAACCATGCCTGCAGCGGGATCAGCGCGATTCCGGCAAGGCCGAACCAGACACTTTGCGCAAAAAGGAATGCCACGATGATCAGCATCTGCCCGGCCTGAAAGACCGGCTGCGCGACGGCATCCCCCATCAACCCGCCCATCGGCTCGGCCTCGGAGGTGACCATCGACACAAGCTCCCCCTGCGAGGTCGATCGGAAATAGGCGCGCGGAAAGCGCATCATGCGGCCCACCAGCTGATAGCGGAACCGGCGCAACAGCCGCTCGGCAAGCACACCTTTCATGGTGTTCAGCCGCATCTTGAGCAAGCCATGGACCAGCACCGACAGCAGGTAGAGCCCGCACAGGATCATCAGGAATTCGGTTTGCGAAACTTCGATTCCATCCCAGATTTCAACGATCGAAGACGTCGCCCCGATCGCATCGTTGATGATCCGCTTGGGCAGTTCCAGCGTGGCGTAAAGAAACGGGAACGTGAATATGGTGAAAAACAACAGAACAATCTGCTGTCGTCTGGAATACTTCCAGATGAATGAGAAAATCGAGGGTTCCATAAACCGGCTTTCGTCATAGGCCTGAGGACAGGCCGACTGGACCCGCAGGGCGACGGCAGTGATTGCCTCTGCCTGAGGTGCAACTTAGGTCTGCGGGCAGATCAATACAAGGACGCATCTGCGCGCTGCCGATACGCTTGAGCCTTGCGGCCCGCAGGGCGGTTGGCTATGCCTGACAGAGGTTTTTGTTACGGAGAAACACCATGTCCAGCCAGCGCTTTGATAAATCCAAGCTGCCCAGCCGCCATGTGACCGAGGGACCCTCACGGGCGCCGCATCGGTCCTACTATTACGCGATGGGCATGACGGAGGAAGAAATCCATCAACCGCTTGTTGGCGTGGCCACTTGCTGGAACGAGGCCGCCCCCTGCAACATCGCGCTGAACCGCCAGGCGCAATCGGTCAAGATGGGCGTGAAACGCGAAAGCGGCACGCCACGTGAATTCACCACCATCACCGTCACCGACGGCATCGCGATGGGCCACGAGGGCATGCGGTCGTCACTGGCGTCACGCGAGGCAATTGCCGATACGGTGGAACTGACCATGCGCGGGCATTGCTATGACGCACTTGTGGGGCTGGCGGGCTGCGACAAATCCCTGCCGGGCATGATGATGGCGATGATCCGTCTGAATGTGCCATCGGTTTTCCTTTATGGCGGGTCAATCCTGCCGGGACGTGCGCCCAAGGGGGCGTCGGTGCCTGCCGAATACGCCGACCGCGACCTGACCGTTCAGGACATGTTCGAAGCTGTTGGGCATCAACAGAACGGCACCCTGAGCGAGGCAGAACTCGAAGTGCTCGAACGCGTCGCCTGCCCTTCTGCCGGGGCTTGTGGCGGGCAGTTTACCGCCAACACCATGGCCTGTGTATCCGAGGCCATCGGTCTGGCGTTGCCCAATTCCGCCGGGGCACCTGCGCCGTACGAATCCCGCGACGCCTATGCCGAAGCCTCGGGTGCGGCGGTCATGAACCTGATCGAAAAGAACATCCGTGCGCGCGACATCTGCACGCGGGAGGCCTTCGAGAATGCCGCGCGCATCGTCGCTTGTACGGGCGGGTCGACCAACGCCGGTCTGCACCTGCCTGCCATGGCGCATGAAGCGGGCATCGATTTCTTCCTCGAAGACGTCTGCGAGATCTTCCGCGACACGCCCTATTTCGTCGATCTGAAACCGGGCGGGCAGTATGTCGCCAAGGACATGTACGAAGCCGGCGGCGTGCCCGTGGTAATGAAAGAGCTGCGCAAGGCAGGCCTGTTGCACGAGGACTGCATGACCGTCACCGGCTATTCCATCGGCGAGGAACTGGACAAGGTCAGCCTTGAGGCGGATGGCCGAGTTGTCTATCCGATTGAAACACCGCTGTCGAAAACCGGTGGCGTCGTCGGCCTCAAGGGCAACCTTGCCCCCGAAGGAGCCATCGTGAAAATCGCCGGAATGGAGCCGCAGCATTTGCTGTTCACCGGCCCTGCGCGAATCTTTGAGTGTGAGCAGGACGCGTTTGAAGCCGTCCAGAACCGCACCTACAAAGAGGGCGATGTCTTTGTCATCCGCAACGAGGGCCCTGCTGGCGGCCCCGGCATGCGCGAGATGCTGGCAACGACGGCGGCGCTTTCGGGTCAGGGCATGGGCAAGAAAGTCGCGCTGATCACGGATGGACGTTTCTCGGGGGCGACACGCGGGTTCTGCGTCGGCCATGTGGGTCCCGAGGCCGCGCACGGAGGCCCCATCGCCTTGCTCAAGGATGGCGATATGATCACGCTTAACGCGATCGAGGGGACCATCACCGTCGATGTGTCCGACGAGGAGATGGCCGAGCGTAAAGCCAATTGGAAAGGGGCGCGTCCAACGATCTATGGTGCTGGTGCCTTGTGGAAATACGCGCAACTTGTGGGGCCAACCTATCTCGGGGCCGTGACCCATCCGGGCGGTAAAGACGAAGGCCACGCGTACATGGAACTGTAAAGCACTTTGCCTGTGATCTCGATCACAGGTGGCTGCCTTTCGCTTCGGGCGCGCGTCTTGCGATACGAATGCCCAGGATACAACGAAAAAGCCTCACGCGGCCCGGTGCTGCGTGAGGCTTTTTCAGGGATCAGGGCCGGTTAACAGCAGGATTCAATCCGGCGTATTGCGGCAAAACAATGTGCCAACTCAACACTCAATGCGTCGAAACCTGTTTCTCGCAAAATCACAGGTCCAATATCTGCGCTGTATAATGCGCCTGAACCGCCCCGCCTGAAAAGGCGGGGCAGTTCAGTGACCTATCGGTTGCTGGTGCCGATGGCCGACAGGCCTTTCAGGATATCAATGGCATAGGCCAGTTGGTAATCCTCTTCGCGCAGCGCTGCTGCGGCTTCGGCCTTGGCACGGTCGGCTTCGATCTGCTTGATCTCATCTTCCGACAGGCTGTCGTTGTTCAAAGATCCGCGCAGATCCGCTTCGGAGCGGGACGGACGGTTTGTCGACTCATCCTCTTCTTCATCGGCCAGACTGCGGCGCGGCTGTTCGACAACGATATCAGGGGAAACCCCGAGCGACTGGATCGAGCGACCTGATGGCGTGTAATACCGCGCGGTTGTCAGGCGCATCGCGCCGTCACTGCGCAGGGGCATCACGGTCTGCACCGACCCTTTGCCGAAACTCTTGGTGCCGACAACGATGGCCCGGCGGTGGTCCTGCAAAGCACCGGCAACGATCTCGGAGGCAGAGGCAGAGCCACCGTTGATCAAAACCACAATCGGTTTGCCCTGCGCCAGATCGCCAGCGGTTGCGTTGAACCGCTCACCGTCCTGAATTTCTCGCCCGCGGGTGGAAACGATCTCGCCCTTTTCAAGGAAAGCATCCGACACGCGGATCGCCTGGGTCAGCAAGCCACCGGGGTTGTTGCGCAGGTCAATAACGATGCCGTTGATCTCATCAATGCCACCGGCTTCTGCGATCTGCTCTTCGAGGCCGGATTGCAGGTTGGTGTAGGTCTGGTCGTTGAAGGTCGTAACCCGCAGCACAACCGTATCGCCTTCGGTGCGCGTGCGCACGGCGGTCAGTTTGATCGTGTCACGAATGATGGAGACATCAAACGGCTCCGGCTCGCCTTCGCGCACCAGCGTGATGATGATCTCGGACCCGACGGGGCCGCGCATCATGGTGACCGCTTCGTCCAGCGACAGGCCCAGCACGGATTCGCCATCCACGTGGGTGATGAAATCGCCCGCTTCGACGCCCGCCTCATCCGCAGGGGTGCCATCAATCGGCGAGACCACTTTGACAAAGCCTTCTTCCTGTGTGACCTCAATCCCAAGGCCACCGAATTCACCGCGTGTCTGCACCCGCATCTGTGCCGCATCATCCGGGCTGAGATAGCTGGAATGCGGATCAAGCGAGGTCAGCATACCATCAATCGCAGCTTCGATCAGTTCACCGGGATCGACCTCTTCGACGTATTGCGCACGAATGCGTTCAAAAATATCACCGAAAAGATCAAGTTGCTCGTAAACGTTGCTCGACCTTGCGGAGTCCTGCGCAAGCAAGGGACCTGCGATCTGGGTTGTCGCGACAACACCTGCAAGGGTTCCACCCAATGCCGCCATGGCAAATTTTTTCATAAATCTCTATCCATCCTTATATGTCCGGAACCAATCGCTCGGATCCTCAGGCGTATTGTTCACTCTTACCTCTATATAGAGCGTTTCTGAACGCCCTGTACCAGTCTGATCACCATCTGTTGACAGCTCTGCGGCAATTTTATCGTCAACACCACCCATAAGGCCCAGTGGCGCATCCGCTTCGATCACATCACCCGCGGCGCCATAGACGGTTTCGAGCCCCGCAAAGACAAAGAGAACGTCGGCCTGCGGTTCGAGAATCACCACCTGCCCAAAATCAAGCAAAGGCCCGACATAGCGGAGTGTGGCAGGCACGGGACTGGTGACAAGGGCGGCGGGCCGCGTGGCCAAAATGATGCCCGGGCGGCGGATACCAGCCGCATCCGCCGCGCCGGACGCGCGCAAAAGGTGACCCCGGACGGGCAGATCGAGCGCGCCTTTCTCCCCGACCAGATCGGGCGGGACGATGGCGATCTCTTCGAGGATAACGCGGTCAAGACCTGCCGCGAAGTCATCCAGCGTTTCAGCCGTGTCGATAAGAATGGCCTCATTGACTGGATCGCTGACAAATCGTTTGGGCAATTCGGTTCGCTCTGCCATGGCTTGATTGAGCGCGGCGCGTGCGTCCTGCACCTGTTGCAGGGCCGCTTCCAGGCGGGCAGATGCATCCGTTTGAAGGGCCGCCAGCGCCTGCATCTCCTCAAGGTCCCGGCGCACCTCAGCCGCCTTGGCGCTGAGCGCCGGGGTCACTTCGGCCACCAGCATCCCGGCGCGTGCCGCCCCTGTCGGGCCACCGGGGTGAAGCAGTATGACCGGCGAGGACGCGCCCCCAACCCGCTGCAATACCGCCAAGAGCGACGCGATCTCGCGTTCCTGCGCGATGAGTTGCGCGGATAACTGCGCCTCACGGGCTGTGGCCTGCCGCAAACCGCTGCGCAAGGCACCAAGGCCTTCTTCGAACGCGATAACGGTTTCGCTCAGGGCGCGCACCCGGTCACGCGCAGATTGGGCGGTTTCCAGTTTTTCACTGGCCTCATCCAGCATTTGCACGGCCAGCCGCGCACGCTCCGCAGGCGCGGTTTGTGCGACAGCCAATGCAGGCAGCAATAGCGCCGTCAAAAGGGCCAGCAGTTTTATGAAATGAGGCATTTGCCGGTCATTTCCTTTGGTGATTCCAATCCCATCAGATGCAGGATGGTGGGGGCCAGATCGGCCAGCCGCCCGTCACGGAGGGTCGCACCGTCAGGCGCGCCAACCACGACCACAGGCACAGGGTTCAGGGTATGGGCGGTATGCGGCCCACCCGTTTCCGGGTCAATCATCACATCGCAATTGCCATGATCCGCCGTGACGATCATCGCACCACCCGCCTTTTCCAGCGCCGCCAGAACCCGGCCAAGCCCCTGATCAACCGCCTCGCAGGCTTTCATCGCGGCCTGCAAATCGCCTGTATGCCCGACCATGTCCGGGTTGGCGTAGTTCACGACGATCAGGTCATAGCCTTCCTCAATCGCCGCGACAAAGGCATCCGTGACCTCTTTGGATGACATCTCAGGCTGTAGATCATAGGTCGCCACATCGGGGGACTTCGGCATCAAACGGTCCTCACCGTCGAAAGAGACCTCTTCGCCGCCGTTCAGGAAAAACGTCACATGCGGGTATTTTTCAGTCTCCGCCAGCCGGTATTGGCGCAAGCCCTGTTGCGCCACCCAATCCCCCAAGGTGTTCACGATTTCCGGCTTGGGATACATTGTCGTCATATAGTTGGCATGCGCCTCGGAATACTGCGCCATGCCCATCAAGCTGGCCCATTTCGGGCGGGCCCCCGTTTCAAAGGCGGTAAAATCGGGATCGCCGATTGCGGCCATGATTTCGCGGGCGCGGTCGGCGCGAAAGTTCAGGCAAAAGAACCCGTCGTTGTCTTTTGCACCTGTGTACCCGCCCAGAACCGTGGGTGAGATGAATTCATCGTTTTCACCCTGCCCGTAGGCCTGATCCACCGCATCCGATGCGGACGCGGCCTTGCGCCCTGTGCCCGTGACGATGGCCTGATATGCCTTGGATACCCTGTCCCAGCGATTGTCGCGGTCCATGGCAAAATAGCGCCCGGTGACGGTTGCAATCTCGACGCCGTCCGGCAAAGCCGCCTGAAGAGTCTCAAAATACCCAAGGGCAGAGCGTGGGGCCACGTCGCGCCCGTCTGTCAGCGCATGAATGACCACGGGAATATTTTCATCAGCGAGGGCCTTGGCGGCGGCAATCATATGGTTGATGTGCCCATGCACCCCACCGTCCGAGACGACGCCCATCAGATGCGCCGTGCCGCCGCTGTCTTGAAGGGTCACGATAAAGGCCCTGAGACGGGAGTTTTGCGCAAAAAGCCCCTCTTCGATCGCCAGGTCAATCTGGCCTAGGTCCATGGCCACCACGCGGCCTGCGCCAATATTGGTATGACCGACCTCGGAATTTCCCATTTGCCCGCTGGGCAGCCCGACATCGGGGCCAAAGGTCGTCAGCGTCGCGTGCGGGCAGGTCGCCATGAGGCGGTCCATATTGGGGGTATCGGCCAGCAAGGGTGCGTTACCTTCGCGCCGCTCGCTCAGCCCCCAGCCATCAAGGATGCATAGTGCCACGGGTTTGGGTCTGGTCATATCTGCGCCTGCTGCTCTGCCTTGTTGCGGGCCTTGTAACGCTTGGCGGGCGCGGGGTGAAGGGCGCAGATGCCCTAGTCCGGATTACCGCGCGTATAGCTGAGTTTGGACAGATCGGGTGCTTTGCCCTCTGCGGGTGCAAGGGGCGCGGGGCTGGCCCCCGGCTGTGGGGTCAACCGGTGCCTGAGCAGCGCCATCGGATGCGCCCTGAGCGTCAGGCGCATGGCGACATAATCCTCGACCACCTCTTCGCCCAATGTCATTTCGGGCAACAGGGCTGCGGGTTCATCAATGGCTTCTCCGTCGATATCGCCTGCAAACAGCGGCAGCGGCGCGCCCGGCACCAGCGCCTTGGCCTCCCAGAGGGCAGCGCGGCGATTAAGGTCGAGGGCGGCAAAAACATCTGCCTCGGCAAGACGTTCGATCATCACTGGCTGCAGCCCGGCCCGTCGCCATACATCGCGCACGGAGCGATAGCCGTTGCCGCGCGCCGCTGTCAGCCACGTGGCGTCCTCTTCGCTGATGCCCTTGATCTGCCGAAACCCCAGCCGCAGGGCGAGACCGCCGCGCCCGTCCGGCTCCATCACATTATCCCAGAAACTGGCGTTGATGCAGATGGGCCGCACATCGACCCCATGCTCGCGTGCGTCCCGCACGATCTGGGCGGGGGCGTAAAACCCCATGGGCTGCGAATTCAGCAGCGCGCAGGCAAAGATGCCGGGGTGGTGGCATTTGATCCAGGACGAAGCATAGACCAACAGCGCAAAACTGGCCGCGTGGCTTTCGGGAAACCCATAGGATCCAAAGCCTTCGATCTGGCTGAAGCAGCGTTCGGCAAAATCATCATCATAGCCTTTGCGTTTCATGCCCCGCAGAAACAGGTTCTTGAATTCACTGACGTTCCCGTGCTTCTTGAAGGTCGCCAGCGAACGGCGCAGACGGTCCGCCTGATCGGGGGTAAAGCCCGCGCCGACAATGGCGATCTGCATCGCCTGTTCCTGAAACAGCGGCACGCCCAGCGTCTTGCCCAGCACCTCGCCCAACTCGTCGGAAGGAAAGGAGACCTCTTCTTCGCCATTGCGGCGGCGGATGTAGGGATGCACCATATCGCCCTGAATGGGGCCGGGGCGGATGATCGCGACCTCAATCACCAGATCATAGAAACAACGCGGGCGCATGCGCGGCAGGAAATTCATCTGCGCGCGGCTTTCCACCTGAAACACCCCGATGCTGTCCGCGCGGCACAGCATATCGTAAACTGCTGGATCCTCGGGCGGCAGCGAGGCCAGCGTGTGGCTGACATTATGGTGCATCTGCATCAGATCAAACGCCTTGCGGATACAGGTGAGCATGCCCAGTGACAGCACATCAACCTTGAGGATACCGAGCGCCTCGATGTCATCCTTGTCCCAGCAGATAACGGTGCGCCCTTCCATCGTGGCGTTTTCAATGGGGACCAGTTCGTCAAGCCGCCCTTCGGTGATGACAAATCCGCCGACGTGTTGGCTGAGGTGGCGGGGAAAGCCGTTGATCTCATGGACGAGTGCAAGGGTCTGCTGCAGGCGGCGGTCATTCGCATCCAGCCCGATTTCGGCCATGCGTTCCGCTTCGATCCCCTTGGTGGAAAAGAACCCCCAAAGCTGTGAGGAGAGGGCAGAGATCGTATCTTCGCTCAGCCCCATGGCGCGGCCCACCTCGCGGATGGCGCGTTTGACCCGGTAGTGCACGACCGTCGCGCAAAGCCCCGCGCGGTGGCGGCCATAGCGTTCATAGATGTGCTGGATGACTTCTTCGCGGCGCTCATGTTCGAAATCCACGTCGATGTCCGGGGGTTCGTTGCGCGCCTCTGACACGAAACGCTCAAACACCATCGTGCCGATTTCGGGGGAGACGGAGGTGACACCCAGACAATAACAAACCACCGAATTGGCCGCGGACCCGCGCCCCTGACACAGGATGTCACGCGACCGGGCAAAGGCCACAATGTCGCGCACGGTCAGGAAATAGGGTTCGTATTTCAACTTGCCGATGAGGGTGAGTTCATGTTCCAGCAAGCGGTGAACCTTGTCGGAGGCCCCTGCCGGGTAGCGCCATGCGAGCCCCTCATAGGCCAGACGGCGCAACCGGCCCGATGGGGTTTCATTCTCCGCAATCTCTGACGGGTATTCATAGCGCAGTTCATCCAGTGAGAATTGCAGGCTTTGGGCAAGGGTGTGGGCGCGGTCCACGGCGGAATCAAACCCTTTGAAAAGGCGGCGCATCTCGGCCTCTGAACGCAGGCGTGCCTCGCTGTTGGGCAAGGCGTCGCGGCCCAGATCATCAACGCGGCAGCCCGCGCGGATGGCGGTTACAACATCTGCAAGCTTGCGGCGCGCACCGTGATGCATGACAGGAGCCGCACTGGCCACTGTCGGCAAGCCGAGACGCCGCGCCTGTTCGGTGAGGTCTGCAAAGCGCTGAGGGTCACGGCCATCATACTGTGGGAAAAGGCCGATATGAATTTTCCCGCCAAAACGGTGCGTCAGCTGTCGCGCGGTTTGCACCCATCCACCCGCGCCGCACGGCACCCCCTGCGCCTGTGGCCAGAGGATCAATTGCAGCCCGCATCCCCCTTCCAGCAGGTCTTGCTGGCGCAAGTCACAGGCCCCTTTTTCGGCTCGCTGCCGTCCCGTTGAAAGCAGGCGGCACAGGGCGCCCCATCCTGCGCGGTTTTCCGGCAGGGCCGTGATGTCGCAAGCATCCGCGAAAACCAGCCGGGCTGCCGGGATCAGGCGCGGCGTTGCGTAAAGGGTCGCAGGCGCCACACGCAGCCCCGCCGGCAGGGCCGGGCCGATCTGATCATTTGCGGCCTCCCACGCCTGCCGCTCGCGCACCTGCCGGGCAATGTCACGCGCCTGCGCATAGGCGCGGACAATGCCTGCAACCGTGTTTTCATCCGCAATCGCAATGGCTTCGATACCCAGTGCCGCTGCACGGGACATGTATTCCTCCGGGTGGGACGCCCCTTTGAGGAAGGAAAAATTAGAGGTGATATTGAGTTCAGCAAACATGGTTACAGATCATCATATTCTTTTTTTGTTCTCATTTGGAGTCTCATTTGCGAGCCACGAAAACAGATTTCATCAAAAAGAATGACGCCCGCCCTGTCAGGCCCATGCAGGTGAGCGCGATCACATGGTTTGATAACTCTGAAAAATCAGATGCAATGATTTCAATGGGTTATGTGGGGTGATTATCACTTGGTTTGGTGCGTTTGGGCGTCAAATGCGGATTTGGTGCAAATCAGGCGGAAAATTATCTAATAAAATCAATGTGGGACATAGCGGAAGAGCAACTCAATAGTTGCCAGTTGCTACTTCCATTCTTTGAGATGTGGATTGTCTTTCAGGTCTTCTTCCAACTGGTTGGCCACCCTATCCAGAGTAGCCTGTGGATCACGCAAATCCTCTTGCATCAAAAGGGCCTGCGCAGTTTTCAAGTCTACCTTCAACGCCTCCATTTTTAGCCTTAGCTCATGCACCGCGCGATGCATCACCAACCAAAACGGCAGCAAGTCCAAAAAGACTGGTAGCGCTGTATCTACGTCACCGCTGGAAGCTATTTTTTGTCTAAGAATTGTGAAGCGCACTAAAGCAATAGACTGGCCCCGCTCCTCAAGTTCTGGCCAACTTTGTGTAGCGTTCTTTGACACGCCCTCTTTTGGAGGCTCAAGCATTTGAACAAATCGGTTTGGTACACGACCCCGCGAACGCCAAGACGATATTGTGCTTTGATCAATACCCAATTTTCTAGCCAACTCGGCATTATTTTGGGCGCTTAGCACAGACCTTAAGCCTGCAATCGTTTCATCAACTACGTTTTCCATCAAGCCCTCTTGACTTCGTTATATGCAGCGCTCATACTTTGCATGTAAAGTTTTGTATGGATGCGCAATGTCTGATGTAAAGATACCAGATCACCTTCGGCAACGCCATAGGCAAGTCCGTGCGGGGTTTATCGTTCAGGGCACTAGCCTTCAAGAGTGGTGCAGGAGCGCAGGTGTAAAACGGCAAAACGCCGATAAGGCGCTACTTGGGCAATGGCAGGGTGAGAAGGCCAGCAATCTGGTACAGCGCATTTTGGCCGCTGCGACGTCCATAGAATGAACCTTTCTGTTACATCAATTGTCGGCTTGCCGGGAATGCCAACAACTACTTTTGGGACACGAAAGTGGTTGAAATGCAGAAACGTTGCACATGAGAAGCAAGGCAAGAGATTTGTATTCAACCTCTGCGACCTGCCCGAAGATATCCGCACCGCGTACCTGACCCGCCAAATCGAACTGGCTGGGCTTGATACTGGCACCTATGATGAAGCGGCGCATGACCAGTTGCGCGCGGCCCCTGCGTCGATGCAGACCGCCGCAGAACGGCGCGCAGCCATTACACGGCTGCTGGTAAAGCTGGGTGACAGTGTGAGTTGGAAAGACCGGCGCGCGCTGGTTTGCAAAGAGTTCGGCACCAAGGGCAATTCGATCCAGAGCCTTAAACGCCTGTTCAAAGAGGTCGAGAATACTGACCCGATCAACTTCGCGCCTGCGTTACTGCAAGGCCATAAGGGTCGCACGGTCAAGGCTGATATCGCGGATGAACTTTGGGAGTTGTGGCTTGGTATCATTCAGAAGTCCGCGCCCTCCCATGCGCTGACGGCGGTTTATGACGATGTTCAGTTGATTGCAGACAAGAAGGGGCTGGCATGGCCCAGCTACCCGACGATCCTGCGGCGCTGGAACGCCTTGCCAGAGATCGAGCGCACTACCCTTCGCCACGGTGGCAAGCACGCAGCCAAAGAGCTTTATCAGCCGCAACGGCGCAGTGTTGCCAAGGTTCAGGCCATGCAAGTCGTTGAAATGGATGGCCGAACGCTGGATATCTGGGCGGAGTTCGAGGACGGCACGATAGCGCGCCCCACCATGATCGCGCTGGTGGATCGCGCCTCTTTCAAGGGCCTGCACTTCGTAATTGGTAAGGGCGAAACGGCCCTGCTTACCCGCGACCTTATCCTTGAAACCTGTGATCGCTATGGCATTTTTGATCAGTTGTTGACGGATAACAGCCGCTCATTTTCTGGCCTTTTGGTCGCCGGTGGCGTCAAGCACAAGTTCCGCAACTCCGGGTCTCGCTTGCCTGAGTGGGAACCGCCCGGTGTCTGTGAACACTTGGGCATCGAATTGAAGTTCACCTTGCCGCACAATCCGGGTGCTAAGATACCGGAAAGCAAATTCGCAAAATGGTCACGTCGCATTGACACCCGGCCTGAATTTGCCGGTGCGCATTCAGGGCACAACCCGCTCGACAAACCTAACGGCAACGAAACACCGGTTCCAATCGCTTTGGTGCGTGAAATTTATGCACGCGAGATGGCCCGCGACAATGCCAAGGCGGGCCGTCGCACGCAGAATGCGCGCAAGGGTGAGAGCTATGACCAGACCTTTAATCGGCTGTTGCAGAGCCGCATTCACAGGCCCATGCAACCCAAGCAGCGCTGGCGCGCATCCTTGCTCTATCAGGTGCGCACCGTGGATCGTCTGGGGCAGATTAGGGTCAACGGCTGGGTTTATGGCAAGGACAGCCTGGACGGCTCACAAGAGCGGCTTTTGCCCTATGCAGGCCTGCCGGTTTTGATCGGCACGGATCCGTCGAACTATGCAGCGCCCGCGATTGCCTTCGATATGGACACAAGGCGCGAGATCATGGCCGGTATCCAGCCCGATCTGGAAGGTGACTACATGGATCAGGACGGTGCCCGTGAGGCCAGCAAGGAACGCGCGCGATTGCGCAAGATCACCCGCGAGATTGAAACCCGGCACAGCCGCGACTTGTCCGATTTCTACGCCGATCTGAACGACGGCCGGGACCTTGGGTGCTTGGATGATCCGGCCCGCGCCAATGTCGTCAAACCCAACTTTAAAGACCCGATCCGCGCGAAAGCCAATGCCAAATCTGAGGCAACGGAACGCGCGGAACGTCAGGAATTCTTGGTCCGCATGAAGGCGGAACAGAATGAACGAAAGGCCAGCGGTGGCACCCGCCAGCCTTTCTGAATGTCACCAAACCTTAGCAAAGGATCACGATAACATGAGAGAAACCATACAACCCATCGACACCACGGTCTACACGACTTTGGATTGGCAGGTCAGGAACCTGCTTAAAACGGCCGGGCTTGGCATTGCGCGCGGCCCGGTCGGCATCGGAAAGAGCTATTCGATCAACCGGCTACATGATGAGTTGGAAGCGGAAGGCGTGAAAGTCATCTTGGCGACCTGCGCGCCCAGCACGGAAGGCAGCTATCAGGCTTTCGTGAAGACCATTCTTGCAGAACGCAACGTCTACCATACAGGCATAGTGGACTGCATGGAGGCGTTCGAGACCCTGATAATGGGCAACCCGCACGGCTATATTCCGCAGCCTTCCATCTTAATCGTGGACGAATGTCAGGGGATGCGTGCGCCGGTTCTGACCATGTTGCGCCAGCTTTGGGATATTGGCGATCCCGCACGACTGAACGGCAAGGGAACAGCCTTTGCGATGCTGCTTTGCGGCAACAATACCTTCCTGAACCGAAGCGGTATCGTGCGTGAAATGGACCTGCACCCGTTGCGCGACCGTCTCACCATGAAAGTCCGTCTTGATGCGCCTGACACCGCGGAGTTGGACAGTATCGCGCAAAGTTTCTGCCCGCATGATGCAAACGCCTTGGCAGAACTGCGGAAATACGGGCGCAAGCGTAGCAACGTCCGGGCGATTGCACAGGCCTACCGCATGGCGGGAACGCTGTCGGGTGCAGCACCGGTATCCGCTCAGAACGTTCGGGACGCGATTAAAATGATGGAGGGTGTGTAATGCCGGAAGTCATCATATCCATCCCGATGTCGGACGAGGAAGCACAGAAAACAGTCGGCAAGCAGATCATGGTTTTGTTTGTGTCGGATGATCAGCGCGCGGCGATAAGCGCCACCATGGGTCAGACCCATGAGTTTCTGAGCCTCACACATCAGAACCTTAACACACTGGGCGAAATCGCGGAAACCCGTGGCGCCGGCGAAACGGACCTGACCAAAACCATCGGACAGTTGCGCGACCCGTCCCGCAAGGTGCTGGGCGCGTTCGAGGGGCTCATGAAGTTTTTAGGACAGGCGCATTTCATCAAGCCCGGATCGAACGGGGAGAGACTGCAATGAACGTATCCACACACCACGTTGCAGTTGCCGTTCCCGCCGATAAGCTTGCTGCGCTCTATGATGCGATGAACGAAAGCCCTTACTATCTTGTGCGTGCGGCTGAGGTGCTGCGCCTGATTTCAGCGGCTATACACGACGTAACATCTGACGAGGACAACGCACCTCCCGAAATCTGGAAATATGCCGGAACCGCCGAGCTGTGCGCCATCGGGCTTGAACAGATCATGCATCAACATGGTGAGCTGCTGATCGTTATGAGTTCACAGGTCAGGGAAGCCATCAATTTCAACGATCACATAGGACAGGGGCAAGACCAATGAAGCTGACGAACAAACAGATGGCCCTTTTGCACGTGGCCAAGTCCAAGCTGGACCTGTCGGAGCATCAATACCGCGCCACGCTGGTGCAGATCGCCGAGGTGACCAGCGCCACCGAACTGGATCAGGACGGCTTTGACGCCATCATGGGCTTTTTCGAGTATCTTGGCTTTACGCCGCTCACACCGCGCGCCAAGGACTACGGCACCCGCCCCGGCATGGCGAGCTTTGCGCAGATCGAGCTGATACTGGCCCTGTGGCACGAATACACGGGCGGCAAGGCGGGGGAAGCCGAGTTGAACAAATGGCTTTTGCGGACGTGGAAAATATCCAGCCTGCGGTTCCTGAGCAAAGCCATGGCACCCAAGGCCATTACAGCGCTGAAATCCATGAAGGCCCGCGCGGCCTGACCAGCCTGAGCAAGGATGCAGAGGGGCGGTGCGCGGTGCGTGCCGCCCCTTGCTTTTGAACAGGGGCGGGAAAACGGCCCGCTGAGCGCCTTTAAAGCCCAATTGGCCCCGGTCCCCCACGATACCGCCTAACGGCCCGCAAAACCGTTTAAGAATTGAGCTACGGCCTTTAAATCCATCCGGGCTTCGTGACGTTCCCAGAACGAAGCTCAATTTGACCGTAAAATAATGGCATGCTACCAATTCGGCGCTGGTCGGGCATAAGACACCGCAGTTCGGTTGTGGCTCGTTTCGGACGTTTCGTTGTGGGACGATCAGCACTCTGAAACACCGTGCTGCATGGCCCTCCGCAAGAGGCTTGCGGATGTACCGACTTCCGGCACTTTCCTAGATTGTTGGTATTCGCCCGGAACGCTTCCGACAGGCTCAACATCACGTCAGGAAATTGCACCTTGTTTCTAGATACAAAAACACTCGAACTTGTCTTCAAAGGCTTCCAAACAGTCTATTCAGACGCCTATCTCAAGGCGACTGTTCATTGGGACAAGATTGCCATGCAGGTGCCAAGCGCCAGCGCGGAAGAAACCTATGGCTGGCTTGGGGATTTTCCGCAGATACGCGAATGGCTTGGCTCGCGTATCGTGAACGGTCTGGAGGCGCACAGCTTCAAGATACTCAACCGCGAATTCGAAAGCACAGTTTCAGTCGGCCGCAGTCACCTTGCAGATGACAAGCTGGGCATCTTCAAGCCCGCCTTTTCTGAAATGGGCCATTTGGCCCGCAACCATCCCGAAGAACTGATCTTCAACCTGTTGGCCTCCGGGTTTGATACGCCATGTTACGACGGGCAGAATTTTTTTGATACGGACCACCAGATCAAGGCACCGGATGGCAGTTCCACCAGCGTCAGCAACATGCAGGATGGGTCCGGACCCGCGTGGTTCCTGCTGGACACCTCTCGCGCTGTGCGACCCATCATCTGGCAAGAACGCGAAAGCTATAAATTCGAGGCGCTGGACCGCCCGGGTGACTACAATGCGTTCTTTCACAACGAATACATCTATGGGGTGCGCGCGCGTGTCAACGCGGGCTTCGGTCTATGGCAGTTGGCCTATGGCAGTAAAGACATATTGGGCAGCGATAACTATGCCGCTGCCCGTGCCGCCATGATGGGCTTTCGCAGCGATGGTGGACGCATTCTGGGCGTCAAACCGATGATGCTGGTCGTGCCGCCGGAACTGGAAGAAAGAGCGCTTCAGATCGTCAACACTGAATTCAGTACGGGCGGCGGCACCAACCCTTGGCGCGGCACCGCTGAATTGATCGTCACCCCATTTCTGGCGGGCTGATCGTGGCTGACCTGAGCACCAGCTTGCAGGCCGCACCACTGGCGGCGGAGGCACCGGAGTGGGTGCATCTGATGCCATCGGGTGCCATATCCGGGCGCGATGGGCGCAGCTACACCGTGAGCAACCCGGACGCCTTGGTCGCGGCCTTTCACGCCCGTGGCGTCGATCTGCCCATCGACTACGAGCATCAATCCGAGACGCACAAGGAAACGCGCGTCGGGCCGGTGCCTGTGGCGGGCTGGATCAAGGACATGAAGGCCCGCGCGGATGGCATCTGGGGCCGTGTTGAATGGACCGCAGCCGCGCGCGACCTGATCAGCCAGAAAGCCTATCGCTATCTCAGCCCGGTGATGATGCACCGCAAGGATGACAAAGAAGTGCTGCGTCTGAAGGGCGCGGGCCTTGTGCATCACCCCAACCTTACCCTTACCGCTCTTGCGTCTCAGGAGGACACCATGGACGATACACGCCCTTTCATGCACAAGATTGCAAAGCGTCTCGGCCTTGCGGATGGTGCCAGCGAAGACGAGATCATGCAGACGCTCGAAGACGCGCTTGGCAAGACGCCTGACCCGGAAAAATATGTGCCCATCGCGGCGATGCAAAGCCTGATGGATGACCGTGCCCAGACGGCTACTGCCATGTCTGAAAGCCGTGCCCTGGCAAAGGTCGAGGACGCGCTTGAAAAGGGCCACATAACGCCGGGGATGAAAGACTGGGCCACGTCGCTTTGCCGCCAGAACGAGGCCAGTTTTGACGCCTTCCTTGAGCGCTCAGGCAAGGTGTTTTCCAAGCTGCTGGAACCGACACACACCACGGCCCACCCGCCCAGTGTTCAGACCAGCACCGCGCGCGCCGAAAGCGAGATGGCGGTGTCGATCTGCCGCCAACTGGGGCTGGAAGAAACGGCTCTGAATTCATGACATTCGCCGGGGCTGCTGTTGGTGACGGCCCCGGCGATGTGTGCGGCGTGTTCACTCATGCCCCGCACCCCGGCCCTCTGGCGTTCGTTCATTCCGTCAGAGGGCTGCATTTCAAACGCTGGCCATATACATTTCAAATAGAGGTATTATAATACCTCTATTGTGTTAGATTAAGGTTTGCCCAATGTCGGAAATCCAGCCTCTCTGCCCACTGCCGCCAGCGCATGTCGCAACCTATGTAAATGCTATGGGTGTTGAGACGGCGATTGAATTCCTGCTGAACTTCGGCGGGGCAGAAATCCACCTCACGACGAAGCCGAGCCGCGGAGGGATGGTGGAACGTGTCATTGGCTACGAGAAAACCAAGCGCCTTGTAGAAGTGTCAATCAACAGCAAGCACCGTGTGCCGCTGGCGAACAAATGGCTGGCGCAATGCCTCTACTGCCAAGGCCTTTCAATCGCGGCCATCGCCCGCCGCGTGCGCCGTTCCGACACGACGGTGCGCAAGTATCTCAGGGGCACCAACACGCCAAGGTCAATGAAAAGGTAGCTGCCATGATTGAAATCCAAATTGACCAAGATGAAATTCGCGAGGCTCTATTGGATCTGGGTGAAAAACTCAATGATATGACGCCTGTGTTTCAGAACATCGGAGAAGCTCTGCTTGCCAGTACGGAGGATCGCTTTCGGGAAGGCGTTTCGCCGGACGGTGTTCCTTGGGCACCGAAATCTCAAACCACCATCGATGCCTATACCGCCAAAGGCTTTGCAGTGGACTTCCGTCCGCTCTGGGGCACGAACCCTAAAGGCACCGCTTTGAGAGATAGTTTGTTCTTTCAAGCCGGTCCTGACTATGCCGAGATAGCGACTGGTCAAGCATACTCCGCCGCAATGCAGTTCGGTGCGCAAAAAGGGGAGTTTACAAAAAGCGGATCGGCAAGCTCCGTTCCTTGGGGTGATATTCCTGCGCGACCGTTTCTGGGCGTAAGTGACGAGGATGAACACAACATTCTGGCCGACCTGAAAGAATGGCTGGACGTCGCGACGTGACTGGGAATGAAATAAGCGTCCGGGTGGCAGCACTTGAAGAGCTTGAACGACAGATCAAATCAAGTATCGACTTGCTTGCCGAGATTGACAGGTCCCTAAGCCTTTTGAACGGCACTGAGAGGCCCGTTCAAACACCATTTGAAACCCCTTTAAAGCCGGTTGCAAACGCTGCCCAGCATCTGCGCGAACACCGCCCCGGCCGGCCATCTAAGATTGACAACGACCCGGAACTACGAGCATTCATCGTCGCGAGGATCAACACGACGACATTCACGGCGCTGGAAAGAGAAGTTGCCGAGGCTTTTCCCCCGGATCGAAGGATCGGTAAAAGCGCCATTCACAACTGGTGGGAACGCAATCTGAAAAGCATCCCCAAATCTGATCCCGAATAGCCCGGAGACACCCGTCCACTTCCGGATACCAAACCAAGTGATTACCCCATCCAAACCATGTGAACACTACTAGCAGGCACGGGATTGCGGATCGCTGTTCAGATGGGCTTGCCCCGCGACGCGGGTTTGGCCATAAAGCAGCCGTGTCGAGTCAAGGAAACCTCCCCATGCAGCAGCCTCCCGAGACAAAGATTGTCGATCGCTTTCGTATTGCCTGCGACGGCGGCGAAGGTGCGCTTGGGCATCCGCGCGTCTGGCTGCAGATTCCAAAAGACACCGGCTGGGTGGAATGTGGCTATTGCGATTGCAAATATATCCACGAGGACTACGCAGAAAAAACATGAGCGCCTGCATGTGTTGCACCTGTAATCGGTGCTATGTGCAAGCCAAGGACATGTGACGCATTTGTCATGTCTTGAGACATCTTGAGGGAGCGGTTCGATGACAAACACTTTTGGCAAAGGGCATCACCTTCACCTCATCGACGGGTCGGCGTTTATCTTTCGGGCCTACCATGCGCTGCCCCCTCTGACGCGCAAATCAGACGGGCTGCCCATTGGGGCGGTGTCGGGGTTTTGCAACATGCTGCACCGCTATGTCGAAGGAAACACCGGCCCTGATGCGCCCACCCATGTCGCCGTTATTTTCGACAAGGGCAGCCATACGTTCCGCAACGACATGTATGATCTCTACAAGGCCAACCGGGACGCCATGCCCGAAGACCTGCGCCCGCAGATCCCCCTGACACGACGCGCGACCGAAGCCTTCAACATCGCCTGCAAGGAAAAGGAAGGCTATGAGGCGGATGACATCATCGCGACACTGGCCGTTCAGGCACGGGCCGCTGGCGGGCGCTGCACCATCATCAGTTCCGACAAGGATCTGATGCAACTCGTCGGGGACGGCGTCGAGATGTTGGATGCGATGAAAAACAAGCGGATCGACCGCGATGGGGTCTTTGAGAAGTTCGGCGTTTATCCCGAACGGGTGGTAGATGTTCAGGCGCTGGCCGGCGATTCTGTCGATAACGTACCGGGCGCACCCGGGATCGGCATCAAGACCGCCGCACTGCTGATCAATGAATTTGGCGATCTGGATGCGCTGCTGGAGCGTGCCGCGGAGATAAAACAGCCGAAGAGACGCCAGACGCTGATCGACCATGCCGATCAGATCCGCCTGTCGCGCAGGCTGGTTCTGCTGGACGAGGCCACGCCGCTGGATTTCACGCTGGAAGACCTTGAGGTGCGCACCCCCGACCCGGATCAGTTGATGCCGTTTCTGGCCGAAATGGAGTTCAGAACGCTGACCAAACGCATTGCCGACCAGCTCAAGGTCGAGATGCCGGAAATCAACGACACGCCCGCAAATGCGCCCGCCGCCCCTGAAATCGCCGATGTGCCTTTTGACAAGGCGGGATATTCTCAGGTCGACAGCGCAGAGGCCCTGCAAGGGTGGATAGATCAGATTTACGAGCGTGGCTATGTCGCCGTGGACACCGAAACGACGGGTCTGAATGAGATGACCGCAGAGCTTGTCGGCATTTCGCTCTGCGTTGAACCGGGCACGGCCTGCTATATCCCGCTTATCCACAAAGCGGCTGGCAGCGACGATCTGTTCGGCTCCGATGATCTGGCGGAAGGGCAAATGCCGCTGGAGACGGCGCTGGAAATGCTCAAACCCGTTCTGGAGGATGAGAGCATCCTCAAGATCGGGCAGAACATGAAATATGATGCCAAGGTATTCGCGCAGGTGGGGATCACCGTTGCGCCCATTGATGACACGATGCTGATGTCTTACGCCATGCACGGTGGTCTGCACGGGCATGGTATGGACGCCTTGTCGGAACGGTATCTGGGCCACACGCCGCTGCCCATAAAGCCGCTGTTGGGCTCTGGAAAATCCGCGATCACCTTTGACAAGGTGCCGCTCAGCGAGGCGGTGCCCTATGCCGCCGAGGATGCAGATGTCACGCTGCGTTTATGGCAGCAGTTCAAACCGGCGCTTCACCGCGCGCAGGTCACGAAGGTCTATGAAACGCTTGAGCGTCCGATGGTGGCCGTGCTTGCGGATATGGAACGTGCCGGTATCAAGGTGGACCGCGACACGCTCAGCCGGATGTCCAATGCGTTCAGCCAGAAAATGGCGGCGCTGGAAGATGAGGTTTACACGCTGGTCGGGCGTAAATTCAATGTGGGCAGCCCCAAGCAATTGGGTGAAATCCTCTTTGACGAGATGGGATTGCAGGGCGGCAAGAAGGGTAAGACCGGGGCCTATGCAACCGGTGCCGATGTGCTTGAGGATTTGGCGACCGAACACGAATTGCCGCGCCGCATCCTAGACTGGCGGCAACTGTCCAAGCTGAAATCGACCTATACGGACGCGCTGCAGGACCACATCAACCCGGATACGGGCCGTGTGCATACGTCTTATTCGATTGCCGGGGCCTCGACGGGGCGGCTCGCCTCAACCGACCCGAACCTGCAGAATATCCCCATTCGCTCTGAAGAAGGCCGCCGCATCCGCGAAGCCTTTGTCGCCGAGGAAGGCAAAACGCTGGTAGCGCTCGACTACAGCCAGATTGAATTGCGCATCCTTGCGCATATCGCCGACATTCCGGCCCTGAAAACCGCCTTTGACGACGGGCAGGACATCCACGCCATGACCGCGTCTGAGATGTTCGACGTGCCGCTCGATGAAATGACACCGGAGATTCGCAGGCAGGCCAAGGCGATCAACTTTGGCGTCATTTACGGGATCTCGGGCTTTGGTCTGGCGCGCAACCTGCGTATCCCCCGCAGCGAGGCGCAGGGCTTTATCGACCGGTATTTCGAACGATTCCCCGGCATCCGCGCCTATATGGACGACACCAAGGCATTTGCCAAAGAACACGGCTATGTCGAGACGCTGTTTGGCCGCCGGATTCACACGCCCAATATCGGGGCAAAGGGGCCGCAGGCCGGGTTTGCCGCGCGCGCTGCGATCAACGCCCCGATACAGGGCACCGCCGCCGATGTGATCCGCCGGGCGATGATCCGCATGCCCGCCGCCATCGCGGAATTGCCCGCAAAGATGCTGTTGCAGGTGCATGATGAGCTGTTGTTTGAGGTCGATCAGGGGGCGCAGGACGCGTTGATCGAGGCTGCACGCAGCGTCATGGAAAGCGCCGCCGACCCGGTTGTACACCTTGACGTGAAACTGACCGTGGATGCGGGGCAGGGGCCGAACTGGGCCGTCGCGCATTAATACGTCATGGCAAAAACCTGACTTACATAGCACTGACTGAAAAAAAATGATTTCAATGCGTAACGTGATACGCGGTATTTCAGGTATTTGGTCAGACGTTCTGGGTCTGGAACAGGGCCATCCAGTCCAGATGTTCTTCGGTGCGCCCATCAACGGTGTAATCGGCAACCAGCCACCCGGCATATTGCGCGCGGCTGATCGCAGCCGCGAGGGCTTCGAAATCCATCGCGCCGCTGCCGGGCGCAGCGCCGTTTGTGTCCGCCAGTTGGATATGCCGGATGAGGTCGGCGTAGGTCTCGAACACCGACACGGCATCGCCGCCCAGAGCTGCGGCGTGTTGGCTGTGAAACTGCAAACCAAGGTTGGGCGCACCAACATCACGGATCACCCCCGCCGTGACCTCAAAATCGGACAGAAATGCATCGGCTTGTGCCTTGGGTTCCAGCGTCAGCATGATCCCGTCGGGTGCTGCGTCACAGGCATGGCGCAGGTTTGCCACAAGCGTTTGGCGCGCTGCCGCGCCAGAGGCGACACCCGCGATGATGTGCAGCACTGGCACCCGCAGCGCCTCACAATAGCGCAGCGCGCGGCGCAGATCATATTCAAACCGCTTTTCCAGGCCCGGTACGGCGGCAAACCCACGCTCCCCACCGGTATAATTGGGGGGCGGTGCGCAGATATGCACAACGGGCAGGCCGGACCGCAGGGCGGCGCGCTGCGTCTCCTTGGCGGGCATTTCGTAGGGAAGCGGCACCGCGACACCTTCAAACCCTGCCGCCTGCGCCGCCTCGAAACGGTCCAGATAGGGCAACTCAGCCCAAAGCGTGCTGAGGTTGGCGGCAAGTTTCGGCATGTTCGTTCTCCCCCTCGGATCACGCTACCAATCGCGACCACAAGACCCAAGCGCAAAGCCCGTAAAATGCCAACGTCAGGGCAATTCCGCGCTGGGAATGACTGGAAAGAAAGCTCCGGACGACCACAGGCCGAACCAGCCCTCATGATGCGCGCCCAGATCAACGAGCCGGTAAAAGCTCTTGCGGTCGATCAACGCGTCCAGATTGCTGCGCACCCGGACATAGGGCGAAGGTTCGCCGGTTTTGGGATCACGTTCCACCCGGATGGGCAGGTCAGCGCTTGCAACCGCGCTGTCATCCACATGGGTGAAGAATTTCAAAACCTGATCCGTGCCACTGCCGCGCGCTTCGAAGTCGATGGCGACAAAGGGCGCGTCATCCACGGTGATCCCGACCTTTTCCACAGGGGTCACGAGGAAATAATCTTCGGCCTCTTTCTTGAGAATCGACGAGAACAATTTCACCAAACCGGGCCTGCCAATCGGCGTGCCCTCGTAAAACCACGTACCATCGCGGGCAATGCGCATGTCCAGATCGCCACAAAACGGCGGGTTCCACAAATGAACAGGCGGTAAGCCGCGTGTTTTTGCTGCATTTATTGACGCAGCAAGGCCCTCTGCGGAGGGGGTAACGGTTTTTTGTCCACTCATTGCTTTTGCCATTTCATCATAGCGCCATAGATTTACACTGAAGCATATAACCCAACGGAGCGCATTGTCATGAGTGAAGCAGAGGATTTGGTCGCCGAGATCGAGGCACTGGGCGAGAAATTGGCGCAAGCCAAGTCATCCATCACCAAGCGCTTTATCGGACAGGAGCGCGTGGTTGAGTTGACGCTGACGGCATTGCTCTGCGGGGGCCATGGGCTGTTGATCGGTTTGCCGGGTCTGGGCAAGACCCGTCTGGTTGAGACACTGTCGACCGTCATGGGGCTGCATGGCAACCGCGTGCAGTTCACGCCTGACCTGATGCCAGCGGATATCCTCGGCTCCGAAGTGCTGGATACGGCATCGGACGGCAGCCGCGCGTTTCGTTTCATCGAAGGGCCGATCTTTTGCCAGCTGTTGATGGCGGATGAAATCAACCGCGCCTCGCCGCGCACGCAATCCGCCCTGTTGCAGGCGATGCAGGAGAAGACCGTCACCGTGGCCGGTGAAAACCGCACCCTTGGGACGCCGTTCCACGTTTTGGCGACGCAAAACCCGATCGAGCAGGAAGGCACCTATCCTCTGCCCGAAGCCCAGCTTGACCGCTTCCTCGTACAGATCGATGTGGCCTATCCGGACCGCGACACGGAACGCGACATTCTGCTGGCGACCACCGGCGAGGTTGAGGAAGCCTCCACCGAAGTCTTTTCCGCCGCCGATCTGCTGGCCGCGCAGAAATTGCTGCGCCGCATGCCAGTGGGCGAAAGCGTGGTCGAGATGATCCTTGATCTGGTGCGGGCCTTCCGTCCCGAAGAGGACAGCGCCAGCCAGCAGGTGCGTGAAACCGTGGCATGGGGCCCCGGCCCGCGCGCGGCACAGGCGCTGATGCTGACCGTGCGCGCCAAGGCCCTGCTTGAAGGGCGACTCGCGCCTTCGGCCGAAGATGTGATCGACATGGCCCGCCCCGTGCTCAGCCACCGTATGGCGCTGAATTTCGCGGCACGGGCACGTGGGGACAGCCTCACGGATCTGATTGAAAGTACTGCGGTGACACTTTCCGGGACAAAGGCCGCCGCGTGAGTTCCCTGTCTTCCCTGCCACAAGACGCGCGCCCGACGGCGCTGCGCGCGAGTGCCGAAACACAGGCCGCGATGCTGCCTGCCTTGCTCGCGCGGGCTGAGCATCTGGCGGGCGCTGTGCTGCTGGGCGATCACGGTCGGCGTCGCGCCGGTATGGGAGACGACTTTTGGCAATACCGCCCGGCGCAACCCGGTGACAGCCGCCGCCTGATCGATCACCGCCGCTCAGCTATGGGGGACACGCAGTTCGTGCGCGAACGCGAATGGCAGATTGCGCAGTCGGTCATGCTCTGGGTGGATCAGGGCGCATCCATGCGGTTCTCCAGCGCCAGCGATGTGCCCGAAAAGGCGGACCGCGCGCGGGTCCTGGCGCTGGCCATTGCGATCCTGCTGGTGCGCGGGGGCGAACGCGTGGGCCTGACCGGCACGACATTGCCGCCACGGCGGGGAAATGCGCAGATCCTGCGCCTTGCGGAAATGTTCACCAAGGATGCCGAGGAGGATTACGCCCCCCCCGAGCATCGCGCGATGATTCCGTCGGCCCGTGCCGTGTTTATCTCCGATTTCATGGGCGATGTGGCAGAGGTGAAACTGGCGCTGACCAAGGCTGCGGACCGGGGCGTGCGCGGGGTACTGTTGCATGTGCTTGACCCATCGGAAGAGGAGTTTCCCTTTTCAGGGCGCACCATTTTCGAAAGCGTCGGTGGCACGATCAGCCACGAGACGCTGAAGGCGAATGATCTGCGCACGCGCTATCTGGACAGACTGGCCGCGCGCAAGGAAGAACTGCAGCACCTGTGCACTGTGACGGGCTGGCAATACGGGCAGCATCATACGAATATGTCTGCGCAATCGGCCTTGCTGTGGCTTTACTCTGCGCTGGATACAGGTGGGTTTCGATGACTGTTCTGGGTGGGATAGGGTTCACCGCTCCGTGGCTTTTGCTCGCGCTTCTGGCCTTGCCGATACTCTGGCTCATTCTGCGGGCGATCCCGCCAGCGCCGATCAAGCGCATGTTTCCCGGTGTTGCCCTGCTCTTGGGCTTGCAGGATGATGAAAGCGTGTCAGACCGCACGCCGTGGTGGCTGTTGTTGCTGCGGATGCTGGCGGTTGCCGCGATCATTCTTGGCCTTGCCGGGCCGGTTCTGAACCCGAATGAGGATCAGGCACAGGGCGATGGCCCGCTGATGATCGTGCTGGATGGCAGCTGGGCCGGTGCCACCCGCTGGGACGAGCAGATGGAAGCCATTGATGCGCAGTTGAGCCGCGCCAGCCGTGCGGCCCGTCCGGTCGCATTCCTTGATCTGGCCAGACCCGAAGCCCCCGTTTTTCAGGCCGCCGATACATGGCGCAGCCGTTTACCCGGATTTACGCCCTCCGGATGGCAACCGGATGCCGCCCGCATCGCGGAGGCGACCTCGCTTTTGAACGAAACCGGTGCCTTCGATACGTTGTGGTTCAGTGATGGGCTGGATTATCCGGGCCGCGATGAGGCACTGGCGGCCTTTGAGGCGAAAGGCATGGTCGACGTATATCAAACCGCCGCCAATGTCGTGGCCCTTGCCCCCGCCGGGTTTGAGGATGGCGCCATCCAGCTATCGGCGCTGCGCGCCACACCCGGCCCGGAGCGTGAGGTAGTGCTGCAGGTGCAGGGCCGTGACCCGGTGGGCAATGCGACATTGCTCGCCACGGCGACGGCCACCTTTCAGGCCGGAGAGACAAACGCGGACACCGCATTGACGCTGCCCGCCGAGTTGCGCGCGCGGATCACGCGGTTTGACATTCAGGGCCAGCGTTCTGCCGGGGCGACGACACTGGCGGATGATGCGCTGCGCCGCCGTGAAATCGCGCTGATTGCCGGGCGCGAAGACCGCGAGGGGTTGGAGCTTTTATCCCCGCTGCATTATCTTGAACAAGCACTCGCCCCCAGTGCTGATCTGATCAAGGGCAGCCTGTCCGATATCCTGCCCGCCAACCCGGATGTGATCATTCTGGCGGACATTGCCACCCTGTCAGGTGGCGAGGCCGAGGATCTGGGCGAATGGCTGGATCAGGGCGGTATGCTGGTGCGCTTTGCCGGACCCCGCGTTGCCGCGAGCGATGTCAGCCGCGTGGACGAAGACCCGCTGATGCCCGTGCGGCTGCGCACCGGTGGTCGGACCGTCGGCGGTGCCATGAGTTGGGGCGAGCCCAAGACCCTCGCCCCGTTCCGCGAAAACTCACCGTTCTTTGGCCTGCCCATCCCGGATGATGTTCAGGTCACAAGCCAGATCATGGCGCAACCCGACCCGACACTCGCCGAACGCGTGATTGCGGAACTGACGGATGGCACGCCGCTGGTGACGCGCAAGACCCGTGAGCAAGGACAGATCGTGCTCTTTCACGTGACGGCCACGGCGGATTGGTCTACGTTGCCGCTTTCGGGTCTGTTTGTGCAGATGCTGGAACGTCTGGCCGTCGCCTCCTCGGGCACCCGGCCTGATGCGACCCAATTGGACGGCACAACATGGACACCAGAACAGGTTATGGATGGATTTGGAACACTTTCGGACGCGGGCAATCTGCCCGGTGTGCCCGGCCCCGACCTTGTCACGGCCCCGCCCAGCCCCGAGATGCAGCCCGGCATCTATGCCTCCGGTGATCGTCGCCTCGCGCGCAACGTCGTGACGGATGAAACCGCGCTTGAACCCGCCGTCTGGCCTGCGCGCATTCCCGTGCGCGGGTTTTCCGTGCCACCCGAACAACCCATCGCGGGTTTGCTGCTGAGCCTTGCGCTGCTGACCCTCATTGCCGATGTGATCGCATCACTGGCCCTGACGGGGCGTCTAAAGGGCGCGGCCGGACGCACCGCAGCCATTGTTATCGCCTTGGGCATACCGCTCGCCATACCCTCGCAAAGCGCTGCGCAAAGCAGTGAACTTGACGAATTTGCCCTGCAATCCACCGAAGAGATGGTGCTGGCCTATGTCATCACCAGCGATCAAAGCGTCGATGATCTGTCGCGCGCCGGGCTGTTCGGATTGTCGCAAACACTGACGTTCCGCACCTCGGTCGAACCTGCAAGCCCCGTCGGTGTAGACCTTGAACGCGATGAATTGGCATTCTTCCCGATACTCTACTGGCCGATCACGGTGGAACAGCCCCGCCCCTCGTCAGAGGCCTACGCCAAGCTGAACGCCTACCTGCGCTCGGGCGGTCTGATCCTGTTTGACACCAAGGATGCGGATATTGCCCGTTTTGGCACGTCCAGCCCGAACGGTCGCAAACTGCGCGATCTGGCAGCACCACTCGATATACCGCCGCTGGAACCGCTGCCTGCGGATCACGTTCTGACCCGCACGTTCTACCTGTTGCAGGACTATCCGGGACGCCACACCAGCCGCGATGTCTGGGTCGAAGCGGCCCCTCCGGATGCGGAACAGATCGAAGGGATGCCGTTTCGCAACCTCAATGACGGTGTGACACCCGTCGTGATCGGTGGCAACGACTGGGCCGCGGCCTGGGCCATGGCGGAGAACGGCGCACCTTTGGTGCCGATCGGGCGCGGTTTTACCGGCGAGCGGCAACGGGAACTGGCCTACCGCTTTGGCGTAAACCTCGTGATGCATGTGCTGACCGGCAATTACAAATCAGATCAGGTACATGTACCCGCACTGCTCGATAGGTTGGGCCAATGACCGGACAGATGATATTTGACCCGCTGATCCCATGGACACTTTTGGCGGCGATTGCCGTCCTTGCCATGGCGGGTGTGGTTTTTGCCGCCCTGCGCGGGCTGAGCGGTTGGGCCCTGCGCGGTCTTGCGGCTCTCGTCGTGATCGCGGCGCTGACAGGCCCAAGCTACCAGCAGGAGGACCGCGCAGAACTCAGCGATATCGTGCTGCTGCTCGAAGATGAAAGCGCCAGTCAGAACCTGTCGGACCGCGCCGAACAGACCCAAAGCGCTGCCGATGAACTGGCCGACCGTATCGCCGCGCGCAGCAATACCGAAGTGCGGCGGATAACCGTCACCGATGGTGACGGCGACACGGGTACACAACTCATGACAGCACTGTCCAAGGCCCTCGCCGAGGAGCCGCGCAGCCGGGTGGCCGGCATCATCGCCGTATCGGATGGCCGTGTGCATGACGCGGACTTACCGGTAAATTTGCCTGCACCTATGCACCTGCTTATGACCGGCAAGAGCACCGACTGGGACCGTCGGCTCAGCATCAAAAACGCGCCCGCCTTTGCGATCATTGGCGAACCTGTCACCCTGACCCTGCGGATCGAGGATATGGGGAATGCCCCGGCAGGAGCCACGGCCGCGCCCTTGCTGATCTCGGTCGATGGGGCGGAACCGCAGGAGTTTCAGGTGCCGCTGGGTCAGGACATCGACCTGCCCGTGACCTTGCCCCACGGTGGGCGCAATGTGATCGAATTCACCGTGCCGGAGGCTGACGGCGAATTGACGGACCGCAACAACAAAGCCCTGATCCAGATGAATGGCGTGCGCGACCGGCTGCGCGTGCTGCTGGTCTCGGGTGAACCACACCCAGGTGGGCGCACATGGCGCAACCTGCTGAAATCCGACAGTTCCGTGGATCTGGTGCATTTCACGATCCTGCGTCCGCCGGAAAAGCAGGATGGCGTGCCGGTCAGCGAATTGTCCCTGATCGCTTTCCCCACACGCGAATTGTTTTTGGAAAAGATAGACGATTTTGATCTGATCATCTTTGACCGCTACAAACGCCGGGGCATCCTGCCCGCGCTTTATCTCGACAATGTCGCCAATTATATCCGGCAAGGCGGTGCCGTTCTGGTTGCAGCAGGCCCTGATTTTGCGGGCGCGGATAGCATCTATCGCTCGCCTCTCGGTCCGGTGCTGCCTGCGTCCCCGACCGCCCGCGTCCTTGATCAGCCGTTTCGACCCACCGTGACGGAAATCGGTAACCGCCATCCCGTGTCGACCGGCCTGCCCGGTGGCGGGGATTGGGGACCTTGGTTGCGCCACATCGACATCACCGACCCAAGAGGCAATGTCGTCATGGCCGGTGCCGGCGACAGGCCCCTGCTCGTGCTTGATCGTGTTGGTGAGGGGCGCGTTGCTTTGCTGGCCTCCGACCACGCTTGGCTATGGAACCGCGGGTACGAGGGCGGCGGCCCGCAATTGGAATTGCTGCGCAGGCTGGCGCATTGGATGATGCGTGAACCCGAACTCGAAGAAGAAGCACTGACAGCGGATGCCACGGGGCAGACCATGCGCATTTTGCGCCGTACCTTGCAGGAAACCGTGCCGCCGGTCGTGATCACCGACCCCTTGGGGAACGTCACCGAATTGCCTCTGTTACAATCCGGCCCCGGTGTTTTCGAGACCGTTTTCGACGGCCCGGAAATCGGCCTTTACCGGTTGGAAAATGGCGATCAGATGGCCGTCATCGGCCTTGGCCCTGCTGCCCCGCGCGAGTTTGAGCAAACCATAGCGACGCCGGATATTCTGGCACCGGTTCTGGCAGCCCTGCGCGGTGGCACGGTGATGCTGGAAGACGGGTTGCCCCGACTGCGCGAGGTGCGTGAAGGACGTCCCGCCGCCGGGCGCGGCTGGATCGGACTGACGCCGCGCAATGCCTATGAGACGCGCGACGTGCGCCAGACCGCCATTCTGCCCGGGTGGTTGGTTTTGTTGCTCTCTGCCGGTCTGATAACCGCCGCGTGGCTGCGCGAAGGGCGTCGCTAAGGCGTGACTTGACGGTTATCGTGTCGGGTTAAACAGATATTCACCCAAAACCCGCAGATTGCGGCGCAAACCGGTGTTTTAATCCATGCGTATATCTGAATGAGCATTGCCAATAAACTGGCCCAGGAAAGGCGCAGTCGACTTGCTGCGGAGCGTTTGCTTGAACTCAAGCAGGCCGAACTCTTTGCCGCGAATCGAAAACTGGGGCTCCATGCGCGCCAACTGTCGAACGAGATCGTCGAAACGCGCGCCGAAGTCGCCAATGTGCGGGATGAAAACAAACGCGTCAAATCGGACCTTTCCGCCGCCCACAAACAGATCGAGCGTGTGGAACGCAGGCTGTGGCAGTCCATTGAAACGATAAATGACGGGTTCGCGTTTTATTCGCCTGATCTGGAACTTATCATGGCAAATAATTCCTATCTTGCTGTCTTTGACGGGCTCGAAGACATGCAACCCGGCGTCAGCTATGTGACCGTGCTGCAGTTTCTCACAGAGGAAGGCATCGTGAATACGGGTGACTTGCGCCCGGCTGAATGGCGTCAGAAAATGATTGAACGTGTCCAGTCGCCCGAACCCGAAGCTGTCGTTATTCAACTTTGGAACAATGAATACATTCGGATGATTGATCGGCGCGGACCTGACGGGGATATAATCTCCCTTGGCATCAACATCACCGCTGCCGTGCGATACGAGGAGAAACTCGAGGCCGCGCGCGCCAGTGCGGAGGCGGCAAGTCGAGCGAAATCCGCCTTCCTCGCCAATATGAGCCATGAAATCAGAACCCCCATGAATGGTGTCGTCGGCATGGCGGATGTTCTGACGGAAACACCGCTGAGC